>DATCUT010000072.1:0-38775 GCA_036561785.1 Rhodanobacter sp.
CGGCGGTGGCGGCGGCGGTGGCGGCAGCAGGCTTGCCTGGGTGGAAGCCGGCGTGGCGGGAGTGTTGTCCGCGCCGGCCGCCGTCACGCGATAGGGAAGCACGCCGACGAGGGCGATCAGTGCGACGAGCAGCCAGCCGCGCGTGCGCGACGGCGGCTGGTTCACGGTTTGCTGCAACATGGTCAGTCGCCTCTTGAGATTGTGGAAGGACGGGGAAGCACCGGCGAGGCCGGCGTGCATCGGCTGCGCCACGCCGAGGCGCAGCAGCAGGCGGCCGTAGTCCTGCGGCGCGGCGTGGTCCTGCTGCAGGACCTGCGCGTCGCAGGCCGATTCGCGGTTGAGCGCGTATTCGCGCATTGCCCAGCGCACCAGCGGGTGGAAACAGAACAGGCACTGCGCGAGTGCCGGCACCCACGCCAGCCACAGATCGCCGCGGCGCAGGTGGGCCAGTTCGTGCGCGATCGCCATCGCTGCTTCGTCGGCGCTGAGCGCGTGGCCGGCCGGCAGCAGCACGGTGGACCGCCACAGGCCGGTCACCTGCGGCGAGACGATTGCGTTCGAGACGCGCAGCCGTGGACAGCGGCGCAAGCCAAGCTGCCGCGCCTGATGCGTGCACAGCGCTTGCAACGAGGCATCGCGCAAGGCCTGCGATTCGCGCAGCATGCGGCGTGCCTGCCGCCATTGCCGCAGTGCGATCAGCGCCTGCAACAGCACAACGGCCAGCCACGACAGGGCAACACCGGTGTGCCAGGACAGCACCGGTGTGGTCGGCGGAGCGAGTGGCGCCAGCGTGGCGTCGGCGGTCGCCGTCGTGGCGAGGAACGCCACGGGCAGCGCGGCCGGCGCGGTCGCTTCAAGCGGTGCGGGCGACAGCAGCGGAAGCTCCAGCGGCGCGTGCCACAGCAGGCCGAGCAACAGCTGGGCGCCGACCAGCCACCACAGCATGCAGCGCATCGCCGCCGACAGGCGCGGCCACAAACGGCCGGCCAGGTAGACGGCGCCGATCAGCAGTCCCGCCTGGATGGACGTCCAGACCAGTCGTGTCAGCAGGATGCCGGAAAAATGGTTGAGTGCGTCCATATCACGACTCCTTGCGCCGTGATTGCAGTTGGGTCACCAGCGCTTCGAGCTCAGCCAGTTCGGTGTCGGAGACTTCAGCGCGCTCTGACATCCAGGCCACGAACGGCGATACCGAGCCGCTCAGCGTCTTCTCGACGAAGCTGCCCACGGCGCTGCGCATCACTTCGCCCGGACCGGTGGCGGTGCTGTAGCGGAACACGCCTTTTGACTGGGGGCCCTTGAGCTGCCGGCGTTTGAGATAGCCCTTGCCGCGCAGGCGTTCCATCATGGTCAGCACGGTGGAGCGGGCCAGCCCGCGCGGCTCGCCGAAACTCGCGGCCACCTCGCCTACCGAGGCAGCACCGCACTCGTCGATGTGATGCAGCAGCGCCAGTTCCTGGTCGCCGATGGTGGGTTTGCGCATGACGGATGACCGGTTTGACTACAGTTGTAGGCAAGCTACGCCATGCCTACACGTGTAGTCAATAGGCCGTCCGGCACATCGCTCAGAACGCCATGTCGAACGCCACCTCGCCCTGCACGCCGACCTGGTAGGCCGAGACGCGGCGCTCGAAGAAGTTGGCCAGTTCCTGCACGTCCTGCAGGTCCATGAAGTCGAACGGGTTCTTTGCGCCGTACTTCTTCGGCATGTCGAGCTGGGCGAAACGCTGGTCGGCGCAATATTCCAGGTACTGCCGCATGTCCTTCACCGACATGCCGGCCACGCCGCCGGACAGCACGTCTTCGGCGAACTGGGTCTCGCAGGCGATGGCGTCCTCCATCATTTCCTCGACCTGCGCGCGCATGGCGTCGTCGAACAGCTCAGGTTCCTGCGCGCGCACGGTGCGCACCACTTCGAACGCGAACGCCATGTGCCCGCTCTCGTCGCGGAACACCCAGTTGGTGCCGGCGGCGAGGCCATGCAGCAGGCCGCGCGAGCGCAGGTAGTAGACGTAGGCGAACGCGGCGTAGAAGAACAACCCCTCGATGCAGGCGGCGAAGCAGATCAGGTTGAGCAGGAACTGGCGGCGATGCTCGCGCGTTTCCAGCCGGCGCAGATCCTGGATCGAATCGATCCACTTGAAGCAGAACGCGCCCTTCTGGCGGATCGACGGAATCGTCTCGATCGCCGCGAACGCGCCGTTGCGCTCGGCCGGATCGGGGATATAGGTGTCCAGCAGAGTGAGGTAGAACTGCACGTGCAGCGCTTCCTCGTACAACTGGCGCGACAGATACATGCGCGCTTCCGGCGCGTTGATGTGCTGGTACAGGTTCAGCACCAGGTTGTTCGACACGATGGTGTCGCCGGTGGCGAAGAACGCCACCAGCCGTTGGATCAGGTGGCGGTCGGCAGCGGACATTTTCGTGTTGAGGTCGCGCGTGTCCATCGAGAAATCCACCTCCTCGACGGTCCAGGTGTTCTTGATCGCGTTGCGGTACATCTCGTAGAAGCCCGGGTAGCGCATCGGGCGCAGGGTGAGTTCGAAGCCGGGATCGAGGATGTGGGTGTTGCGGGTGGGTTGGGCAGACATGATGGTTTTCCTTGTGTGGTTCGCAGCCGATGAGGCGCGGATGTTTTTGATCGTCATCCCAGCGGAAGCTGGGATCCAGCGACTTGGGTTGTTGCCGCGTTGTTACGTAGGGCAAAGGCTCTGGATCCCAGCTTCCGCTGGGGTGACGACCGGTTCATTGGTAGGTTCATCGAGATCGAATGACGGAATGGGTTTCTTCCATGCGCGAACGCTTGCCGTGCGTCTATCTCCTCGCCAGCCATCGCAACGGCACGTTGTACGTGGGAGTCACTTCCAATCTTCCAGCACGCATCTGGCAACACCGGAACAACGTAATCGATGGCTTCACGGAGCGTCATCATGTGCACGGTCTCGTCTGGTTCGAGGTGCACGAGACGATGGAATCCGCGATTGCCCGCGAGAAGGCGATCAAGGCATGGAAGCGGGCGTGGAAGATCGAGCTCATCGAGAAAGTCAATCCGTATTGGCGGGATTTGTATGTGGAGATTTGCGGCTGAACTGCACGGCTCCCATACCGTCATTCCAGCGAAAGCTGAAAAGCTCCACAACAGCGAAGCTGGCCAATCCAGCGGCCTTCGGGTGGATATGACAGGCACTGGATCCCAGCTTTCGCTGGGATGACGGGCGTGGAGTTACTGGCAGGCCTCGCAGTACTCGGGGTTTTCCAATGAGCAGAACACGGCTGCATTCGCCTGCGCCTGATCCGGCACCGCCGACACCGTGGTCTTGGCGATCTTCGTCGCCGGCCTCGAGCGCAGGTAATACGTGGTCTTGATGCCGGCCTTCCACGCGTACATGTACATCGAGCTGAGCTGGCCGATGTTGGGGTTTTCCATGAACAGGTTCAGCGACTGGCTCTGGTCGATATACGCGCCGCGCGCAGCGGCCAATTCGATCAGGGCCTTCTGCGGCAACTCCCACACGGTGCGGTAGATCGCGCGCAGGCGTTCGGGTATCGATGCGATGCCCTGGATCGAGCCTTCCGCCAACTTGATCGCGTCACGTACTTCGGACGTCCACAGGCCCAGCGTCTTTAGCTCGTCGGCCAGATAGCGATTCACCTGCAGGAAATCGCCGGACAGTGTTTCGCGCTTGAACAGGTTCGATACCTGCGGCTCGATGCATTCGTAGCAGCCGGCGATCGAGGCGATCGTGGCGGTGGGTGCGATCGCGATCAGCAGCGAGTTGCGCAGGCCGTGCTGCTTGATCCGTTCGCGCAAGGCATTCCAGCGTGCGTCGTCGTGCGGTGTGGCGTTCGGCCAATGATCGAACTGCAGCTCGCCGTTCGCTGCGCGGCTTTCGGCGAAGCCGGGATGTGCGCCTTCGGCCTCGGCCAGTTCGCACGACTGCGACAACGCGTTGAAGTAGATCTCCTCGGCGATGCGCGTGGACAGCGCCAGTGCCTCGGCAGAATCGAACGGCAGCCGCAGCTTGAAGAACACATCCTGCAAGCCCATGACACCGAGCCCGACCGGGCGCCATTTCATGTTGGCGGTGCGTGCGGTCTCGATCGGGTAGAAGTTGAGATCGATCACCCGGTTGAGCTGGCGCACGGCAGTGCGCACGGTGGCGGCGAGCTGGTCGAAGTCGAACGCGCCGTCGACGACGTGCCGGGCCAGGTTCACCGAGCCGAGGTTGCACACCGCCGTCTCGGTCGCCGAACTCACTTCCAGGATCTCGGTGCACAGGTTGGACAGGTGGATCACGTTGTGGGCGTTGGCCGTCTGGTTGCTGGTGGCGTTGCAGCGGTCCTTGAACGTCATCCAGCCGTTGCCGGTCTGCGCCAGCGTGCGCATCATGCGCGCGTACAGTTCGCGTGCCTTCACCGTTTTCACGGCCAGGCCATCGGCTTCGGCCTTGCGATACACAACATCGAACGTCTCGCCCCAGCTGTCGACAAAGTGCGGTACCACTTTGGGGTCGAACAATGACCACTCGCCATCGTTCTCGACCCGGCGCATGAATTCGTCGGGAATCCAGTTCGCGATGTTGAGGTTGTGCGCGCGACGCGCGTCGTCGCCGGTGTTGTCGCGCAGTTCGAGGAAGTCCTCGATGTCGGCATGCCACGATTCGAGATAGACGCAGGCCGCGCCTTTGCGCTTGCCACCCTGATTCACCGCGGCGACCGACGCGTCCAGTGTCTTCAGCCACGGCAGCAGGCCGTTGGAGTGGCCGTTGGTGCCCTTGATCAGCGAACCGCGCGAACGCACGCGCGAGTAGGCCAGGCCGATGCCGCCGGCGAACTTGCTGAGCTTGGCCACGTCGGCGTACTTGTCGTAGATCGACTCCAGCGAATCGACCGGCGAGTCGAGCAGGTAGCACGAGCTCAACTGCTCGTGCGCGGTGCCGGCGTTGAACAGGGTGGGCGAGCTGGCCAGATATTCCAGCGACGACAGCAAGCGATACAGCTCCAGCGTTTCGTCGATCTCGTTGCCGCCGAGCGCGCAGGCGATGCGCATGAAGAAATGCTGCGGCGTCTCGATCACCCGCCGTTGCTGCGGGTGGCGCAGCAGGTAGCGGTCGTACACGGTGCGCAGGCCGAAGTATTCGAAGCGGCGGGTGGCCAGCGGGTCGATCGCGTCGTTGAGCTTGCGCGCGTTGGCGGCCACGAAATCGCGCAGGCGGGCGTTGAGGATGCCCAGTTCGGCACCGCGCGCGATCGACTGCGAGAAGCTCTGGATCTCCTGGCCGCTGACTTCCTTGTCGATGTACGCGCCGAGCAGCCGGGCGGCGAGCTGGCCGTATTCGGGTTCCTCGGCGGTCAGGCCGGCGGCGGTGCGAATGGAAAGCTGGTCGAGTTCCTGGGTGGTGGCGCCGTCGTACAGGCCGCCGATGGTCTTCAGCGCCACGCGCAATGGATCGACGCCATGCAGGCCTTCGCTGCTGCGGGTCACCGCGCGCACGATCTTGTTGACGTCGACAGTTTCCTGCCCACCGTTGCGCTTGGTCACGCGCATCTGGGACGGGTTGTGCGGCGGGGTCAGTGCGAACGCGGTTTCGGGTGCGGGCGTTTCGCTGATGGCGGCGGGCGAGTCGACGCGCGCAACGGTGCGCTCGCGTTCGGTGGTATCGAGGGGTTGCATGGCTGGTGGCTCCGAAGCATGGACATCAAACGCCTGCTCCCGCGCGCAGGGCCTGATAGCGATGGGTTCCGGAGGCGACGCGCAAGCCGGGCGCCGGGCGGCGACCTGCTCCACGACGCACTTCCCCGCGGAAGCCGTCACTACGCATCGGGACCTGTTCGTCCCGATGTGTCGGCAGGTCTTCGGACTTGCGGACATGGATCTGGCGATCCGCCTACTCACTCCCGCTTCCCAGCCGCCGAGGGCCAGTGCATGTGGGTGCTTTCGTTTCCGCTTTACCGCTGCGGGGCAGTTCCGGAGTTACACCGGATTCCCTTTTAAGCCCGACCGATGTCGCATCTGGTCGGGCACCGACGCACACAACATATCGGGTGACCCGGGAAGGGTCAACCCAAAAAGTTGTGCATAAGTCGTCATGTAGGCCGCTTGCGGCGAGTGCCGGCGCGGCCTGCGGTGGGATTACAGCGCGTCGTGATCCAGCTCGCCGGTGCGGATGCGGATCACCTGTTCCAGCGTGCTGACGAAGATCTTGCCGTCGCCGATCTTGCCGGTGCGGGCGGAGGTCTGGATGGCCTCCAGCACGCGGTCGAGCTGGTCGTCGGCCACCGCCACTTCCAGCTTGATCTTGGGCAGGAAGTCGACCACGTATTCGGCACCGCGATACAGCTCGGTGTGGCCTTTCTGGCGGCCGAAACCCTTCACTTCGGTGACCGTGATGCCCTGCACGCCGACTTCGGCCAGCGCTTCGCGCACGTCGTCCAGCTTGAATGGCTTGATGATCGCCACGACCAGCTTCATGGGTGGTTCCTTGAAAGACATCGGTTATGCCGAAGACGCATTTTGCCTGTCCGGCGGGGCATTGTCGCACTGAGAACGGCACGTGTAGGACAATCCCTACAGTTTTTGACGGAGCATACCGATGGCGCGCCTGATTTCCCTTCACCTAGTATTTACCTCGACGAGCTCGAGGCGCTATCCATGATGGATAGGCAGGATATCGACAAGATTGCCCTGCGACTTGTGTCGTTGGTACCGCCAGGGGTGGCACAGGCGCATCAGGATTTGCGAACCAACTTCCAGGACGTTCTGGCGCAGGGATTGCGCCGCCTCGACCTGGTCACCCGCGAAGAATTCGAAGTCCAGTCCAAGGTACTGGCGCGTACCCGCGCCAAGGTCGACGAATTGGAGCGACGCGTGGCCGAACTGGAGGCCACGGTGGCTGCCCGCGTGGGTCAGTGACAAACCACCTCCCGGGAGCCGCCTCCGATCCGTCACCCTCACCCCGAGAACGATCGGAGGCGGTTATTTATTAGCACTGCTGGATGGAGTCGCTTGATGATTGTTTCTGTCAGCGACCCATCCTCCATGCGTCAGCGATCAGCGGCCGCATGAGTCTTGCCGTCACCCTCAGCCGCGCCCAGGAAGGGATCGCCGCACCGCAGGTGATGGTCGAGGTACACCTTTCCGGCGGCTTGCCGTGCACCAATATCGTCGGCCTGCCCGAGGCCGCAGTGCGCGAGGCGCGCGATCGCGTGCGCGTGGCGATCCAGAACACCGCCTTCGAATACCCCGGCCGTCGCGTCACCGTGAACCTCGCGCCGGCCGAATTGCCCAAGGATGGTGGCCGTTTCGACCTGCCGATCGCGCTGGGCATCCTCGCCGCCAGCGGCCAGGTGCCGCGCGAGAAACTGGATGACTGCGAGTTCCTCGGCGAGCTGGCGCTGACCGGCTCGCTGCGCAGCGTCTCCGGTGTGCTGCCGGCGCTGTTGCGTGCGCGGGCGCGCGGGCGCCGCGTGGTGGTGCCGCTCGAGAACGCCGCCGAAGCGGCGTTGGTGCCGGACGTGGACGTGCGCGTGGCCGACACCCTGGCCGAGGTATGCGGCTGGTTGCGCGGCGCGCACGAGCTGTCGATGCCGGTCGGCATCCCCAGCAACGGCGGTGCCGACGACGGGCCGGACCTGGCCGACGTGCGCGGCCAGTCGCAGGCGCGGCGCGCGCTGGAGATCACCGCCGTCGGCGGCCATCACCTCTTGCTGGTGGGTCCGCCGGGCACCGGCAAGACCATGCTGGCCGAGCGCCTGCCCGGCATCCTGCCGCCGCTGTCGGAATCGGAGGCGCTGGAAACTTGCGCCGTGCTGTCGGTGGCCGGGCAGGTGACCGACCTGGCGCGCTGGCGCCGGCGCCCCTTTCGCGCGCCGCACCACACCGCGTCGGCGGTGGCGCTGGTCGGCGGCGGTTCGTATCCGCGCCCGGGCGAGATCTCGCTGGCGCACAACGGCGTGCTGTTCCTGGACGAGCTGCCCGAGTTCAGCCGGCACGTGCTGGAAGTGCTGCGCGAGCCGATGGAATCCGGCCACATCATGATTTCGCGGGCGGCGCGGCAGTCGACCTTTCCCGCCCAGTTCCAGTTGGTCGCGGCGATGAATCCCTGCCCCTGCGGCTACGCCGGCGCCCCGCGTTGCCAGTGCACGCCGGACCAGATCCAGCGCTACCGCGCACGCATCTCCGGGCCGCTGCTCGATCGTATCGACCTGTGCGTGGAAGTGCCGCCGGTGCCGCTGGCGGAGCTGGGCACGCCACGCAGTGAACGCGACGAGGATTCCGCCACGGTGCGCGCGCGCGTACTCAAGGCGCGGCGGCAATCGCTGATGCGGGCGGGGCGACCGAATGCCGAGATCAGCACGCGCGAGCTGGAGCGTGACTGCGCGCTGGGCCCTGCCGAGCGGCGCTGGTTCGAGAATGCACTGGAGCGGTTGGGCCTGTCCGCACGCGCCTACCATCGCGTGCTGCGGGTGGCCCGCACGATTGCGGACCTCGATGGCGGTGCCGCCCTGCTGGAGCGCGAACACCTGGCCGAGGCGCTGCAATACCGCCGCTTCTGAGTTTCGCCTGCCGGCTGGACGTCTCTGCCGGTGCATGTTTCGATAGCGGCCTGATCCCCCAAGGACTGCGATGACTATCGAGCTGGGCCTGATGCTCGCCGGCATGCTGATGATCGGCTTCCTGGCACAGTGGCTGGCATGGCGGGTCAAACTGCCGGCGATCCTGTTCCTGCTGCTGGCCGGCATCGTGCTGGGCCCGGTCAGCGGTGTGCTCGATCCGGACAAGCTGCTCGGCGAACTGCTGTTCCCGACCGTGTCTCTGGCGGTGGCGCTGATCCTGTTCGAGGGCAGCCTGACCCTGCGTTTCCATGAACTGCCGGGGATCGGCAAGGCGGTGCGCGGGCTGGTCAGCTATGGCACGGTGGCCTCGTTGCTGCTGCTGGCGCTGGCTGCGCATCTCGTCGCCGGCCTGGCCTGGCCGATCGCGCTGCTGTTCGGCGCGCTGGCCTGCGTGACCGGGCCGACGGTGATCGCGCCGATGCTGCGCACCCTGCGCCCGAATGCGCGCATCGCCAACACGCTGCGCTGGGAAGGCATCGTGATCGACCCGTTGGGCGCGCTGTTCGCGGTGCTGATCTACGAGGCGATCGTGTCGCGCCAAGAGGGCCACACCATCGGCATCTTCGTGGCGACGATCGGCTGCGGGGTGGTGATCGGAGCGTTGTCCGCCTGGCTGATGGCGTTCTTCCTGCGCCGCCAGATGATCCCCGAGTATCTGCAGAACTACGCCGTGTTGGCCGCGGTGCTGCTCGCCTTCAGCATATCCAACACGATCACCCACGAGTCGGGGCTGCTGGCGGTGACGATCATGGGTATCGCGCTGGGCAATCTGCGTGGCGTGCACATCGACGACATCCTCGATTTCAAGGAAAGCCTCACCACGGTGCTGGTGTCGCTGCTGTTCATCCTGCTGGCGGCGCGGCTGCACTGGCCGCTGCCGGACGGCATGCTGGGCGCGGGCATCGCCCTGTTCGTGATCGCGCAGCTGGTGGTGCGGCCGCTGACCGTGGCGATCGCCAGTTTCGGCAGCGGCTTGAATTGGCGCGAGCGCGCACTGATCGGCTGGGTGGCGCCGCGCGGCATCGTGGCGGCGTCGGTGTCGGCGCTGTTCGCGCTGCGCCTGGACGCGCTCGGCGTGGCCGGTGCCGAGGCCCTGGTGCCGCTGGTGTTCACCCTGATCATCGGCACGGTGATTCTGCAGAGCGCCACCGCGCGGCCGCTGGCGATCTGGCTGAAGGTGGCCGAGCCGGAGCCGCGCGGCGTGCTGATCTTCGGCTCCGACCAGGTCGCCTGTGCGATCGGCAAGACGCTGGACGAGGCCGGCTTCCGCGTGGTGCTGGCCGACGATGACTGGGACGGCATCCGCCAAGCGCGCATGGACGGGCTGGCCACGTTCTTCGGCAACCCGGCCTCGCCGCATGCCGAACGCCACCTCGACCTCACCGGCATCGGCCGGCTGCTGGCGGTCTCCACCCATCGCGAGCGCAACTCGCTGGCCTGCGTGCATTACCGGCAGGAGTTCGGGCGCGAGAAGGTGTATCGGCTGCGCAACCTCACGCCGCAGGAGAACACCGACCGCGCGGCGCTGGCCGGCAGTCTGCTCGCCCCGCCGCTGTTCGACGAGGAGATGACCCATGGCCGCTTCGCCGACCTGCTGGCACAGGGCTGGCGGATCAAGTCGACCCGGCTCAGCAGCACGTTCGACTGGCCACACTTCATCGAACAGTACGGCTCGAACAGCGTGCTGATGTTCGGCGTGGAGGAGAAGGGCGCGTTGCGCGTGGCTTCGGCCAAGCGCGAGCTGGAGCCGAGGCCGGGCTGGACGGTGATCGCACTGGTACCGCCGATGGGGGTGTAGGAGCGCACCCTGTGCGCGATGCTCTTCGTGATGTGAAGAAGAGCATCGCGCACAGGGTGCGCTCCTACAGGGGCCGTGTGCTTACGCTGCCGAGGCCTGCTTGAACTGTGCCTCTTCGGTCGAGCCTTTCAGCGCGGTGGTCGAGGACTGGCCCTGCTGGATTGCCTGGGTCACCTGGTCGAAGTAGCCGGTGCCCACTTCGCGCTGGTGCTTCACCGCGGTGAAGCCGCGCTCGGCGGCGGCGAATTCCTTTTCCTGCAGTTCCACGAACGCGCTCATCTGGCGGCGCGCGTAGCCGTGCGCCAGGTCGAACATGCCGTAGTTGAGGCTGTGGAAGCCGGCCAGGGTGATGAACTGGAACTTGTAGCCCATCGCGCCCAGTTCCTTCTGGAAGTTGGCGATGGTGGCGTCGTCCAGGTTCTTCTTCCAGTTGAAGCTGGGCGAGCAGTTGTAGGCCAGCATCTTGCCGGGGAATTTCGCGTGGATCGCCTCGGCGAAGCGGCGCGCGTCATCCAGGTTCGGCTTGCTGGTTTCGCACCAGATCAGGTCGGCGTACGGCGCGTAGGCGAGGCCGCGGCTGATCGCCTGGTCCAGCCCCGGGCGCACGCGGTAGAAGCCTTCGATGGTGCGCTCGCCGGTGATGAAGGCCCTGTCGTTTGCGTCGATGTCCGAGGTGAGCAGGTCGGCGGCGTCGGCGTCGGTGCGCGCCACCAGCAGGGTCGGCACGCCGGCGACGTCGGCAGCGAGGCGCGCGGCGTTCAACTTGTCGACCGCCTCGCGGGTCGGCACCAGCACCTTGCCGCCCATGTGGCCGCACTTCTTCACCGAGGCCAGCTGATCCTCGAAGTGCACGCCGGCGGCGCCGGCCTCGATCATCGCCTTCATCAGCTCGAACGCGTTCAGCACGCCGCCGAAGCCGGCCTCGGCGTCGGCCACGATCGGCACCAGCCAGTCGCAGTCGTCCTTGCCCTCGGCATGGTGCAATTGGTCGGCGCGCAGCAAGGTGTTGTTGATCCGCTTGACCACCAGCGGCACGGAGTTGGCCGGGTACAGCGACTGGTCGGGATACATCTCGCCGGCCACGTTCGCGTCGGCGGCGACCTGCCAGCCGCTGAGGTAGATCGCCTGCAGCCCGGCCTTGACCTGCTGCATCGCCTGGTTGCCGGTGAGCGCGCCTAGCGCATTGACGAAGTCCTCCTGGTGCAGCGATTTCCACAGCCGCTCGGCGCCGCGGCGGGCCAGCGAATGCTCGACCGCGACGGTGCCGCGCAGGCGCACCACGTCCTCGGCGGCGTAGTTGCGCCGGACGCCGGTCCAGCGCGGGTTGTTGTTCCAGTCCAGGGTGATCTGTTCGGCGGTGGGCAGGGTGGTCTTCATGGCATGGCTCCGGTGATGGTGTCGATGTAGGAGCGCACCCTGTGCGCGAATGCTCTGGGGTGATCGTGCGAAAGGCATTCGCGCACTTCGGTGCGCTCCTACAGGAAGCGGTGGTCAGGCGAGCTGGTTGTAGGCGGGCAGGGTGAGGAAGTCGCCAAGCGTGCTGGCATGGGTCATCGTCGTGAGCAGTGCGGCGGCAGCGTCGGCGCGGGCGGCACCGGGGTGCTGGCTGTCGCGCAGGCGATGGGCATGCGTGGCCACCGCGTGGTCGAACAGCGCGAAGTCGATCGGCGCGTGGTCGGGGAATTCCAGAGCGCCCCCGGGTGGCGCCCCGCCGGCCGGAGCGTCGGCATGATGCAGCCACTGCCACAACTGCGCGCGCGCGATCTCGGCGGTGGCGGCGTCCTCCATCAGGTGGTGGATCGGCACGCAGCCGAGGCCATCGAGCCAGGCGGCGGTGTAGCGCAGGCAGACCTCGACGTTGTTGTCGAAACCGGCGCGGCTGATCGTGCCGTTCGGCGCGGCGAGCAACTGTTCACGGCTCACCTGCACGTCCTGGCGCAGCACACGCAGCTGGTTCGGCGCCGGCATGTACTGGTCGAAGATGTCCTGCGCCACCGGCACCAGCGCCGGATGCGCCACCCAGGTGCCGTCGTGGCCGGCCTGCACCTCGCGCAGCTTGTCGGCACGCACCTTGGCCAGCGCCGCCTCATTCGCCGCGTCGTCGCCCTTGATCGGGATCTGCGCGGCCATGCCGCCCATCGCGAACGCGCCGCGGCGATGGCAGGTCTGGATCAGCAGCTCGGAATAGGCCTTCAGGAACGGCGCGGTCATCTGCACCTGGCCGCGCTCCGGCAGCAGGCGGTCGCGATGGCCGCGCAGGGTCTTCAGGTACGAGAAGATGTAGTCCCAGCGGCCGCAGTTGAGGCCGACCGCGCGGCGGCGCAACGCGTGCAGGATCTCGTGCATCTGGAATGCCGCCGGCAGCGTCTCGATCAGCACGGTGGCCTTCATCGTGCCGATCGGCAGCTGCAGCTCGTCCTCCGCCGCGGCCATCACTTCGTCCCACAGTGCAGCTTCTTCCATCGCCTCCAGCTTGGGCAGGTAGAAGTACGGGCCGCGGTTGCGGCTGTGCAGCGTGCGGGCGTTGTGGAACGCGAACAGGCCGAAGTCGACCAGCGCGCCGGCCATCGGTTCGCCGTCCACGCTGACGAACTTGTCGTGCAGGTGCCAGCCGCGCGGACGCACCACCAGCACGGCCGGCTTGTCGTTGACGCGGTAGCTCCTGCCGTCGGGCGAGGTGAACGCGATGGTGCCGTTCACCGCGTCGCGCAAATTGATCTGGCCGTCGAGCTGGTTCGCGAAAGTGGGCGCCGAGGAATCTTCGAAGTCGGCCATGAACACCTTCGCGCCGGAGTTCAGCGCGTTGATGATCATCTTGCGCTCGACCGGCCCGGTGATCTCGACGCGGCGGTCCTGCAGTGCGGCCGGGATCGGCGCCACGCTCCATTCGGATTCGCGGATCGCCAGTGTGTCGGCGCGGAAATCCGGCAGACCGCCGGCGTCGTAACCCACCTGGCGCTCGCGTCGGGCTTGCAGCAGGCGCTGCCGGGTGGCCTCGAAGCGGCGCTGCAGCCGGGCCAGGAAACCCAATGCCGCGGGGGTCAGGATGCTTTCGTAACCGGCGAGGTCGGCGTGGATCTCGACGGTGCCGGTATCGAGTCGTTCCTGCGGTACTGCCATGGGGGTCGCTCCGTGTCGTGGATGACTCGAAGCTAGGGAGGAATCATGTATTTGACTAAGTGAATGTTTCAATCATTACTATGAGCATAGCCAATGTTTATTCCAACTGATTGAATGAATTCGATGAAAAGGCCTGGTAACACGCTGAACAAGCCGAAGAAGTCGCGCCGCAACGCAGCAAAAAAGCGTGTCGCTGGCGAGCATGCCGACGAAGCGGGCGGCCGTTTCTACTACAAGGGCAACCGCCACAAGCAGCTGCGCGCGTTTGTCAGCGTGGTGAAACTGGGCACGCTGACCCGCGCCGCCGAGGCGCTGTACCTGTCGCAGCCCACGATCAGCCTGCAGCTGCAGGCGCTGGAACGAGAACTCGGGGTGAGCCTGGTCGAGCGGCGTCGGCGCCGCATCAACCTCACCGATGCGGGCGAGGCGCTGTACGAGCTGGCGCGGCCGCTGGTCGAGGGCTGGGACACGCTGGATCGCGACTTCCAGGCCAAGGTAAAGGGCCTGCAGGCCGGCCGGCTGACCATCGCCGCCGGCACCTCGACCATCCAGTACCTGCTGCCCGAGCTGGTGCGCCGCTATCGCGAGCGCTTCCCCGCGGTGCAACTGCAGCTGGCCAACGTCACCGGCAAGGACGGCCTGGCCTTGCTGCGTGCCGACGATGCCGACTTCGCGGTCGGCTCGATGCTCGACGTGCCGAACGACATCGCCTGGGCGCCGGTGCACCACTACGACCCGATGCTGATCATGCCGCCGGATCATCCGCTGGCCGCGAAGGACAAGATCACGCTGGAGGATATTTCGCCCTACGGCCTGATCCTGCCGCCGCAACGGCTGTCCACCTACCGGCTGGTCGACCTGGTGTTCCAGCAGCAGCAGGTGCCGTACCACGTGGCGATCGAGGTCGGCGGCTGGGACGTGATCAAGGAATACGTGGCGATGGGCATGGGCATTTCGGTCGTCACCGGCATCTGCATCACCGCGGCCGACCGGAGCCGCCTGGCCGTGCGCAACATGAAACAGTTCTTCCCGCAGCGCAGCTACGGCGTGGTGATGCGCAAGGGCAAGTTCCTCAGCGCCGAGGCGCGCGCGTTCATCGACCTGATCCGCCCGGGCCTGCTGACCCATCGCGACTACGACGAGTCGGGCCATTCGGCACGCTGAGTTGCAGCCGCGCCCGCCGGAGCTAGTGCGCCGCCTTCGCGATCAGCGCATCCAGATGCATCGCCCGGGCGAGCGCGACCGAACCGTCGTACGACAAGTGTCCCTCGTCGCGGTACAGCAGGGTGCCGTCGAGTTCGGTGCGGCATCGCCTGGCGTCGCACAGGAGCGGATCGAACGACACCACCTCGACATCGGCCCGCGCGCGAACCTGCTGCAGGAAGGCGAAGACCTCACGCTTGCTGGCATGGTATTGCGCCAGCGGGATGTTGCAGTCGATGAACCGGCCGAACAGCGTGCGGCTGCGCGCCTTGCGTTCCAGGCAATGGGTGTAGTCGAAGCCGGTGCTCGGCGGCGGCGCCACGATGACCACGCGACGGCCCAGCGCCCGGATCCGGGCGATCGTGGCGACCAGCGTCTCCAGCGTGGTCCCGGCATCCGGTTGCTCCACCCGCACTTGTCCATCGACCACATGCAGCATGCGTCGCGCCGGGTCGAAGTACTCGTAGAACGGACTGGACAGCACCACGGTGCGGATCTCCGGATGCGCGGCGAGGTACGAGATCACCGAGTCGTTGAAGCTCAGGCAGCGCTCGGCGAACTCGCGGGTGTATCTCCCGTGGATCTGGGCCAGCCCCGGCAGCGGACCACAGGCGCTCTTGGTGGCCTGCAGTACGCCGCCCGGCATCGTTGCCGCCAGCCCGGGCACCAGATGCATGGCGAAGGAATCGCCCCAGACCATGGTCGCCGGATGTGCCGCGTTGCTGCAGCGCATGGTGTACTCCAGGTGTTGGTAGGCTTCGCAGACCTTGTCGAAGCCGACGTTGTCACGGCGCAGCCAGGCATAGTCGATGGCTGGTCCGCGTATCTCGTGGGTGCCGGTGCGCGCGGCGAGGGTGAGCGGCACCAGTGCCAGGCACAGTGAAGCGGCGAGTGCGGCCAGCGACCAGCGCCGCGGCGAACGCAGCTCGAGCCGACGCACCGGCAGTTCCACGCCGCGGTACAAGGCAAAGCCCAGCAGCAGCGCCAGCGCGACCGCACCGGCCAGCACTTCCGGAGCCGGCGTGCCGAAGGACGGGTCGCCGGCGTAGACGTTGTTGAGCAGGGCGAAGACCGGCCAGTGCACCAGGTACAGCGAATACGAAGCGTCGCCGACAGCGGCCAGCGCGTTCGGGATCGGGCGGTCCTGCAGTTCGTCGTGCCGGCGCAGGATCACCACCAGCGTCGCCACGCAGACGATCGCGATGTTGGCGAAGTTGGGCGCGGGCAGCGGCCAGATCGGGACCACGAGCAGCGCCGCCAGCGCCGGCAGGAACAGCAGCGACACCAGTCTCCGTAGCCGCGGGCCGTGCGCGCCGGCCAGCGCCGCGAGCGAGCCGATCGCCAGCTCCCAGGCGCGCGTGGGCAGCAGGTAGAACGCCGCATCGGGCCGCGAGTAGGTCAGCGCGACGCACAGCGCGAAGCTGGCGATCAGCACCGCCAGGCTGCCGGCGAACCACCAGCGTCGCGGCACCAGCAGCAGCGCCGCGGGCAGCAGCAGGTAGTACTGCTCCTCGACCGCCAGCGACCAGACGTGCAGCAGCGGCTTGAGTGCCGCGGTGCCCGCGAAGTAGCCGGTCTGCTGCAGCAGCACGAAGTTGCCGGTGAAGCTCACCGCGCCCGCGAGTTGCCGGGTGAAATCCTGCCACTCGCTGGCATCGAGCAGGAAGAATGCGGCTGCCGCGGTCACCGCGAAGGTCACGTACGCGGCCGGCAGCAGGCGCTTGGCGCGGCGGAAGTAGAACGTGGCGAAGCGGAACCGGCCGCGGCCGATGTCCCTGGCCAGCAGGTTCGTGATCAGGAAGCCGGAAATCACGAAGAAGATGTCGACGCCCAGCCAGCCGGCGCCGATGAGGCCGGCGCGGGCGTGCTGCAGGATCACCAGCAGCACCGCCAACCCGCGCAAGGCCTGGATGTCGGTGCGGAACGGCTTCTTGCCCGGATCCACTCGCATCCGACCGGCAGCTCCGTCAGAACCGGCGGGTCAGGGTGAGTCCCCAGGTGCGGCCCTCGTACGCGCCGGTGTTCAGCACCCGCTCGCTGTAGCCGGCGTTCACGCTCAGCTGCCACGGCGAGAAGATGCCGACGACCAGCGATGCGTTGATGTCGTTGGCACGGCGCCATGAAGTGAAGGTCTCGTCGCGCTGCCGGCCCAGACCGGCCTGGATCGACAGCCCGGCGTTCTCGCCCAGCCCGACATAGCTGAAGACGGTCAGCGCGTAGCGTCGATAGCTGTCCGGCGCGTAGTAGCCGTGGCCGGGATTCTCGTCGAACGACAGATGCTGCGCGATCGCGCCGAGGTCGAGCATGAAACCCGGCTTGCGTACCACCGCACGGCGCAGCGCGGCATCCCAGCCCACGCTGGCGTTGCTGTCGCTGTAGTGGTTGCGGCGCAGCCACAGGTCGCCGGTCCAGTTGAAGTCCGGTGTCCACTGCGCGTGCCCGGCGATGCCGGTACGGCCCAGCCCCAGCGACACCGAGCGCGCCGAGGCGGCGAGACGGTCGTGGTCGGCCAGCAGGTCGACCCGGAAGCTGTCGCTGAAGCGCTGGTCGAGGCCCAGCCGCCACGGGGTCAGGCCGTCGCCGTCGATGGAGGAATGGCCGACCGCAGCACTCAGTTCGGTATACAGCGAGGGCGCGTAGCGCACCCCGAACAGTCCGCGGTTCTCGGCGATCGAGCGGCCGCCGGCAACGCTGGCGAAGGGGCTGGCCAGCGGCGAGCGATAGTCCCAGCGCCCCAGTTCCAGCGTCCAGCGCAAGGCCTCGCCCTGCGCCAGCTCGGCGCGCAGCGTCGGTTGCGAGCTCACCAGATCGTCCGAATCGGAGCCGCGCTGGTAGCCCAGCGCAACGAAGGAATCGGTGTGGATGCGCACCGAGCGCTCCAGGTCGCGCGCATCCTTGCCGTCCGGCCTGGCGCGCTTGACCGCCGCGACGTAGGGCAGCGCTTCGCGTGGTCGCGCCGACTGCCGCAAGGCGATGGCCTGGGTGTAGTTGGGCAGCAGGCCGTCCGGATCGGCGGCCAGCGGCGCCGCGTTGACCTGCTGCGCCGCGCGGATCCAGCCGCCCCAGGCCAGCACCGACGCGAGCACGACCTGGCCCTCGCTGCCGCGGGTGGCTTCCGGATGGGCGTCCAGCACGCGCTTGGCGCCGGCATAGTCGCCATTCCAGGTCAGGTAGCGCGCCAGGTCGAGCACGGCGGTCTGATCGCCGGGGTGCTGCGCCACGTACTCGCGCATCGTGCGCGTGGCGGCATCGGTGTGGCCCGACCACATCAGGTTTCGCGCCTGCGTATCCAGGGGCTGCATGGCGGGGGCCTGCGCCCATGCGCCGGCCGGCGCCGCCAGCAGCGCGCCGAGGAGACAGGCAAGGGGTTTCATTTGCGCCATTTGCGGTTCCCCGTGATCCAGAGGTCGATGGCGAACTGGCCGATCGTGCGGATCTCGGTCAGCATCAGGAAGTAGCGCAGCGGCGTCACCAGCAGGCCTTTGCCCAGCACCTTCCAGCGCTCGCCGCGGGAGATCACGGTCAGCACGATCAGCGACAGCGCCGATTCCGCCAGCAGGGTGATCAGCAGCGGTTCCCACCAGCGCAGCAAGGCCATCACGATCAGCGCTGTGGGGAAGCCGATCTTCTCGATCGCGGACATGAAGATGATCCAGCCCAGCGGACGCCCGTAACGCTTCGTGACCTCTTCGCCGAAGGCCTGCCGGTACGGCTCCTGGACCTTGCGCATTTCCTGGATGTGCTGTCCGTACTCGCCTTGCTTCTCGTCCCGGCGCCGGCGCATGCGCGCGAACGCCTTGAACGGGCTGCGCACCAGCGCGTCGAAGTAGTAGCAACTCTGCAGGAAGGAAGAGGACCACAGCGAGATCTGGCGCGGCAGTCGCGTGGCCAGCGGCTCTTCCGAGCGTGCCGTCACGTCCAGCAACTGGGCGTTGCGGTAGCCCTGATTGATCAGGGCGAAGCCGATGAAGATGTCTTCGGAGTTGGTCAGGTTGTCGCCGAACTGCGGCTCGTAGCGGTCGAACAGGTCCTTGACGTATTCGCGGCGGTAAGCCACGGCGCAACCCACCGGGTTGGTGATGCCGCCGAAGAAGACCACCTGGCCGTGGAACACGAACCCCTGCAGGAAGCGGTACAGGCAATCGCGGTAGATGTTGGTCAGGCCCCACCACATCAGCTGCAGCCGGCTGCGTGCGGCCTTGGGGTCGACGAATGGCGCGCCGGCCAGCACCGCGGTGTATTCCGGCGTCGCGGCCAGGGTGCGGCGGTCCACCAGGCGCATCGGCAGCACGCGGCCGCAGACCGAGGCGATGCCGACGCCCTTGTAGAGCTCCTCGACGCAGCGGGCGATGTAGTCGGGCGATTCCAGGAAGGTGTCGCCGTCGAGGATGAACTCCACGTCCGCGTCGAATTCGCGTGCCTGGCGCTTGATCGTGGGCGTCTTGCCGATCGACGACTGGCGCCGGATCACCTGGACATCGAGCCCCAGCCGCTGCGCCACCTGCTCGGCGCAGCTGGCCGTGGCATCCGTGCTGCCGTCGTCGACCACGATGATGTTGCGCGGCTTGAGCGTCTGCCGCGCCACCGAGACCAGGCAGTGGGTGATGTTCTCCGCTTCGCGGTAGGCCGGGATGACCACGTCCACCACGGCTGTGCGCCAGTCGCGGGTGGGCGTCGGTACGGTACGGTCCGGACCGCGCAGCAATCCGATGACGCTGAGCAGCGCGTTAGGACTGATGACAAACCAAGGGGCGGTGGCCATGTTCGGTCCCTGTGAAGGCGATGCGTCGTTCGCGGATGAGCTCGTCGAGCGTGTCTTCCAGCGTGTAGCGGTGCTGGAAGTCGGTCAGCGTGCGCAACCGGGTCAGGTCCGGCCGGCGCCGCTGGATGTCTTCGAAATCCTCGCCGTAGGCCTGCAGGTAGGGCACATGGCTGATCGGCGAGTCACTGTCGGCACGCTCGCGGATCAGCTCGGCCAGTGCGTTCATGCTGATCTCGCGGTCGTTGCCGACGTTCGCCACCAGCGCGTCGCCGCCCTCGCGCGAAGCGAGCATGTCGAGTGCGCGCACGTTGTCGCGAGCGTCGCAGAACGAACGGGTCTGTTCGCCGTCGCCGTACACCGTGATCGGCTCGCCGCGTACCGCCTGCTCCACGAAACGCGGCACGACCATGCCGTAGCGTCCGGTCTGGCGCGGCCCGATGGTGTTGAAGAAACGCGCCACCAGCACCGGGATGCCGAACTTCTGCGAGTAGGACAGGGCCAGTGCCTCGTCGGCGATCTTGCTGACCGAATAGTTCCAGCGTGTGCCGGCGCGGGTGGACACGCTGAGGTCCATGTCCTCGGTCAGCAGTTCCGCATGGCGGTGGCCGTAGACCTCGGAGCTGGAGGCGACCACCACCTGCGGTTGCCAGCCGCTGGCGGCGATGGTGCGGAACAACCGTTCGCAGGCGGCGATGTTGGTGGCAAGCACGCGCGTCGGCTCGGCGATCACGCGGTACACGCCAACCACGGCGGCGAGGTGATAGACACGGTCCGCCCAGGCCGCGGCCTGCTGCAGCAGCGGCCAGGTGAGCATGTCCGCCTCGTCGAAACGGAAGTTCGGCGACGCCTCGAAGGGCGCCAGGTTGGCGCGCAGGCCGGTCGACAAGTCGTCCACCACATGGACCTTGTCCCCGCGCGCGAGATGCAGCGCTGCCAGATGGGAGCCGATAAAACCGGCCCCGCCCGTAATTAATACGTGCATGTTCGGATTCCCCTAGTGCATGCCTGCGTCCTGTTACGGTCCGCAGTTCATAATGTGATGTGTATCACATTTTCAGTGCATATTGGCAAGCACGTGCCATGCCATGAAGAGAGAGTCTATGGTAAGTGAGGTTTTTCACGCCGCGTGTGACCTTCCGCGTCGCGGGAAGGAGGCGGGATGGCCCTGCGGGGTCAGGAAAGGACAAGGAAGGTCGCTGGCCGGGTGCATTCACCCATCGCCGCCCGGACGCCCGGTTCAGCCGCGCTGCTGCAGTGCCAGTTTCAGCCCGAAACCAAGCAGCACGGTACCGCACAGGCGGTCCATCCAGCGCCCGATGCGTGGCTGCCGCTGCAGCAGCCGGTGGATGCGCGAACCGAGCAGGGCCAGCACCAGCGACCAGCACAGGCCGGTGCCGATGAAGCTCAGGCCGAGTACCAGCAGCCCGAGTTGCGCCCGGGGCGCCTGCAGCGCGACGAACTGCGGCAGGAAGGCGAGGTAGAACAGCGCCACCTTCGGGTTCAGCACGTTGGTGAGCATGCCCTGGCGGAACGCGGCGGTGAAGCCATGGCCACGCGTCGTGGCGGGTGCGTGCGACGCTTGCCGGCCAAGCAGCATGCGCAAGCCGATCCACACCAGGTAGGCGGCGCCGAGATACTTCAGCACGGCGAAGGCGGTGGCCGAAGTCATCAGGATCGCCGACAGCCCCAGTACCGCGGCCAGTGTGTGCACCACGCAGCCGGCGTTGATGCCCAGCGCGGCGCCGAGGCCGACCGCATGGCCCTCGCGGCCGCTGCGCGCGAGGATGTAGAACGTATCCAGTCCTGGCGTGAGGTTCAGCGCGATGCAGGCGAGCAGGAAGGCGTCGTAGTGTTGGATGCCGAGCATGGAAGGGGCCGGGATGCGGAGGTGAGGCGATCAGACATTGCGGTGCTTGCCCTTGAACGGCGCGTAGAACGCGCGCAGGCGGGCGAGGTCCGCGTCCATATCGGCGCTGGTGTTGAACAGCGGGCCGAGTTGGATGGTCTTGTCGGGATAGTGGAACGCGACCGGGAAGATCGGCACGCCGGCGTCGTGGGCGATGCGCCAGAAGCCGCTCTTCCAGCGCTTCACCGGCTTGCGCGTGCCTTCCGGGGCGATACCCAGCCACAGCTGGTCGCGCTGGCGGAACTGGTCGATCATCTGCTCGACCACGCCCTTGGCGGCGCCGCGGTCGATCGGCATGCCGCCAAGCCGGCGCAGCAGGCCGCCGAGCGGCCAGAAAAACAGCTCCTGCTTGCCCATGAAATGCACGTCGGCGCCGACCGCCACCTTGATCAGCAGGCCCCATGCGCCGTCCCACCAGGACGAGTGTGGCGCGGCGATGAGCACCAGCTTCGGCGTATCGGGAAATTCGCCGACCAGGCTCCAGCCGGCCATGCGCAACACGGCGCGGCAGGTGCGGCGTTGCCATCCGTCACGCAGTTGCGGCATTTGCGGCGGCAGCTGGGCAGGCGTCGGGAGGTGGCCCTTCATTCGAACTCCGGTTTGCGCGAACGGCCCTGCTTGATCCGGCCGCGTTGCTGCTTGCCGGCCAGGCGGCGCTCCTTCGAAGCGCGGGTAGGTTTGGTGGCGACGCGTTTCTTCGGCGGCAGCAGCACGCCGCGGATGATCTCGACCAGCCGCTCGCGCACGTCGTCGCGGTTGCGCGCCTGATCGCGGAAGCGGCGCCCCTGGATCACCAGCACGCCTTCGGCGGTGAGCCGGCGATCGCGCCGCGCCAGCAGGCGCGCACGGATTTCCTCCGGCAGCGACGGCGAGTTGACCACGTCGAAACGCAGTTCCACCGCGCTCTCGGTGCGGTTCACGTGTTGGCCGCCCGGGCCGTCCGCGCGCAGGAAGCGCTCGACCAGTTCGGACTCGGGCAGGGAGATGCGGGGGCTGACGATCAACATGCGGCGCAGTGTAGAGGGCGGGAAGTGCGTAGGTGAAGCGAGGAGCGAGAAACGAGTGGAAGAGCCCATGCACCTGCTTTTGACTTTCTCTTGTTCCTCACTGTTCGCTTCATCACTCACTCCTGGACCGGCAAAGCCCAGCTGAAGCGATCGAGCAACCCGGCATAAGCGGCGTCCAGCGGCGCCTGGATCTCCATCGCGGCGCCCGTGACCGGATGTGCGAAGCGCAACCGCCATGCATGCAGCAGCATCCGGTGGCAACCGAAGTGCTGCTTGTACAGCCGGTTGTGATCGCCGCGGCCATGCTGGCAGTCGCCGATCACCGGGTGATGGATATGCGCCAGGTGCTTGCGGATCTGGCGGAAGCGGCCGCTCTCCGGCTCGGCCAGCAGCAGTGCGTAACGCTGCTGCGGATAGCGGCCCAGCGCGATCGGCACCTCGGTCGTGGCCAGCCGCCGGTAGTGCGTGCGTGCCTCGCGGCGCGGGCCGGTTTCGCGCGAGCCGGGCAACGGGTAGTCGACCACGCCTTCCGCCGGCTCGGGCCAGCCGCGCACCACCACCAGGTATTGCTTGTGTACCGAGCGGCCCATGAACTGCTCGCCCAGCGCGGCGGCGACGTCCTTGCTGCGCGCGACCAGCAGCACGCCGCTGGTGGCGCGATCGAGCCGGTGCGCCAGGTACACGCTGTCGCCGACCTGCTCGCGCAGCAGGTCGATCAGGAACTCCTCGGCATTGCCCACCATCTTCGAACGATGCACGGCCAGACCGGCGGGCTTGTTCACCGCGATCAGCGCGTTGTCCTGGTAGAGAATTTCAAGCATGCGTGTCGTTCATGTCGTAGGAGCCCGCTCGCGGGCGATGCTGTTGCCTTGAATCTCTCTACCCAACCATCAATGCAAAAGCATCGCCCGCGAGCGGGCTCCTACGACAAGGCGGCGATCAGCGGCGTGGCCAGCCGACCGCGAACGCCAGCAGGCCGGCGATGCCGGCGCACAGTGGCGGCCAGCCGCCGTGTTGCGGCGCCAGCGTCCACAGCAGGGCGGCAGCGATCAGTAGTGAGCCGCCGAGCAGGCCGCAGGCGAGCAGCCGGTGCTGGCGCTGCGCGTTGTCGTGCAGCAGCTTGAGTGCCGCCGGGTCGGCCACGTTGCGCTGCTCGCCGCGACCGATCTGACGCAACGCATCGCGTACCAGTTCGGGGAACTGCGGTGCCTCGTGCAGCCATTCGGGCAGCCGCTTGCGCACCTCGCGCAGGGTGCGCCGCGGGCTGTAGCGTTCGCGCAGGATGCGTTTCAGCACCGGATGCGCCACCGCCCAGATGTCGATCTCCGGATCGAGCATGCGGCCCACACCCTCGATGTTGAGCAGGGTCTTCTGCAGCAGGATCAGTTGCGGCTGCAGGGTCAGCTGGAAACGGCGTGCGGTTTGGAACAGCTTCACCACCAGCTCGGCCAGCGAGATCTGCGACAGCGGGCGGGTGAAATACGGCTCGCACACCGTGCGCACCGCCGCTTCCAGCTCATCCAGGCGCACGTCGGCGGGCATCCAGCCGGCGGCGACATGCAGTTGCGCGATGCGCGCGTAGTCGCGCTCGAACAGCGCGATGAAGTTCTGCGCCAGCCAGTACTGATCGGCTTCCGGCAGCGAACCCATGATGCCGAAGTCCAGCGCGATGAAGCGCGGCTCGCCGGTGTGCGTGGGGTCGACCCAGATATTGCCGGGGTGCGCATCGGCGTGGAAGAAGTTGTCGCGGAACACCTGCTCGTAAAACACCCGCACGCCCTTGGCCGCGAGCGCCTTGCGGTCGAGCCCGGCGGCATCGATCGCGGCGATGTCGTCGCTGCTGATGCCGTGCACGCGCTCCAGCGTCAGCACGCGTGCGCTGGTCAGTTCCCAGTGCACCGCCGGCACGTACAGGTCGGTGCCGCTGTCGAAGTTGCGCTTGAGCAGGCTGGCGCTGGCGCCTTCGCGCTGCAGGTCCAGCTCGTTCTCCAGCATCTTCTCGACTTCGGCCACGACGTCCAGCGGGCGGATCTTGTCGGCGTTCGGATGCCAGCGCTGGGCCAACTCGCCGAGCGAGCGCAGCAGTTTCACGTCGCGGGCGATCTGCGCGTCGATGCCGGGGCGCAGTACCTTCACCACCACCTCGCGGCCGTCGTGCAGGGTGGCGGCGTGCACCTGGGCGATCGAGGCGGAAGCCAGCGGGGTCTCGTCGAACTGGGCGTATAGACGGCCAATCGGCAGCTTCAGCTCCTGCTCGACGATCGCGCGTGCCTCGCTGCCGGGAAACGGCGCGACCTGGTCCTGCAGCAGCGCGAGTTCGTCGGCGATATCGGCCGGCACCAGGTCGCGGCGGGTCGATAGCACCTGGCCGGCCTTGACGAAGATCGGCCCCAGTTCGGTCAGCGCGTGGCGCAGGCGGGCGCCGCGCGGCAGGCCGCGGATGTCGATGCGCGGACGCGCCACCAGCGGCCGCAGCAGCTTCAGCGGGCGGTACAGGTGGGCGGCGTCGACCAGTTCGTCGAGCCGGTACGCCAGCAGCACCGAGGCGACCCGCAGCAGGCGCGGCACCACTTTCAGCGGCGTCACGCGGCGTTGCCCTGCAGGCGTTGCATCAGCCGTTGCACGCGCGATTCCAGCCGCTCGCTGCGCTCGCGCACGTCGTCCACGCCATCGAGGAAGCCTTCGACTTCGCCTGGCGCCATGGCCACGCGAGCCTCGTCGCGCAGCCAGTCGGCGGTGTCCTCGGTGAGATGGCTGGCGGTTTCGCGGGCGTGAGCCAGGCCCTTGCGCACGGCCCTGGCCAGCGGCACGCCGAGTACGTCGCCGAAGCTGCGCGCGAACGCTTCCTCGAAATCCGGGGCGAACTTGCTGGCCAGTTTTTCCAGTCGGCGTGCCAGCTCGGCGTCGCCGGCGATCTCCACCTTGCCCGGTGCGATGCCGTCGTCGTCGCGACGGAACAGCATCGCCAGCAGGCTGCCCGGGGTGGCGGCGACCTTCAATTGGCTGTCGTCTTGCGGCGGGCCGACTTTCAGGCGTGTCTCGTCGACGGTCACCGCCAGCGCGAGCTCTGGCCCGCGCAAATGCAGTTGCACGCTGCGGCCGTTCAACGCAGCCAGCCTTTGCTGCGTATCCGGATCCAGCGACAAGGTGTGGTTCAGCGCGGTTTCCAGCGCACGGCCGGCGAGCTTGCGCAGCGGTTGCGGCAACCAGGAGTTGGGAGTGGCGGCGTTCATCCGGCGATTGTAGCCGTGCAGGCCGTGATCTGTAGGAGCGCACCCTGTGCGCGAACGGTGGGCATCGCCCGCCCATGAATGGCGAGGCAACCGCAAGAGCATCGCGCACAGGGTGCGCTCCTACGGGGTCGCGCCAGGGAAACCGAGCTGGCGCCAGGCTTCGTAGACGGCCACGGCGACGGTGTTCGACAGGTTCAGGCTGCGGCTGTCCGGGCACATCGGCAGGCGCAGGCGCTGGTCGGCGGGAATCGACTCCAGTACGTCGGCCGGCAACCCGGCGGTTTCGCAGCCGAACAGCAGCGCATCGCCGTCGGCGAAGCGGGCATCGACATGGGCGACCCGGCCGCGGGTGGTGAAGGCGAACACGCGCGGCGTGCCGATCGCGCCGAGGCAGCTGGCCAGGTCGTCGTGCACGGCGACGCTGGCGTACTCGTGGTAGTCCAGCCCGGCGCGGCGCAGCCGGGCGTCGTCAAGCTCGAAGCCGAGCGGTCGGATCAGGTGCAGCGCAGCGCCGGTGTTCGCGCACAGGCGAATCACATTGCCGGTGTTCGGCGGGATCTCGGGACGGAACAGGATGACGTGCAGCATCCCGCCATTATCGCGTGTCCGGGCAAAGTTTCGTCGAATGCTCAGCCGCCGATCTGCGGGCAGACCACGCCGTCCGGCGGCAACGCACAGCTGGTCGGCGCGGCCAGCAGGATCGCGCCAACGCTGCTGTTGGTGGCGAGCTGCATGGAGGCCGGCGTGGTCGTCACCATCGCGCCGAGGATCAGGCCGCAGACCGCCAGGCAGGCGATGAACAGGCCGCGCAACATCAAGGTCTCGAATTTCATGATCATGTCTCCGATGAATGAGTGGAAGTCCCTGCACCCCGGATGGAGCAATCCCCGTGCCAGGCGCTGTGTTCTGTACAAACTGTTGATTTTGTTGATACATGACGACGAATCCGGCGACTGAAAATTTGTCCGCGGACAGCCGTCCGCCCGCTGCCGGACAGTCGGACACCGCCCCGCCAGCGCCGGCCCGACCGTGCCGCAAGTCATTTGCGATGGCTGCGTGGCGCCGCTAGCCTGCGGGGACTCATCCGTGAAACAGGAGGTTCACCGTGGCAAAGAAACCACTCGCCTTGCTCATCGCCGGCCTGCTGGCCTTTACCGGCGGCATGCCGCTGGCACTGGCCGCTCCCGATGCCGCTGTCGCGACCGCGGCAACGCAGCAGATCCCCGAGCTCGCCTACACTCGCTTCACCCTGCCGAACGGCCTGACCGTGGTGGTGCACGAGGATCGCAAGGCGCCGGTGGTGGCGGTGAGCGTGTGGTACCACGTCGGTTCGTCGTACGAGCCGAAGGGCAAGACCGGTTTTGCGCACCTGTTCGAGCACCTGATGTTCCAGGGTTCGGAGAACCACAAGGACGAGTTCTTCAAGCCGTTCGAGCTGGCCGGTGCCACCGACCAGAACGGCACCACCTGGCTCGACCGCACCAACTATTTCGAGACGGTGCCGACCAGCGCACTGGACATGGCGCTGTGGATGGAATCGGACCGCATGGGCCACCTGCTCGGCGCGATCGGCCAGGCCCAGCTCGACGAGCAGCGCGGCGTGGTGCAGAACGAGAAGCGCCAGGGCGAGAACCAGCCGTACGGCCGCGCCAGCGAGCTGATCCAGGCCGAGGCGTTCCCGGCCAACCATCCGTACCACCACGACACCATCGGTTCGATGGACGACTTGAACGCGGCCTCGCTGGCCGACGTCAAGCAGTGGTTCCGCGGCTACTACGGCGCCGCCAACACGGTGGTGGTGCTGGCCGGCGACATCACGCCGGCGCTGGCGAAGGAAAAGATGCTGAAGTACTTCGGCGACATCGCCGCCGGTCCGCAGGTGCCGCGGCCGCAGCCGTGGGTGGCGCCGCGCGCCAGCTCGACCCGCGGCACGATGACCGACAACGTGGCGCAGACCCGCATCTATCGCGAGTGGAACGCGCCGGGCCGCGGCACCCGCGACGAGAACCTGCTGGAACTGGCCGCCGCCGTGCTGGGCGGTAGCAAGACCTCACGGCTGTACCAGCGGCTGGTCTACCAGGACAAGCTGGCCGACGACGTTTCGGTCGAGGTGGAGCAGCACGTGCTGGCCAGCCTGTTCAACCTGCAGGTGGACGTGAAGAAAGGTGCGGACCCGGCCAGGGTCGAGGCGGCGATCGCCGACGAATGGCAGAAGTTTCTGAAGGACGGCCCGACCGCCGACGAGCTGGCACGGGTCAAGACGGAAACCCGCGCCTCGTTCGTGCGCGGGCTGGAAAAGGTCAACACGCAGGCCTCGATCCTCGCCCAGGGCCAGCTGTACCGCAACGACCCGGGCGCCTACCTGAAGGACTTCAAGGAATACATGGCAGCCACGCCGGCGCAGGTCAGCGCGGTGGCGAACCAGTGGATCGCCAGGGGCGACTACACGCTGACCGTGGTGCCGGGCAAGGTCGAGGAAACCGACATGGCGAACGTCGCCGGTCGTGCCGCGGCCAGCGGTGCGCCGGCGCCGGTGCTGTCGACGAAGGGCGACTACCGTACCGTCAAGAGCGACGTCGACCGCAGCAAGGGCGTGCCCGAGGTCGGCACGTTCCCGGATCTCAGCTTCCCCGCCCTGCAGCGCGGCAAGCTGGACAACGGCGTCGAGGTGATCCTGGCCGAGCGCCACACGGTGCCGGCGGTGCAGCTGCAATTGCTGTTCGACGCCGGCTACGCGGCCGACCAGGGCCGCAAGCTGGGCACCTCCAGCTTCACCATGGCGATGCTGGACGAGGGCAGCAAGGAACTCGACTCGGTCGAGATCGCCAAGCGCAAGCAACGGCTCGGCGCGATGATCGCCAGCGGCTGCGGGCTGGACTACTGCAACGCCACGCTCAACGCGCTGGACGACCAGCTGAAGCCGTCGCTCGACCTGTTCGCCGACATCGTGCGCAACCCGGCGTTCCGCGAGGCCGACATCAGCCGCCTGCGCGGCCAGTGGCTGGCCGGCATCGCCCAGGAAAAGAGCCAGCCCACCGGCATCGCGCTGCGTACCCTGCCGCCGCTGCTGTACGGCAAGGGCCACGCCTACGCGATCCCGTTCACCGGCTCGGGCACCGAAGCGTCGATCAAGTCGCTGAGCGCCGCCGACATGCGCGCGTTCATGGGCGATTTCATCCGCCCGGACAACATGCAGATCCTGGTGGCCGGCGACACCACGCTGGACCAGATCATCCCGCAGTTGAACGCGGCGTTCGGCAACTGGAAGGCACCGGCCGGCAAGGTGCCGGCGAAGAACATCGGCAAGGTCGCGCCGCCGCCGCAGGTGCGCGTGTACCTGGTCGACCGCCCCGGTGCGCAGCAGAGCCTGATCCTCGCCGGCAGCCTGGCGCCGTCCACCGAGGCGCCGAACGATCTGGAAATCCAGACCATGAACGGTGCGTTCGGCGGCACCTTCACCTCGCGCCTCAACATGAATCTGCGCGAGGACAAGCACTGGGCCTACGGTGCCTTCAGCTTCCTGCAGAACGCCCAGGGCCAGCGCCCGTTCATGCTGTACGCACCGGTGCAGACCGACAAGACCGCGCCGTCGGTGGCCGAGATGCTGAAGGAGGCGAAGGGTGTGATCGGCGACAAGCCGCTGACCGCGCAGGAGATCGGCAAGATCAAGGTCGGCGACGTGCGCAGCATGCCGGGCGGCTACCAGACCACCTCGGCGGTGATGGGCGCGTTGCAGGGCATCGCGCTGTACCACCGGCCGGACGATTACGTGCAGACCCTGAAGTCGCGCATCGAGGCGCAGACGGATGCCTCGGTGGAAGCGGCGGCGAAGGAGATCGTCCACCCGGATCAGCTGACCTGGGTGATCGTCGGCGACCTGGCGAAGATCGAGGCACCGATCCGCGCGCTGAACCTCGGCCAGGTGCAGGTACTCGACGCCGACGGCAAGCCGGCAGCCGGCAAGCCGGCGAAATGAGCCGGCGTGCGGCGCCGGCTTTCACCGGCGCCGCACGTTATGCGTTGGTTGCAGGACGCGCTGGCGTCCTCGCGTTAGGATGGAGGCCGGGCCGGCAACGGCCCGGCCTCCTTCATATCCAAGACACCGCTGCGGAGCTACCCATGCGCAAGACCCTGTTGTTGCTCGTCCCCGTCCTCCTGCTCGGCGCCTGCAGCTGGGGCATCACCTTGGACGACGCGGCAAAAAGCGTGCGCACGGCGTGGAGCGGCGACGTCTCCTCCTGCCGCGACCTGGGCAAGGTCACCGTCTCCGTGATGGAACGCGTCGGTCCGGTCGATCGCAACGACATCAAGGTGCGCGACGAGCTGGAAGTGCTGGCCCGCAACGAGGCCGCCAAGATGCACGCCGACACCATCAAGCCGCTGGCCGAACCGGCCGATGGCTCGCAGCCGTGGGGGGCCTATCAGTGCGGTGCGAACACGGCGCCATCGGCACGCCCGTCCGCGCCGGCCGGTTCGGCGCCGGGCAACGCGCAGACGTTCCCGGTCCAGGGCCACTGATACCGTCAGGGGGGGGTCAGCCCACCTCGATCCAGCCGCGTGCCCGTGCGATCCGCAGCGAGGTGCCGAACGCGCTGCTGAGCGCCTGCAGGCGGGTGAGGATGCGCTGCGCATCTTCACCCGTGGCGATCCGCGGACGGCCGCGGGTCTCGTTCTGGCGCGCGGCGTCGTCGCCCCGCTCGTTGAGCACGATCGGCACCAGTTCGAGCTGGCGCAATCGTCCGTCGCGGTAGTGCAGGTGCGCGATGGCGCTTTCCCAGACCTCCGGGGGGTAATGGCCGGGGGCGGTGCGCGAATGGAAGATCAGGCTGCCGAGGCAATAGAAGATCGGCGCGCCGTGATGCAGCTCGATCCCATGCAGCAGCGGTGCGCCGTGCGCGAAGAACGCGCTGGCGCCTGCGTCGATGCAGGATCTGGCGAAGCGGCGGGTCCATTCGCGGGTCACGCGCATGTCGTCGCCCCAGTCATGGTTGTGCAGGCAGGCGACGACGCGGGCCGAACCGGCGGCATCGCGGATCGCCGCATGGATGCGCTCGACGTCCCCGTTTTCCGGTGGACCGTGCGCGGCGAGTCGCAGTTCGTTGATGCCGGGCAGGGTGGCGGTAGCCGCGGCGCCGTCGCGGATCTTGCCGGCGGCCATGGCGATCAGGGCCACCGGTTGCCCGGCGGTGGCCAAGCGCGCCGCGCGGCTGGCGTCGGCAAGATCGCGGCCGCTGCCGGCAGTATGAAAACCGGCTTCATGTGTCGCCTGCAGTGTCGCCAGTATGCCGTCGCGGCCGAAATCGCCGGCATGGTTGTTGGCCAGCGCGAGCATGTCGAAACCGAACGTGCGCAGGCAGCGCAATTCGTCGATGCCCGCCTCGTGCAGGAATACGCCCTCGCGGGTCGGCGCCCCGGATGCGCGGGTGCGGATCGCTGTCTCCAGGTCGGTCATGGCGACGTCGCCGCGCCGGATTTCCGCGATGACGGCGGCGAGCCCGGGGTAGGCGTCGGCGCACAGGTCGTGGGCAATCAGGGCCTGCCCGGTCAGCGTCAGGGTCTGCACTGGCGAGAGGCGTTTCGCTCCGCACAGCAACAGCACTGGCGCGGCTGCCAGCCCGGCCATGAGGCGACGGCGCTGATGATTGCAGGACTCGGTCATGGTGCCCCCGTGATGGCAAGGAAACGGTACCGGACGAACGCCAGGCCTGCGCATGCCTGCCGTGACGACGTCATGGTTGCGTGGGGTATTCGCCACGCTGTTCGTGCCTAGCAACACATGCCGGGCAGGCCGGATGCAAGCGTATTCACCAGCACGGGAAGCTTATATCAAAAACGCATGGATGCATTACATGGACCGATAAGATTGCATAAGTTATCCACGCATGAATTACTCGGAATCATGCCCGCGATGGGCTTGCAGACAAGTTGATGCCGATTCCTTGGGAGGGGTGATGAACGAAATGACGAATAATGGGGCGACGCGGCGCGGCATGCGCCGGAGTTTGATGATGGTGGCGATTGCCGGGGCGCTGGGTGCAGGTGGCGTCACGCTGCCCGTCAGCGCGCAGGAAGCGAACGCCGGTGCCGTCGATTCCGCCAGTGAGGCGAAGACGCTGGAAGCGGTCAGCGTGGTCGGCTCGCGCATCCGCCGCAAGGACGAGACGGCGGCGAGCCCGGTGTTCACGATGGAGCGCAGCGAGATCGAATCGACCGGCGTGGTCTCGGTCGGCGAGTTGTTGCAGGAGCTGCCGTCGGTCGGCTCCAGCTTCAACTCGACCGGCTCCGGCGGTACCAGCCATGGCTCCAGTTCGCTGAATCTGCGCAACCTGGGTGCCAACCGCTCGCTGGTGCTGGTCAACGGGCGTCGTTGGGTGAACGGCGCGGGTACCCGCGGTTTCCGCGACTTCGTCGACCTCAACACGATCCCGCTGGCCGCGGTCGAGCGGGTCGAGGTGCTGCTGGACGGCGCCACTGCCATCTACGGCGCCGATGCGATCGCCGGCGTGGTCAACATCATTACCTACAGCAGCTTCGACGGACTCAAGCTCAGTTCCTATGTCGGCACCACCGACAAGGGCGACGGCTTCACCCACAACGAGGATTTCCTGTGGGGCAAGTCGGGCGACTGGGGTTCGGCGCTGGTATCGGCGACGGTCGCGTCGAGCAAGGAGATTCTTGCCGGCGACCGCGACTTCTCGAATGCGCCGTTGCAGGGCCTGAGCCGCAACACGCCGGCGGGCCGCTTCAAGAACAGCACGGCGGTGGGCAGCTTCGGTACCAAGGCGTTCGTGCGCGACGGCAGCGGCGGCTACCGCCTGGACGCGCCGGCCACCGACGTCTACAACGAGACGCCCGACACGACCCTGATCGGTCCGCTGGATCGCGCCGGCCTTTACGGCCAGCTGCGCTTCCATCTCGGCGACTCCGTCACGTTCGTGACCGAGGGCCTGTACAACACCCGCGAGTCGAGCCAGCGCTTCCCGGCAGCCACGCCGCGCATCCGCGGCGGCGATGGGATGACGATTCCGGCCGACCATCCGTACAACCCGTTCGGGGTGCCGTTCCAGGGCAGCGGCACCAGTTTTGAAGTGGTGCGGATGATCACCGAGCTGGGTCCGCGCATCAATACGCAGAACGTGAACACGATGCGTCTGGCGGCGGGTTTCGAAGGAGACTTCACCAACGGCTGGTCGTGGAACAGCTTCTATACCTACGCGGAGAACAAGGCGAAGTGGACCTCGGCCAACCAGATCGACCTGGACAAGGTGGCGCTGGCGCTGGGTCCGAACGATCGCTGCGTGGCCAACGGCTGCGTACCGCTGAACATTTTCGGCGCGATCACTCCAGACATGGCCGACTACATCCGCGCCGATGGCGTGGACCGCAACGGCACCAAGCAGCATGACTTCACCGCCAACCTCACCGGCGACCTGTTCGCGCTGCCGGCCGGCATGTTGGCGTTCGCGGCCGGTGTCGAGTACCGCAAGGAATCCGGCTTCGACGAGCCGAGTGCGTACTTCAACCAGACGCCGGAATTCATCAGCTACAGCCGCAAGACCACTTCGGCGCCGCGCCTGCCGACGAGCGGCTCCTACGACCTGAAGGAGGCCTACGTCGAGTTCAACGTGCCGCTGCTGGCGGACCTGCCGCTGGTGAAACAGCTGGAGCTGTCCGCGGCCACGCGCCACTCGCGCTACAGCACCTTCGGCGGCACCACCAACAGCAAGCTCGGCCTGGTCTGGCGCCCCTGGGACGACCTGATGGTGCGCAGCACCTGGGCGCAGGGCTTCCGCGCTCCCTCGATCAACGAACTCTATGCAGGCCTGCGCCAGACCAACCTGCCGGCCATCGATCCGTGCAACGGCGGCGGGGCCGGCAAACCCGGTTGCGTCGGCGTACCGGCGAGCTACAACCAGAGCAATTACTCGGGCGGCTCGATCCTCTCGACCGTGGGCGGCAACCCCGGCCTGCGGCCGGAAACCTCGGTCAACCGCAGCACCGGTTTCATCTACACGCCGGGCTTCGCCAAGGGCCTGAGCTGGTCGGTGGACTGGTACGACATCGACCTGAAAGAAGCGATCTCCAGTTTCGGTTCGCAGAACCTGCTCAACCTGTGCGCCAACAGCGGCCAGCGCTGCAACCTGGTCACGCGCGACAGCAGCGGCGAGATCGTCAACCTCATCGACGGTCCGATCAACCTGAACCGGCTCAAGGCCAGCGGCGTCGATACGACCTTGCGCTACCAGTTGCCGAAGATGGCCGCAGGCAACTTCGACCTGATGTTCAACGCCGCCTATCTCAGTGCCTTCGATCGCTACGACACCTTGCCCAACGGCCAGGTGCGGCTGGTGTCGCGGGCCGGCAAGTCGGACATCGCGCGCGAAAGTTTCCCGCGCTGGAAGGCCAACACCAGCCTCGACTGGTCGCGCGGCCTGTGGTCGGCGAACTGGAACATGCACTACATCGGCAGCACCGACGAGGGTGCGGCGCCGGGTTACGGCCGGATCCCGGTGCAGCTCACGCATGACGTGTGGGGTGCGTATACCCTGCCGTCGCAGCCGGTGACGTTCACCGTGGGTGTGCAGAACCTGTTCGACAAGGAGCCGCCGCTGTCCTACGTCAATGGCGGCGACCTGAACTTCGACATGAGCACCTACAACCCGCGTGGCCGTTTCATCTACGTGAAAGCGGCCATCAGCCTCTGACGCGAGCGCCGGCGGCGTCCGTGCGATACGGGCGACCGCCGGTGCCGTGAGGCTTCGTCAAACACATGGAAACTCCCGGCATGGCCAAGAGCCCCGTCACTGGCGACAAACCCGCAGGCCGTCCCCGCCGCGCGATCGACGTGCACCCGGTGCTGATGCTGCTGTCCGTGTTGCTGCTGTGCGCGGTGCTGACCTATGTGCTGGACTCGGGTTCGTTCCAGCGCGTCGATGGACGGGTGGTGCCGGGAACGTACACGGTGGTCGAGAAGTCCCGCGACTGGCTGCACCTGCTCGGTCTGGGCAGCGCCAGCGAACTGGCCCGGCCGGCCGGCGTGGTCACGGTGCTGCAGTCGATCCCGCTGGGCCTGGTGCGCAACGCGCCGCTGATCTTCATGGTGATGTTCGTCGGCGGCATGTTCGGCGTGTTCAAGCAGACCGGCGCGCTGGACGCCGGGCTGGACCAGCTGGTGCACCGCTCGCGCGGCAACATCTACCTGCTGGCGCCGGTGCTGATGTGCGCGCTGGCGGCGGGCAGCTCGTTCCTCGGATTGATTTCGGAATACCTGGTGGTGTTGCCGGTGTTGCTGTCGATGGCCGAGCGGCTGCGGCTCAACGGGCTGTACGCGGTGGCCATGCTGCTGATCGCGGCCAAGATCGGCTACATCGCCTCGGTCAGCAACCCGGTGGTCCTGCCGATCGCGCAGGGTATCGTGCAGGTGCCGATCTTCAGCGGCTTCGGCATGCGCCTGGCGGTGCTGGGAATCTTCCTGCCGATCGGCGTTGCCTACCTGCTGTACCGCATCCGCCGCAGCGGCTTCGTCAAGGCGGATTTTGCGGCCGATGCACGGTCCCTGTCCGGGCGTCACATGGGCGTGCTGCTGCTGCTGGGCCTGGCGATCGTGCTGATGGTCTACGCCGGGCGCACCTGGAGCTGGCACTACAACGAACTCAGCGCGTTCTATCTGGCGGTCACTGCGGTGCTTGCCGTGGTCGGCGGCCTGGGCGCGCGTGCCAGCGCGGACGCCTTCATCGACGGCATCAAGGGCATGATCCTGCCCTCGCTGCTGATCGGCCTGGCCGGCGCCATCCACGTGCTGCTGCAGCAGGCGCAGATCCTCGACACGGTGGTCAACGGGATGGCCGGACTGATCCACGAGCAGTCGTCGTGGATTGCGTCGCTGGCCATCATGTTCACCGAGGCGGGCCTGGATGTCCTGATTCCGTCGACCTCGGCCAAGGCCGCGATCAGCATTCCGATCCTGTGGCCGATCGGGCAACTGTCGGGTCTGCATGGCAACTCGGTGGTGCTGGCCTACCTGTTCGGCAACGGCCTGATGGCGATGGTCAGCCCCACCTCCGGGCTGATGCTGGCGATGCTGGCGATGGCGAAGGTGCCCTACGGCCAGTGGGTGCGTTTCATGTTGCCGCTGACCCTGGTGCTGACCGCGGTGGCGATGGTGTTTTTGTTGATCGCCACGCGGATCGGTTATTGAGCATGGCCATCGGCAGCGGCATGGAGCACGCACTGGTGAGTGGTGTTGACGGCGTGGCGGCAGGTCTGGGCGAAGGCCCATACGCAGTGGGCCTCAGCCCGGATGTGATGGTGGCAATGCGCGATGGCGTGCAACTGGCCGTCGATCTGTATGTGCCGGTGGCGGCAGAAGGTTCCGTCGCACCGCGTTGGCCGTGCCTGCTGGAGCGCACGCCGTACGACAAGTCCGGCACCGCGCAGTCGGACGTCGTGGCGGGGCAGCCGCTGCCGCTGTCGAAACCGCAGATCGCGCGCTGGTTCGCCAGCCACGGTTTCGTGGTGGCGATGCAGGATTGCCGCGGCCGCTACCGTTCGCAGGGCGTGTTCACCAAGTACACCAACGAGGCCGAGGACGGCTACGACACGCTGGCATGGCTGGCGGCGCAGCCGTGGAGCGACGGTCGCGTGCTGACCCAGGGGCTGTCGTACTGCGCGCACGTGCAGACCGCGCTGGGCAGCCTTGCGCCAGCGGCGCTGACGGCGCAGTTCGTCGATTCCGGCGGGTTCTCCAACGCCTATCAGGGTGGCATTCGCCAGGGCGGTGCGTTCGAACTCAAGCAGGCGACCTGGGCGTACAAGCACGCGCTGCTGAGTCCGCGCACGCAACAGGACCCGGTGCGCAAGGCGGCGCTGCAGGCGCAGGACATTCGCGCCTGGTTCCGGCGCATGCCGTGGGCGCGCGGCGACTCGCCGGTCAGCGCCGCGCCGGAGTACGAGGACTACCTGTTCGAGCAGTGGGAACACGGCGATTTCAGCGCGTACTGGCAGCAGGTCGAACTGTGCGGCGAGCGTCATTACGACCGCTATGCCGACGTGCCGATGGTGCACATGTCGAGCTGGTACGACCCGTACGTGCGCACCGCCACCGACAATTACCTTGGCCTGTCGCGACGCAAGCGTGGGCCGGTGCACCTGGTGATGGGGCCGTGGATCCACGGCCGGCGCTCGCAGACGCATTCGGGCGATGTCGACTTCGGGCCGCAGTCGACCCTGGATGCCGCCTTCGGCGGTTCGTTCTACCAGTTGCGCCGCGCGTGGTACGACCACGTGCTGGGGCGAAGCGGCGACGATCCATTTGCGCGTGGCCGGGTATCGATCTTCGTGATGGGCGGCGGCAGCGGCCGGCGCAACGCCGATGGCCGGCTGGAGCATGGCGGGCGCTGGCTGCATGCCGACGACTGGCCGTTGCCCGGCACCGCCACGCGGGCGTGGCACCTGCACGCCGATGGCCGGCTCGATGCCGCGCCGTCGACGGATCCGCTCGCGGCGCTGGACTATGTCTATGATCCGGCGCAGCCGGTACCGACCATCGGCGGCACCATCACCTCGGCCGAGGCGATCATGCCGCCGGGCGCGTTCGACCAGCGCGATGACGCACGCTTCTTCGGCTGCAGCGGCAGCGGTCGCGATATCGGCGAGCGCGACGACGTGCTGTGTTTCCGCAGCGCGCCGCTGGCGCAGGATGTCGGGATCGCCGGCAGCATCCGCGCGCGGCTGTTCGTGTCGTCCGATTGCGTGGACACGGACATCACGATCAAGCTGATCGACGAGTACCCGCCCAGCGCGGACTACCCGCAGGGTTTCGCCATGAATCTCAGCGACGGCATCCTGCGCCTGCGCTACCGGGATTCGTGGGAGCAACCGCGCCTGCTGGTGCCGGGGGAAGTGGTCGAGGTCGAGGTCGAGGCTTTCGCCACCGCCAACCGGTTCAGGCAGGGGCACCGGATCCGGCTGGACGTGTCCAGCAGCAACTATCCGCATTTCGACCTCAACCCGAATACCGATGCCGCGCCGGGCCGCTGGCGCGAGGCGCGGGTGGCGCACAACCGCGTGCACATGGATCGCGCGCATCCGTCGCAGTTGCTGTTGCCGGTGTTGCCGCTGCGCGACGATGGATAAGCGCGGTGCCGGCATCCGGTGCGATCGTGTACGTTCACACGCAGCCGATTTGTAGCCGCCAGGTGCCGCCCAGCCATGAAACTCGACAATATCAAGACTCTGGAAGCCTTCCGCGAGATCATCCAGCTCGGTTCGGTGACTGCGGCGGCGCGCAGCCTGGGTTTCAGCCAGCCGGCGGTCAGCCGGCTGCTGGCGCAGTTCGAAGCCGAGCTGGGTTTCAAGCTGTTCCATCGCAGCAAGGGCCGGCTGCTGCCGACCTCGCAGGCGCTGATGCTGTTCGAGGAGGTGGATCTGGCCCTGCAGGGCGTCGAGCGGATCAACGTGCTGGCCAAGGACATCCGCCAGACCAATGCCGGGCAACTGCGCGTGGTGGCGCCGCCGAGTTTCGCCGAAGGGCCGCTGGTGAAACTGGTTGCCACCTTCCTGACGCTGCATCCGAAGATCCATATCAACATCGATTCGCGCACCCGGCCGACCGTGATGAACCTGGTCGCGACGCGCACCGCCGACTGCGGTTTCGGCAAGCTGCCGCTGGATCATCCCGGCATCCGCCTGCGGCCATTGATCAGCAGCCCCACGGTCTGCGTGTTGCCGCCGGCGCATCCGCTGTCGGCGGGCAAGCGTCCGATCGGCGCCAGGGATCTGGCCGGCGAACCGCTCATTCTGGTGGGCCACCGCGGTGGCGACACCCGCATGCGGATCGGCCGGGCGTTCCAGCAGGCCGGGGTGCATCCGAATGTGCGGCTGGAGACCCACAACGTCGGCGCGGCCTGTGCGCTGGCGGCCGAGGGCATCGGCATCGCCATCGTCAACGAGCTGCTGTCGCGCCGCTCGCTGTGGACCGGCGTGTGCATCCGCCGTTTCGCGCCGGCGATCGAGCAGGAATACGTGTTCATGTCGTCGGCCAATGTGCGCGAGACGCCGTTGACCGAAGCGTTCTATCTGCATTGCCGCGCGGCGTTGTCGGGGCGGGCGCGGTCGAAGCCGCGCGAGCC
>DATCUT010000073.1:0-2388 GCA_036561785.1 Rhodanobacter sp.
GTCGTGGCGCACATGGTCGCGCGCCATCTGCTCGCGCAGCATGGCCTCGGTCACCAGCCCCTGATCGAGACACTCGCCGAGCAGCTGGAAGAAAAACGCCTCCACGGCCGGCTGCGGGTGCGGTTCGTAGGTCGCCCGCGGTGCCGGCTTGCCCTTGATGCTGCGCACCATGCTGCGCAGCCGCCCGCCCAATGAGCGATCCAGATGCCGCGCCGAGGGCGTGAAATCCACCGGCAGGCCGGTCTTCCAAGGCTGCGTGCGGCGCTTGGTTGTGTGCAGCATCTGCGTGGCCGGGGTGAGCCGGTCGAAGTCGTTCCACTCGGGCTCCAGCAGCCCGATGGTCGCCGGATCCTCGCAGCGCAGCGAGATCCAATCCATGTAATCGCGCCGCATCTGGAACAGCTCCTCGAACTGCTCCTCGCAGCGCCAGTGCGTGAGCCTGGCGCAGTCGAGCAGCATCACGCTGGAGGCGTACTGCTTGGCACCCTCCCGCGCCCGGCACATGATGGCGCTGCCGTGCATGTCGCGCGTCAGCAGCGCGTGCACGTCGCCCACCGCGAACACGTCCGGGTCCACCACCACCGCCCGGCCCTGGTAGCCCATCAGTGCCGGCGGCAGGAAACGCAGCGGCGTGAACGACTGCAGGTCATCGTTGCGCCACACGCGCGTGGCGCCGTCGCGCAGGAAGGCGCGCCCCTCGTGCGCTGCCAGGAACGGCTGCTCCTCGGCCTTGATGATGCGCACCTCGAAGGCGTCCGGCTGGCGCGAATTGCGGCGCATGGCGTGGGCGGCAACGATGGCGCCGATGATCTGCTTCTCGTTGGTGTGGATAAAGACCGTGCCGTCCACGCTCGCCTCCGCTGGCCGCCTGACGCGCCCTCAACTGGCGCGCCTTGTCGGTTCGAAGGGTACCCGCGTCGGGGTGCGCCGCCAATTGCCCGCCGTCAAGCGCCGCGCTGCTTGGCGCCGGCTCACGCCAAGCCGCTGGGTGGCGCCGCACAGCGCTGGGGCTGGCGGCGCGACTGTTAAACTTCGCCCGAGCCGCGTGCGATCGCCCGCCGCTCCCGCGGCACCCGACGCCAATCACGAAATCCCCGCCAGGCACGCCTGAACGCGCCGCCCAGCAACGGCCCGATCACCAGCTAACTGCCGCGTCGGCGTCATGCCCGCTGTGGGCCCCTGCATCAGACGAGGTCACCACGCATGTCGAGTGTTCCGGTTCCGCTGTCGTCGCTGACGGACGCGCTGGGCGTCACACCCGGGCAGATCGATGAGCTGCTGGAACCGTTCGTGTCGGCGCAGGTATCGCGTTTCGATCGGCGCTGGCAGACACAGGTCTGGCGGCAGCGCTACAAGGTCCTGCGCCGGCTGTGGCGCGCCCCGGGCCACCAGGGCTCCTTGCCACAGGGCCGCAGCGTCGAGGTGGTGCAAGCCGAGTATGGCGATGTCTGGTCACGCTGGGCTTTCGACCGCTACGACCTGCGGCAGGCTTCCAGCGACGCCACGCCGTGGCTATGGCGTGGTCAGCGCCTGCTGGCGAACACCCTGGGCGCCACGCGCTGGCGCCAGCTGCTGTTGATCAAGGCCATCGAGCGGGTGCGCCCGAAGACGGTGCTCGAGGTCGGCTGCGGCAACGGCATCAACCTGCTGCTGCTGGCCTGCCGCTTTCCGGACATTGCCTTCACCGGCATCGAACTGACGGCCGAGGGACACGCCGCGGCACAATCCTTTCAGCAGACCCATGCGCTGCTGCCGGAACATCTGCAGGCCTTCGCGCCGCAGCCGCTGGCCGACCTGCAGGGCTTTCGCCGGGTGCGCTTCGTGCAGGGATCGGCGACCGAGCTGCCGTTCGAGAACGGTGCCTTCGACATGGCCATCACCGTGCTGGCGCTGGAGCAAATGGAGCAGATCCGTGCCCGGGCGCTGGCCGAAATCGCTCGCGTGGTGCGCTCGCACGCGCTGATGATCGAGCCGTTTCGAGACGTGAACCGCGGCTTCTGGCAACGCCTCAATGTCGATCGGCGCAACTACTTTCGCGGCAGCATCGGCGAGCTGGCCGACCACGGGCTGCGCCCGCAGGTGGCCTGCGCCGATTTTCCGCAGAAATACATCCTGCGCGCCGCGCTGGTTCTGAGCGAGCGGGCAAATCAGCCCAGCGGGTAGCCGAAGCTGGGATCCAGTTCGGCCCGCACCTGGGCGTCGATGCGGGCCACCTGCTCGGGCGTGTAGACCTCCCGGTAGCCGCCCACGCGCCCGCTGCGCACCTTGAACGACTGCGGGTTGTTCACGTCGCGCGGCTTGAGCCGACTGGACGCCCGCGGATCGTCGGCGTTTTGCCGCTCCAGGCGCTGCATGTTCTGGAAGGAACCGTACTCGACCGCCGCGCGC
>DATCUT010000074.1:0-5355 GCA_036561785.1 Rhodanobacter sp.
GGCTCGCGCCGATCGCCTGGCTCGCTGCCGCGCTGGCGCTGGCCGTGGTGCTGGCGCCACTGGCCTGTGCGGCGGCCCTTCGCATTGCCCTGGACGCATGACTGATCATGGCTAACTGGATCCCGCTCTGGTTGCACAAGCTCGGCTCGCCGCCGACGTTCTACCGCTTCGCCGGCGCGCTGCAGCCGTGGGCGATGACGCTGGCGCTATTGCTGGGCGCGATCGCACTGTACGGCGGCCTGGTGCTGGCGCCGGCCGACTACCAGCAGGGCGACGCCTACCGGATCATCTTCATCCACGTGCCGAGTGCGTGGATGAGCATGTTCATCTACGCGGTGATGGGCGTGGCGTCGTTCATCGCGCTGGTGTGGCGGATCAAGCTGGCCGAGGTGGTGGCGATGGAATCGGCGCCGATCGGTGCCGCGTTCACCTTCATCACCCTGGTCACCGGTTCGCTGTGGGGCAAGCCGATGTGGGGCACCTGGTGGACCTGGGACGCGCGGCTCACCTCCGAACTGGTGCTGCTGTTCCTGTTCCTCGGTGTGATCGGGCTGTATCACGCATTCGAGGATCGCCGCCAGGGTGCGCGCGCCGCGGCCTTCCTGGCGATCATCGGCATCATCAACGTGCCGATCGTGCACTTCTCGGTGAACTGGTGGAACACCCTGCACCAGGGCAGCACGGTCAACGTGTTCGGCCAGTCCAAAATGTCCGGCGCCATGCTGTGGCCGCTGCTGACCATGACCCTGGCGACCAAGTTCTACTACATCGCCAGCCTGTTCCGCCGCGCGCGCACCGACCTGCTGGCGCTGGAAGGCGGCAAGGACTGGGTGCGCAAGATCGCCGAAGACGAGGCCGGCCGATGAGTGCCCTGCAGCATTTTTTCGCGATGGGCGGTTATGCGGCCTATGTGTGGCCGGCCTACGCGGTGTTCTTCATCGTGCTGATCGCCGACACCGTCGCGCCACGTTTGCGCCGGCGCCGCGTGCTGCGGGAACTCCGCGCACGGCTGGCGCGTCAGAGCGTGCGGCAGGAACGCAAATCCACTCCCACTCCAGCATCCCCCTGACCGGGGCGGTTTCCGACCATGCCCATGAACCCCACCCGCAAACGCCGACTCACCATCGTGCTGTCGATCCTCGCCGCAGCTGCCGTCGCGGCCGTGCTGGTCGTGCTGGCGCTGCAGAACAACATGAACTACCTGCTCACCCCGAGCCAGGTGCAGTCGGGCGAGGCGGCCAGCTACAACACGTTCCGGCTCGGCGGCATGGTCAAGGCCGGTTCGATCCAGCGCTCCAGCGACTCGCTCAAGGTCACCTTCACCGTGGTCGATGCCGGCGGCGTGATGCCGGTCGAGTACACCGGCATCCTGCCCGACCTGTTCCGCGACAACCAGTCGGTGATCGCCACCGGCCACATGGACGGCGCCCGCTTCGTCGCCACCGAAGTGCTGGCCAAGCATGACGAGACCTACATGCCGAAGGAGCTGAAGGACGCCATGGCGAAGGCGCACGAAGGCAAGCAGGTCAAGGATGCGGGGAATGGAGAATCGGGCATGGAGAATCGCTGACCCATGAACGCCACGCTTCACCGCTTTACGAATCCTGTATCCCGAATCCCGAATCCCGGCACACAACCATGACCCCTGAACTCGGCCAACTCGCGTTGATCCTCGCCCTGCTGCTGGCACTGGCGCAGAGCATCCTGCCGCTGGTCGGCGCGTGGCGCGGCAATCGCGCGCTGATGGCGGTGGCACGCCCGGCTGCGGCGGGTCAGGCGGTGTTCGTCGCCATGGCGTTCGGCATCCTGGCGTGGGCGTTCCTGCGTTTCGATTTCTCGGTGCAGTACGTGGCCGACAACTCGAACCTGGCGTTGCCGTGGTACTACCGCATCGCCGCGGTATGGGGCGCACACGAGGGTTCGCTGCTGCTGTGGATCCTGATCCTCAACGTGTGGACGGTGGCGCTGGCCGCGTTCAGCCAGAAGCTGCCCGAGGTGTTCGCCTCGCGCGTGATTGCGGTGATGGGCCTGATCGCGGTGGGCTTCCTCGCCTTCATCATCTTCACCTCCAACCCGTTCGGGCGGCTGCTGCCGATGCCGGGCGACGGCGCGGATCTGAACCCGGTGCTGCAGGACCCGGGCATGACCTTCCATCCGCCGATGCTGTACATGGGCTACGTCGGCTTCTCGGTGGCATTCGCGTTCTCGATCGCCGCCCTGCTCGGCGGCGAGCTGGAACAGGCCTGGGTGCGCTGGGCGCGACCGTGGACCAACGTCGCCTGGGCCTTCCTCACTTTCGGCATCGTCGCCGGCAGCTGGTGGGCCTATGCCGAGCTGGGCTGGGGCGGCTGGTGGTTCTGGGATCCGGTGGAGAACGCCAGCTTCATGCCGTGGCTGGTCGGCGTGGCGCTGATCCATGCGCAGGCGGTGACCGAGAAGCGTGGCTCGCTGCGCGCGTGGACGATCCTGCTGTCGATCTTCGCGTTCTCGCTGAGTCTGCTTGGCACCTTCCTGGTGCGCTCGGGCGTGCTCACCTCGGTGCATGCGTTCGCCTCCGATCCGCGCCGCGGCGTATTCATCCTGGCCTTCCTCACCATCGTGGTCGGTGGCTCGCTGCTGCTGTATGCCCTCAGGGCGCCCAAGGTGCTCGGCGGCAAGCCGTTCCAGGTGGTGTCGCGCGAAACCGCGCTGCTGATCAGCAACCTGATGTTCGCGGTGGCTGCCGCGATGGTGCTGCTGGGCACGCTGTTCCCGCTGATCGGCGACGCGCTGAACCTGGGCCGGATCTCGGTCGGACCGCCCTACTTCGGCTTCCTGTTCCCGCTGCTGATGCTGCCGGTGGTGCTGTTGCTGCCGTTCGGCCCGTTCCTGCGCTGGGGCAAGGGTGATGCGCCCGTGCTGAAGCAATTGCTGCTGCGTGCCGGCATCGCCGCGGCAGCCTGCGCGATCGTGGCGGCGTTCTTCGTCGACGGCCAGCCCAAGGCGATTGCCGGCGTGGCGGCGCTGGTCTGGCTCACCGTCGGCGTGCTGCTGTACGCGCTCAAGCGCTGGCGCGAAATGCCGCGCGGCCGCCGTTACCCGGCCGAGATGGCCGGCATGCTGCTGGCGCATCTGGGCGTGGGCGTGTTCGTGGCCGGCGTGCTGCTGTCCGAGTCGCTCAGCGTGACCCGCGACGTGCGCATGGCGCCGGGCGAGACCCAGCACATCGGCAACTACGACTTCCGCTTCGACGGCGTGCACCACACGACGGGGCCGAACTGGACCGCCGACCAGGGCGTGGTCACGGTCACCCGCAACGGCAGCGAGACCACCGTGATGCACCCGCAGAAGCGCACCTACCCGCGCGGCCAGGTGCAGACCGAATCCGCGGTGGACGCCGGCGTCACCCGCGACCTCTACGTGGCGCTGGGCGAGCCGATGGACGCGAACGACGTCGAGGGCGCCTGGGCGCTGCGGCTGTACTACAAGCCGTTCATCCGCTGGATCTGGGCCGGCGGCCTGCTGATGATGCTGGGCGGCCTGGTCTGCGCCACCGACAAGCGCTTCCGCATCAAGCGCAGCGCCCGGGCCGAAGCCGGCGCCGAAGCTGCCGACGGCCTGCAGATACAGGAAACGCGCGCATGAGCCGCCTGCTTCCGTTCATCGGCTTCATGCTGCTGGTGGGACTGTTCGGCTTCGGCATCTGGTGGAACACCCAGCATGACCAGAACGCGATCCCGACGCCGCTGCTGGACAAGCCGGCGCCGGCATTCAACCTGCCCAAGCTGTACGAGCCGACCCAGATGGTCAGCAAAGTCGACCTGCTGGGCAAGCCCTACCTGCTCAACGTGTTCGCCAGCTGGTGCATCGAATGCGGCGTGGAGCACCCGGTGCTGACCGCCGAGGGCCCGACCCTGGGCGTGCAGCTGGTCGGCTACAACTACAAGGATGCGCCGGACGACGCCAAGGGCTGGCTGGCGAAACACGGCAACCCGTACGACCTGCTGATCGCCGACGAGCCTGGCCGCACCGCGATCGACTTCGGCGTGTACGGCGCGCCGGAAAGCTTTCTGATCGATGCGAAGGGCGTGATCCGCTACAAGCACATCGGTCCGTTGACGCCCGACGTGATGGCGAAGGAACTGAAACCGGCGATCGCGGCGATGCTGAAGGAGGCGCCGTGATGCGACTTGGCCTCCGTAGGAGCCCGCTCGCGGGCGATGCCTTTGCCTTGAAAAACATCACAACAGGAGCATCGCCCGCGAGCGGGCTCCTACGGGTGATTTTCATCGCGCTGCTGTTGTGCGCCGGCGTCGCGCACGCACAGGCGATCGAGCCGATGCCGTTCAAGGACCACGCGCAGGAGCTGCGCTTCCAGCAGCTCACCCACCAGTTGCGCTGTCCGATGTGCCAGAACGAGACGCTGGCCGACTCCAACGCGCCGATCGCGCGCGACCTGCGCAACCAGATTTTCCAGATGATGCAGCAAGGCAGGAGCGACGAGGAGATCAAGCAGTACCTGGTCGCGCGCTATTCCAGGTTCGTGCTGTACGACCCGCCGCTGACGCCGGGTACCTGGCTGCTGTGGTTCGGCCCGCTGCTGATCCTGCTCGGCGGCGCCGGCGTGGTGCTGGTGGCGATCCGCAAGCGCAGCCGTACCGGCACCGCCACTGAAGCACCGACCGACAACGGGCCGATCGATAACGGGGACGACTGGTGAAGACCGCTTTTTTCATTGCCGCCGCCGCGATGGTCGCGGTGGCGCTGGCCGTGCTGTTGCTGCCGCTGGTGCGCCAGGGCCGCAAGTCCGGCCGCTCGCGCGGCGTATTCGCCGTGACCCTGCTGATCGCGCTCGTACTGCCGCTGGGCACCGGCGCGCTGTACCTGCTGGTGGGTACGCCGGCCGCGTTGAACGGGGTGCCCGCCGCGGCCGCCGCACCGATCAGCATGCAGCAGGCGCTCACCGAGTTGCGCACGCACCTGCAACAGCAACCGGACGACCTGCAGGGCTGGATGCTGCTGGCACAGACCAGCAGCATGCTGCGCCAGCCGGGCGAGGCGCGCGACGCGTTCGACCACGCGCTGAAGCTCGCCCCGAACAACGCCGAAGCGATGATCGGCTGGGCCGAGAACGACTCGATGACGCGCAACGACCATCGCATCGAGGGCCGCGGACTGGAGCTGCTCAAGCGCGCTGTGCAATTGCATCCGGACAGCCAGCGCGGCCTGTGGCTGCTCGGCATCAGCAACTTCCAGCGCGGCGAATACCGCGAGGCCGCGGCCACCTGGCGCCTGCTGCAGCCGCAGCTGGAGCCGGGTTCGAACGTGGCCAAGGCCGTCGCCGAACAGATCGCCGTGGCTGACGCCCGGGTCGGC
>DATCUT010000075.1:0-11881 GCA_036561785.1 Rhodanobacter sp.
CGGCTGCCAACCGGCCGGCAACCGGGAAACCGGCAGCATCGTCAAGGCGCCACCCCGGCCACGTCGCTGGCCATGCGCGACAACTCACCGGCGGAGTTCAGGTCCTCGATGATGTCGCAACCGCCGATCAGTTCGCCCTGGATGAACAACTGCGGAAAGGTCGGCCAGTTCGAGAAATGCGGCAGCGCCGCGCGGATCTGCGGATCGGCCAGCACATTCACCGCGTGGAACACGGCGCCGGCTTCGCTCAACGCCTGGGCCGCGCGGCTGGAAAAGCCGCACATCGGAAATTCGGGCGTGCCTTTCATGAAAAGCACGATGGGATGCGCGGCCAGCATCGCCTTGATTTGCTCGTTGATGTCCATAGCTTGGTGATTCATCTTTACAATGCAGGCAGACCGATATTGTATCAGTCACCCGTCGGCTGCCGTCCGCTGCGCCGACCCACCTCCCCCAGCCACCGCTAAGGAGCCTCATCATGGCGATCGAACTTCCCCCGCTTCCGTACGAAAAGAACGCACTGGAGCCGCACATTTCCGCCGAAACGCTGGAGTACCACTACGGCAAGCACCACCAGGCCTACGTGACCAACCTCAACAAGCTGATCGAAGGCACCGAGTTCGCGAACGCGCCGCTCGAGGAAATCATCAAGAAGTCGTCCGGCGGCGTGTTCAACAACGCCGCGCAGATCTGGAACCACACGTTCTACTGGAACTCGATGAGCCCGAAGGGCGGCGGTGCACCGAGCGGCAAGCTGGCCGACGCGATCAACAAGGCGTTCGGCTCGTTCGACAAGTTCAAGGAAGAATTCAGCAAGTCCGCCGCCGGCAACTTCGGCTCCGGCTGGACCTGGCTGGTGCAGCGCCCGGACGGTTCGCTCGGCATCGTCAACACCTCGAACGCGGCTACCCCGATCACCGGCAGCGACAAGCCGCTGTTCACCACCGACGTGTGGGAACACGCCTATTACATCGACTACCGCAACGCCCGCCCGAAGTACGTGGAAGCGTTCTGGAACCTGGTGAACTGGGAATTCGCGGCCGGCAACCTGGCCTGATTCCCCGACATCCATGCAATAAAAAACGGAGCCGGCGACGGCTCCGTTTTTTATCGGGCAATCCCACCACGGTGCGAAAGTCGTAGGAGCGCACCCTGTGCGCGATGCTTTGCTTCCGGCGTGGCCCGACGAAGAGCATCGCAAGCGTGCGCTCCTACAGCCGATCCAGCACCTGCAGCACCGGCGCTACCTGCGCCTCGCGCCCGAGCGCACGGGCAATCCCGCCCAATCGCGCTGCCAGCCGACCGGCATCCGGTGCGCGCACCGTGGCATGGCCTACCTTGCGGCCCGGCCGGGCCTGCTTGCCGTAGTCGTGCCAGTGCGCGTCGACTGCCTGCAGTACCGCCGAGGTGTCGGGCAGCTCGCCGACCCAGTTGAACATCGCCGACATGCCGCGCGCTCCGGTGTCGCCCAGCGGCAGGCCAAGCACCGCGCGCACATGGTTCTCGAACTGGCTGGTGTGCGCCCCCTCGATGGTCCAGTGGCCGGAGTTGTGCACGCGCGGCGCCATCTCGTTGCCCAATAGCTCGCCGTCCCTGACGAACAGCTCCAGCGCGAACACGCCGACGTAACCCAACCGCTCGGCCAGCGTGCGGGCCAGTTCGGTGGCGCGCGGCTGCAGCAGCTCGATGTCCGGCGCCGGCGCCAGGCTCATCGCCAGCACGCCATCGGTATGCCAGTTGCGGGTCAGCGGCCAAGTGCGGAAATCGCCATCGCGGCCGCGCACGGCGAGCACCGAAAGCTCGCGCTCGAACGGCACGAACGCTTCCAGGATCAGGCCGTGTTTCGACGCCTGCGCGCCAAGCGCGGCCCACGCCGCATCCGCATCAGCCGGTTCGCGCAGCCGGAACTGGCCCTTGCCGTCGTAGCCGAGCCGGCGCGTCTTCAGGATCGCCGGCGCGCCGACCGCGGCCAGCGCCTGATCCAGTTGTTCGCGCGTATCCACCGTCATGAAATCCGGGGTGGGCAGGCCGCACTCGCGGAACAGGGTCTTCTCGGCCAGCCGATCCTGCGCCACCGCCAGCGCCTGCGGTGCGGGGAATACCGCCACCCGTTCGGCCAGCCAGTGCGCCGTCTCGGCCGGCACGTTCTCGAAATCGAAGGTGACCACGTCGACCCGGGCGGCAAATGCCTCCAGGGCGGCGTAGTCGGTCCAGTCGGCCACCACCAGCGGCGCGACCTGCCCCGCACAGGCGTCGACGGAACCGTCCACCACCAGGGTCTTCACGCCCAGCGGCGCCGCCGCCAGCGCCAGCATGCGCGCCAGCTGTCCACCACCGAGTACGCCCAGCACGGGCTGTCGCCGTTCGCTCACCGGCGCGGGTCCGGCTGCTCGATCACGGCCTGGGTCTGGCGTGCGCGCCAATTGTCCAGCGCCGCGGCCAGCGCCGAATCGTGCAAGGCCAGCACCGCCACGGCCAGCAAGCCGGCGTTCACCGCGCCGGCACGGCCGATCGCCAAGGTGCCGACCGGGATGCCGGCCGGCATCTGCGCGATCGACAGCAGCGAATCCATCCCGTTCAGCGCCTTCGACTGCACCGGCACGCCGAACACGGGCAGGCGGGTCTTCGCCGCCAGCATGCCAGGCAGGTGGGCGGCGCCGCCGGCGCCGGCGATGATCACCTGGATGCCGCGCGCCGGGGCCTGCTCGGCGTAGCTGAACAGCAAATCCGGTGTGCGATGGGCGGAAACCACCTGCACTTCATGCGCCACGCCCAGCTCGGTCAGCACGTTCGCGGTGTGCTGCATGGTTTCCCAATCCGAACGCGAACCCATCACGACGCCAATGCGCGGTCTGCTTGTTCCTGTCATGGCCGGACCGTCCAAAAACGGCTATTGTACGGGCTTTCCCTACCCCGGCACACCCAAGCGATCCATGGACAAGCGCCTACTCGACATCCTGTGCTGCCCGGTCAGCAAAATGCCACTGCGCCCGCTGGGCAAGCGCGAACTCGATGCGCTGAACGACGCCATCGGTGCCGGCAAGGTCGACACCGTGGCCGGGGTCGCCGTGCGCGAGCGGATCAGCGAGGCCCTGATCACCACCGACCACAAGGTGATCTACCGGATCGAGGACGGCATTCCGGTGATGCTGCCCGAAGAAGGCATCGGCACCATCCAGCTGACCGGCTTCCCCGCAGCCTGAAGCCGTACTGGCGGCTCCCGGCGGTTACCGCGCATGACACGGACACCTGCTTTGCCTTATCGTCGACACCTGCGCGGCCCGTCCTGGGTTCAGCTGCGTATCGCAATGCTTCAGGGGTTTGGCGATGAACGAAGCCAATGATCCATCCCGAGTCATCAACCTGAGCCAGCGCCTGGATCCAGCCAGCGAGCGCGTCGGCGAGTTGCTGGGTGCCGTGCGCAACATCGCCAGCAAGCGGTTGCAGCAATGGGTCGGCAACGCCTTCGAGCACGTCGATGACGCGCTGTTCGACCTGGCCGAGAAAGCCGAGAACAACGCCGCCCAGATGCATTACTTCGACGGCATGCGCGAAGTCCGCAAACGCCGCCCGGCGGTGGAGCGCAGCTTCCTGGGCACGATCAGCCGAAATATCGGCGAACTGGCCCATCCGCAGCAGTCGTCCGGCTCGTTGACGTCGTTTGGCACGGTCGAGCTGACGCTGGTGGCCGACAACGAGCTGGAGGAATCGCTGGCGATCACCAGCATGATCGGCAAGAACGAATCACGGCTGTCGCGCGACCTGTTCGCGGTCAACCAGCGGCTGTCGGTGATCTGCGGCGGCCGCAAGGTCGAGGACGCCAGCAACCCGGTGGCGCCGGCGATCCTGGCGCAGGCGTTCCGCCAGGCGCTGCATGAGCTCAGCGCCGACATGCGGGTCAAGCTGATCATCTACAAACTGTTCGACCGCTACGTACTGTCGTCGCTGGAAGAGCTCTACCAGGAGATCAACACCGAACTGGTGCGCGCCGGCGTGCTGCCGCAGCTGCGCCACGAAGTGCTGCGTGGCGACGACGCGAAGGCCGCAGGCGCCGCCGGCCAGGCGACGGACGAGGCGACCGGCGACATCCCCAGCGATCTGCTGCAGACCCTGCATGCGCTGTTCAGTGCGCGCCGCGGCCCCGCCGGCGGCAACGTCGGCATGCATGCGCTGCCGAGCGGCCCGCTGCCGTCGGCGAACGAATTGCTGGGTGCGCTCAGTGTGCTGCAGAGCCAGATCGCCAGCGCCGGCCCGCTGCCGTACGCACAGCCGGACGACGCCGCTGCGCTCAGCCGCGAGGTGCTGCAGCTGAAGGGCCAGCTGCTGACCCAGCTTGGCGCGCTGCGCGGCGAGAGGCCCAGCCACGTCGCCACCATCGATGAGGACACCATCGACCTGGTCGGCATGCTGTTCGAATTCATTCTGGAAGACCGCAACCTGCCGGCCACGATGCAGGTGATGCTGGCCCGGCTGCAGATCCCCTACCTCAAGGCGGCGATTCTCGATCGCAAGCTGTTCGCGCACCGCCAGCATCCGGCGCGCCGGCTGCTGGACTGCCTGGCCGAACAGGCCAAGAGCTGGTCGGAGGAGTCCGACCGCGACCGCCGCCTGCACGACAAGGTGAAGTCGATCGTCGACCAGTTGCTGCACGACTTCGACGACGACATGGGCATCTTCGAGCGCCTGCTGGTCGACCTGCAGTCGTTCCAGGACCTCAACAAGCGCCGTTCCGAACTGGCCGAACAGCGCGTGGCCGAATCCACCCGCGGCCGCGAGAAACTCGAGCAGGCACGCCGCCGCGCCGCCCGCGAGATCCTCGACCGCATCGGCCAGAACAAGCTGCCGCCGCTGGTGCACGGCGTGCTGGCCCGCGCCTGGGCCAACCATCTGGTACTTACCCTGCTGCGCCAGGGCGAAACCTCGCCCGAGTTCAAGAGCGCGCTGCGTTTCGTCGACGAGTTCATCGCCAGCACCAAGCCGGCGGCCACCCCGGAAAGCCGGCAGGTGCTGCGGCAGATGCTGCCCGGAATCGAGCGTGCGCTGCGCCAGGGCCTGGCCAACGTGGCATTTCAGGAACAGGACATCGAGCGCCTGCTGGGCCAGTTGCACACCTATTACCGGCAGCAGCTCGGCGAGACGCTGGATGCCACCGAAGTGGTCACCGTCGACGAAGATGCCGCCATGCTGGCGATCCCCGACAGCATCCAGCCGGTCATCGACCACGACGCCACACCGCACGACAGCGTCGAGGAAGACCTCGTCGAAGTGCCGCTGGACAGCCCGGAATGGCACCAGGTGCAGGCACTGCAGCCCGGTACCTGGCTGGAATTCTGCCTGCCCGACGAACCGATGACCCGCGCCAAGCTGTCATGGATCAGCCCGATGAGCGGCCGTTACCTGTTCGTCAACCGGCGCGGCCTGAAGGTGGCCGACTACTCGCCGCAGGAACTGACCGCGCGGCTCACCGACGGCCAGGCCCGCGTGCTCGCCGCCAACGCACTGTTCGACCGCGCGATGAGTGCGATCGTCGACAAGTTGAGCCAGCCAGGCACGGTACCCCCCGCGGATACGGCCGCCGAATGAACCCGGCTCCATCGTTCGCGGTGCCGGACGCCGGCCAGATCGCCACCGATATCGAACGCGCCCTCGCCGAAGACCTCGGCCAGGGCGACGCCACCGCGGGATTGCTGCCGATCGACGCCCAGGCCCACGCCGAGCTGACCTGCCGCGATGCGGCGGTGATCGCCGGCACGGCATGGTTCGACGCCTGCTTCCGCCGGTTCGACCCGGCCGTGCGGATCGACTGGCAGGTCCGCGACGGCGACCGGGTCGCTCCCGGCTCGGTGATCTGCCGCCTGTCCGGACATGCCCGTTCGCTGGTCACCGCGGAACGCTCGGCGCTGAACTTCCTGCAACTGCTGTCCGCCACCGCCACGACGACCGCGGACCATGTCGCCGCCGTGGCCGGCACGGCGGTGCGCGTGCTGGACACCCGCAAGACCATCCCCGGCCTGCGCCTGGCGCAGAAATATGCGGTGCGCTGCGGCGGTGGCCACAACCAGCGCATGGGCCTGTACGACGCGATCCTGATCAAGGAAAACCACATCATCGCCGCCGGCAGCATCGCCGCCGCCGTGCAGGCGGCGCGCCGGCTGCACCCGGACCTGCTGCTCGAGGTCGAAGTGGAGAATCCCGACGAACTGGAGCAGGCACTGCAGGCCGGCGTGGACCGGATCATGCTGGACAACTTCGAACTGGCGCAGATGCGCGAGGCAGTGCAGCACACCGCCGGCCGCGTGCCGCTGGAAGTGTCCGGCAACGTCGACCTGCGCACGATCGGCGAATACGCGCACACCGGCGTCGACTTCATCTCGGTCGGCGCACTGACCAAGCACGTGCGCGCCGTCGACCTGTCGCTGCGCCTGCAACTGGACTGAACGCCAGCTTGCACCCGGTCGCCTGCGCCCACACACTGCGGGGATGAGCGACCTTTCCAATCTGTTGCTGCTGCTGGCGCTTGGCGCCATCGTGGGGCTGTGGCTGAAGCTCAGCGCGGCGCGCGAACGCGCCGTGCAGGAAGCACGCCAGCAATGCCAGCAGCACGGTCTGCAATTGCTCGACGAAACCGTCGGCCTGCGCGGACTGCGCCTGCGCCGCGTCAACGGCCTGCGCATGATCGAGCGCTGCTACGGCTTCGAGGTGAGCATCGACGGCCACGACCGCGAGCCGGGCCGGCTGTGGATGATCGGCAACACACTCAGCAGCCTGAGCCTGCCCACGATCGAACTGCTGCCGCACGAGGAGGTCGCCGCACGGAGCATCCTGCCCTCGCCGTCCGGCAACGTCGTGCCGCTGCGCCCGCGTCCGCGCGACCGGTTGAACTGAGGGTGGCGTTCGTCAGAGCTGGCGAACGCGGCAGCCGGTTCCTACTTGGCCGGGGTTCCAACTTGGCTCTTTCTACTTGACCACCCGCAGATGCGGCGTGCTGCGCTTCGGCTTGTCGCCGCCAGCGTCAGCGGCGCCCGGCGCCGGCGTGGTGTCGTCGGGCCCGGGAGCGGGCGGCGGCGTGTCGCCGCCCTCTTCCTCGGCCGGGAACATCATGCCTTGGCCGTTTTCCTGCGCGTACAGCGCCAGCACGGCCTGCACCGGAATCTGGATCGCCTGACTGACCCCGGAAAAGCGCGCCTGAAAACTGATCCACTCGTTGCCGAGATCGAGATTCGCCACCGCGCGCATCGCCAGGTTGAGCACCACCTGGCCGTTCTTGACCACCTGCGGCGGCACCCGCACGCCGGCGAACCCGGCATCGACCAGCACATACGGGGTCAGGTTGTTGTCGCTGATCCAGTCATAGATCGCCCGCAGCAGGTACGGCCGGTTGGTGGTCATCGGTACTGCTTCATTCTTGCTCATGGACCTGCCGCATCGCCTTTTCCTGATCGGTCATGCTGCGCGCAAAACCCTGACTATGGAACAAACGCTCGCCGTAATCGATCACCGGCTTGCCCTCGCGCCCCAGCTCCACGCCCAGCCAGGGCAGCCGCCAGATCACCGGCGCCACCAGGCAGTCGGCCAGGCTCATTTCCGGATTGAGGAAGAACTTCGCGGCCTTGAACAGCGGCACCGAGGACAGCAACTGCTCGCGCAGACGCTTGCGCGCAGCATCCGCGGGCCGGCCGCCGGCGCGGATGATGTCCACCTCGGTCAGCCAGTCCTTCTCGATGCGTACCGCGGCCACCCGCAGGCGCGCACGCGATTGCGGATCGATCGGCATCAGTGGCGGATGCGGGTAGCGCTCGTCGAGGTATTCGCAGACCACCGAGGTGTCGAACAGCGTCAGGTCGCGGTCGACCAGGGTCGGCGTGCTGGCGTAGGGGTTGAGATCGATCAGGTCCTCCGGCGGCCTGGCCGGATCCACCAGTACCCGTTCGTAACCGACGCCCTTGGCGGCCAGCACCAGCCGGGCGCGATGACATTGCACGTCGTCGGCGGTGGTGTAGAGCGTCAGTACGCTACGCGAGCGAGCGCTTGGGACCATGCGCGATTCCCCATCGGTGAGACGACTGCGGCGGCTCGTGGCCGCCGCAGTCGGATAATACTATCCAAGATCAGGCCATCCGGGCTCAGTGGACGTCCTTCCAGTATTCCTTCTTCAGCATGGCCGCCAGCAAGGTGAAGAACGCCAGGAACAACAGCACCCAGATGCCGTAGTGATGGCGCTGCAAGGCAGCCGGCTCGGAAGCGTATTCCAGGAAACTGGTCAGGTCACGGGTCGCCTGCTGGAACTGCGCCGGGGTCAGCTTGCCCGGCTGCGACAGCACCAGCTTCTCCACCGCCGGATCCTCGCCAGCCTTGACCGGCTTCATCTCCGCGGTCTGCAAGCCCTGCAGCTCCCACAGCGGGAACGGCATCGACGCGTTCGGGAACACCGTGTTGTTCCAGCCCACCGGGCGGCTCGGGTCCAGGTAGAACGAGTTGAGGTAGGCGTAGACCCAGTCGGCGCCCTTCGCGCGCACTTCCAGCGACAGGTCCGGCGGAGCCTTGCCGAACCATTTGGCGGCCGACTCTTCCGGCATGTGCGAAACCACGGTCTCACCGAACTTGGCGCCGGTGAAGTTGAGGTTCTGCATCACGTCCTGTTCGGTCAGCCCCAGGTCGCTGGCGATCCGCTCGTAACGCATGTACTTCAGCGAGTGGCAGCCGACGCAGTAGTTGAAGAACAGCTTGGCGCCGCGCTGCAGCGAAGCCTGGTCCTGCACGTTGGTGCCGGCCGCGGGCAACCCGCCCCCCTCCGACGCCTGCACCGACACGCTGCCGACGATCAGACCGAACGCCAACGCCACCGGGAAGATGTATCGCTTCATTAGCAGCTGCCGCTTAGTCATGCGTCGTCACCCGTTCCGGAACCGGCTTGGTCTTTTCCCAGCCGAAGTATGTGTAGGCCCAAAGGAATGCGAAGAACCCGAAGTAGATCACCGTCATCACGCGGCCGAACAGGTTCTCCCAGAACGTCACGTCGATGTCGCCGAACCAAACCGGCATCACCTCGGCGGTGATGCCCGCGCCAACCGCGCCGAGCATGAAGAACGACAGCACGAACAGGCCCAGCGCCACCTTGAAGCCGGTGCCGCGATAGCGGATCGACTTGACCTTGCCGCGATCCAGCCATGGCATCGCGAACAGCACGCCGATCGAGCCGAACATGGCGATCACGCCCCACACGGCCGAGCCGAGGAACGACGGGATCATGCGCACGATCGCGTAGAACGGGGTGAAGTACCACACCGGCTTGATGTGCGACGGCGTCGCCAGGTTGTTCGCCGGAATGAAGTTGTCGTGTTCCAGGAACCAGCCGCCGAAGGTCGGCGCGAAGAAGATGATGAACGCGGCGATCAGCAGGAAGAAGCCCACGCCGACCAGGTCCTTCACCGTGTAGTACGGGTGGAACGGAATGCCGTCGGTCGGCTTCAGCGCATCCCAGCGGTTGCCCTTGGGACCCTTCTTGATCTCCACGCCGTCCGGGTTGTTCGAGCCCACCTCGTGCAGCGCGGCCAGGTGCAGCACCACCAGCAGCAGCAGCACGATCGGCAGCGCGATCACGTGCAGCGCGAAGAAGCGGTTCAGCGTGGCATCGGCCGGCAGGAAGTCGCCCATGATCCACTGCACCAGCGCGTCGCCGATGACCGGGATCGTGCCGAACAGCGAGATGATCACCTTGGCACCCCAGAACGACATGTTGCCCCACGGCAGCACGTAGCCCATGAACGCCTCGGCCATCAGCACCAGGAAGATCAGCATGCCGAGCAGCCACACCAGTTCGCGCGGCTTCTTGTACGAGCCGTACATGATGCCGCGGAACATGTGCAGGAACACCACCACGAAGAACAGCGAGGCGCCGGTGGAGTGCATGTAGCGGATCAGCCAGCCCCACTCCACGTCACGCATGATGTACTCGACCGAGGCGAAGGCTCCCGCCGCGCTCGGGTTGTAGTTCATGGTGAGGAAGATGCCGGTGACGATCTGGTTGACCAGCACCAGCAGCGCCAGCGAACCGAAGTAGTACCAGAGGTTGAAGTTCTTCGGCGCGTAGTACTCGGTCATGTGCTTGCGGTACGCCGGCATCATGCCGGGCGCGCGCTCGTTGACCCAGTCGCCGATGCTCGTGAATACGTTGGCCATTAGCCAGCCTCCTTCGGATCCACGCCAATCTGGATGGTGCTGTCGTCGATGAAGTGGTACGGCGGCACCGGCAGGTTCTTCGGCGCCGGCACGCCGGCGTAGACGCGGCCAGCCAGGTCGTAGCGCGACTTGTGGCAGGGGCAGTAGAAGCCGCCCTTCCACTCGGGGTCGAACGGCTCGGGCTTGATCTCGGGCACGAAGTCGGGCACGCAGCCCAGGTGCGTGCAGATGCCGATCACCACCAGCCATTCCGGCTTGATCGAGCGCCCCTCGTTCTGCGCGTACTTCGGCTGCTGGTCGGCAGAGGCGCCGTCGGACTTGGGGTCCACCAGGCGCGAGTCCACCATCGGCAACGTATCGAGCTGCGCCTTGGTGCGGTTGAGTACAAACACCGGCAGGCTGCGCCACGACACGGTCAGCATCTGCCCCGCCTCGATCTTGGCCAGCGACTGGGTGACCGGAGCGCCAGCGGCCTTGGCGCGCGCGCTGGGTTCCCACGACTTGATGAAGGGCACAGCCGCCGACACGATTCCGATGCCACCAACCACCGCGGTGGTTGCTGTCAGGAAGCGGCGGCGGCCATGATCGACGACTTCGTTCGCCATCAGGCTCTCCGGTACTTGCAATGTCATGCCAGTGGGGTTTGGGGCCCCGCAAAAATCGCGTTAGTGTAGCGTCAGGCCCCGCCCCGTACAATAAACCGCATCGCGGCGAAGTCCAGCCGCCGCAACACTCGCCACGATTGCCGGGACCCTTTCCTTTCGACATGAAACATGCCGCCGGCACGTTCCTCTTCATCGCGCGCTTCGCCGTCCTCGGCCTGGCCATGGCCTTCGTGGTCGGCCTGTTCTGGCCCGGCAGCGGCGAACGTCTGCGCGAACGCTTCGGCCTGACCGCGCCGCCGGCACAGCACGCCAGCCAGGGTCACGTCGGCAACGGCCCGGTCTCGTACGCCGACGCGGTGGCTGCCGCGGCGCCGTCGGTGGTCAACATCTATGCGAACAAGATCGTCACCGAGCAGGCCGTGCGGATGTACGACAACCCGGTGCTGCAGCAATTGTTCGGCGGCCAGCCCACCACGTTCCAGCACCGCGAGCAGACCCTGGGTTCCGGCGTCATCGTCAGCGCCCGGGGACAGGGCTACGTGCTGACCAACAACCACGTGATCGCGCACGCCGCGGACATCCAGGTGCTGCTGTACGACGGCCGCATCGCCAAGGCGAGCCTGGTCGGTGCGGACGAGGAGTCCGACCTGGCGGTGCTGAAGATCGAAGCCAGCAACCTGCCGGTGATCCACATCGCCGGACAGCCACTGCGCCCCGGCGACGTGGTGCTGGCGATCGGCAACCCGCTCGGCCTCAACCAGACCGTCACGATGGGCATCGTCAGCGCGATCGGCCGCCAGCTCAACGGTTCCAGCGCGGAGGATTTCATCCAGACCGACGCCGCCATCAACCTGGGCAATTCCGGCGGCGCGCTGGTCAACGCCGAGGGCGAGCTGGTCGGCATCAATACCTTGCTGATCGGCAAGGCCGCCGGTGCCGAAGGTATCGGCTTCGCGATTCCGGTCACCACCGCCAAGAAGGTGCTGGACCAGATCATCGCCACCGGCCACGTGGTGCGCGGCTGGCTCGGCGCCGATTACGCGTTCGTGCCGGTGGCCGCCAACGGCGGCCTGCCGGCCGCGGCGCGCGGCGCCCTG
>DATCUT010000076.1:0-11851 GCA_036561785.1 Rhodanobacter sp.
GTGGCCACCGCGCAGACCATCGGCGGCAGCGCCGCGCTGCGCGTGGCGGCCGACCTGCTGAAGCAGGTGGCCGGAGCGGGCGCGAAGGTCGCGATCAGCAGTCCCAGTTGGGGCAACCATCATGTGGTATTCCGTACCGCGGGTTTCGAACTGCTGGAGTATCGCTACTACAGCGCGGCCAGCCACGGCCTGGATGTCGCCGGCATGCTGGAGGACCTGGGCAGGCTGGAACCCGGCACCGTGGTGCTGCTGCACGCGTGCTGCCACAACCCGACCGGCGTCGACCTGGATGCGGCGCAGTGGCAGCAGGTGATCGGGCTGCTCAAGGAGCGCCGGCTGCTGCCGTTCGTCGACATGGCCTACCAGGGCTTCGACCAGGGCACCGAACAGGACGCCACCGCGGTGCGCCTGCTGGCGGCGTCCGGCATCGAGGCGTTCGTGGTCGCCAACTCGTACTCCAAGTCGTTCTCGCTGTACGGCGAACGCGTCGGCGCGCTGTCGATGGTCGGCGCCGATCGCGGCGAGGCCGAGCGGCTGCAGTCGAAGATCAAGCAGGTCATCCGCACGATCTATTCCAGCCCGTCCACGCATGGGGCCGCGCTGGTCGCCGGCGTGCTCGGCAGCAGCGAGCTGCGCGCGCGCTGGGAACAGGAGCTGGGTGGCATGCGCGGGCGCATCCATGCGATGCGCGCCGGTTTCGTCGACAGGCTGGCCACGCTGGGCGCGCCGGATTTCGGCTTCATCAACCGCCAGGCCGGCATGTTCTCCTACTCCGGCCTGAGCAAGGCGCAGGTGCACCGGCTGCGCGACGAGTACGCGATCTACGCACTCGACAGCGGACGCATCTGCGTGGCCGCGCTGAACCAGGCCAATCTCGATACCGTGGCCGCGGCGGTCGCTGCCGTCACCCGTTGATGCCTTGTCTATCATTACATCAGCCCGCACACCGTTCGCCCTGAGCGTAGGCCCGAAGGGCCGAAGTCGAAGGGTGTCGTACCGTGCCCTTCGACTTCGCTGCGCTACGCTCAGGGCGAACGGCGAGAGCTGAAACCTTGCCTTCGGGCCTCATTTCATCCGGATTCCTGAATGTTCTTTCGCAACCTCACGCTGTTCCGTTTTTCCCCCGCCGTTGCCAATGATCTGAGCCGCCTCGACGAAGCGCTGGCCGAGCACCGGCTGCGTCCGTGCGGGCCGCTGGAAATGTTCACCAAGGGCTTCGTGCCGCAGGTCGGGCGCGGCGAGAACGAGCCGCTCACGCATGCCGTGAAGCAGTGCACGCTGCTGACCGTGGGTGGCGAGGACAAGCTGCTGCCGGCCGCGGTGATCAACGACGAACTGCATCGCAAGGTGCAGAAGATTGCCGAAGAGGAAGGCCGCAAGGTCGGCGGCCGCGAGCGCAAGCGGATCAAGGAGGATCTGCTGACCGAGCTGCTGCCGCGCGCGTTCGTGCGCAACTCGCGGATGTCCGCCTACGTCGACAGGAAAAACGGCTGGCTGGTGCTGGACACCTCCAGCCGCAAGTCGGCCGAGAACGCGCTGACCCAGGTCCGCGAGGCGCTGGGCAGCTTCCCGGCGGTGCCGCTGGCGCCGGAGGAAGGCCCGCGCGTGCTGATGACCGACTGGCTGGCCAACGGCAACCTGCCGGCCGGGCTCACCCTCGGCGACGAATGCGAACTGCGCGACCCGGCTACCGCCACCGGCGCGATCGCCCGCTGCCGCCGGCAGGACCTGGACGCCGAGGAGGTCAAGGAGCACCTGCGCAACGGCAAGCAGGTGTTCATGCTGGGCCTCACCTTCGACGACCGCATCAGCTTCGTGCTGGGCGAGGACCTGATCGTGCGCAAGCTGAAGTTCCTCGACGTGGTGATGGACGAGCTGGGCGACAGCCAGCAGGACGCCCAGGCCGAGCTGGACGCCGGTTTTGCCCTGCTGACGCTGGAACTGGAGCGCCTGCTGGGCAAGCTGGAGGAATGGTTCGGCCTGCCGCGCCCGGCCGATAGCTGAACGAAAAATCCATACCGCCGCGACGTCCGGCGCGCCATACTGGGTGTCCGGCCGCTTGCGGGCGGCGGATCCCCATCTTTGATCAGAACGGGCCAGGCGAGAAGCAGGCAGGATCATGGCGCAGCATCTGGAAGGCGATTGGCTGGAACTGGCGACGGTGGGCGGCAGCATCATCCGGGTGCTGAAGACCGCCCATCCGCGCGCGCGTCGGCTGCGCCTCACGGTGACGCCGCAGGGCGCGCGGGTGACCTATCCGCTGGGCACCCATCCGGCCCAGGTCAGCGCGTTCCTGCGCAACCACGCCGAATGGCTGGAACAGAAGCTCGACGAACTGAACCTGATCGTGAAGCCGCTGCCGCCGTTGCGCGTGGGTTATGCGTGCAGTTTCCCGCTGCGTGGCGAGACGGCCGAGCTGGACTGGGCCGAAGGTACCTATCCGAAAATCGAGGCGCACACGGCCGGCCTCACCCTGGTGATCCCGCGTCCGCACACCCGCGCTTTGCCGATCGCCCGCGGCCTGCTCGCCTCGCACCTGGAAACGCTGATCCGCCGCGACGTCTCGCGCTGGCTGGCCGGCTACGTGCCGCAGCTGGGGCTGGCGCCCACCGCGCTGAAGATCCGCCCGATGAAAAGCCTGTGGGGCAGCCTGGATACCCGCGACCGCATCAACCTGGACCTCGCGCTGGCGCTGGCCCCGCCGGCCGCGCTGCGCTACGTGCTGGTGCACGAACTGTGTCACCTGAAGGTACGCAACCACTCGCCGCGATTCTGGAGCCAGGTCGAAAACCTGCTGCCCGGCTGGCGCGAACAGCGCAACTGGCTGCGCCAGCACGGCGCGATCCTGAAGGCCGAACTCGACCGGCTGATCGACGACGTGGCCGACTGACGCCCGCGTGCGGCCGGCTCAGTGGTTTCTGGACTGTCGCACGTACTTCGTACCCAGCAATACATCCCACAACGGCGTGGTGACCCCGAAGTTGCTTTCGGGGTGGTAGTGATGGACGTGGTGGGCGCCGGCCCAGCGCCGCAGCAGCGGCTGCTTGAAGCGCACGTGGTGGATGATGAAGTGGCTCAGGCCGTAGACGATGTAGCCAAAGGTGATCGCGCTGGCCAGCAGCAGGGCGAAGCCGGTCGGCATCACCAGTACGAACACGCCGGCCAGCGCCAGCAGCACCGCAGGCGGCAGGAAGAACGGCAGCGAATCGTAGCCCAGCGGCCGCGCGTGATGCAGGTCGTGGCCCTGCGCGAACAGCGGGATGCGCGTGTGGAACATCCAGCGGTGGAAGAAGTATTCGATGAAGCTGAAGGCGAACAGGCCCAGACCGAGGGCCAGCAGCGCGGTCAGTGGGCCGTCCGTGTGCCTTTGCCAGCCCAGCACCAGCAACAGCAGGCACAACACGGCATCCACGCCAAGCTCGGCCCAGTAGTTGGTGGGGGTGGCGGACATCCGCATCACCGCGTTCACGAAGATGCGCCAGGGGCTCTGCTTCATCACTTGCTGCACCGTCCTGCCTTCATGCGCGTGGGTACGCCAGACTGCGACGTCACCGCGGCATTCTCCCATGGTGTCACACGTATTTCACAATGCCGTGGCAAGACGGCGGCACTCCGTTCAGCATCCTGCACGCGGCGGCCACCGGCGTTCAGTGCGACAGCGCGAAGCCGGTGAGGATCTGCACGGTCTGCTCGGGCTTTTCCAGCATCGGCATGTGGTTGCAGCCGTTGATGGTGCTGGTGCTGATCGCGCTGGCGGCGGTGAGGCCATTGCGCAGGCTGTCCAGCGCGGAGATGTCCACGATCCGGTCGTCGTGGCACCACAGGCCGAGCACCGGCATGCTCAGCTGGCCGAGCCGGTTCTGCACGGAAAGGTATTGTCCGGGCTCGCGTAGTTCGTTGAAGGTGCGTTCGATGAAGGCGCGGTCGCGCTGGTTGCGCTTGATGAACACGTCGACGAAGCGGCCGGGCAGGTCGAGCGGCTTGTCGAATGCCAGCGCCGTGGCGCGCTCGAAGCCGGCGCGGTCGTCGTACACGAACGGATTCCTGCCGGCCAGCGCGTCGCGGTCGAACGCGTTCACCTTGCCCTTCAGGCCGAACGCGTCGACCAGGGCCAGCCCAGCCACGTGCTCGGGATGCCCGCTGGCGTACACGCCGGCAATCGCGCCACCCATCGAATGGCCGACCAGCAGGAAGCGCTGCAGGCGCAGGGTCTGCACGAACGCGTCGAGGCGCCCGGCCTGGGCGTCGATGTTGTAGCTGGCGTCGGGTACCCGCGAAGAGTCGCCCCAGCCGGGCAGGTCGGGGATGATCAGGTGGAAATGCGGCGTGAGCAGCTTCGCGGTCTGCAGCCACACGCTCTTGTCGGCGTCAAAACCGTGCAGCAGCACGATGGTCGGCCCCTGGCCACCTTCGTAGTAGACCCAGTGCGTATCGCCGGCCTGCACCGAGTGTTTCTCCAGGTGCGCCGCCATCGCCTCGCGCGTGACGTTCGCCTGCAGCAGCCACTGCGGCGCGAACAGGTAGCTGCCGCCCAGCACGATGGCCAGCAGCGCGGCCAGCCAGCCCAGGAATTTCAGCCGGCGCAGCAGCATGCGTTTCCAGAGCGGAGTGGTGGTGGCGATCGTTGATGGCGGCATGATGGTTTCTAGGGTGGGTCGTGGTGGACATGGCTCCCTCCCCTCATCGCAGGGGGAGGAGCTGCAATTACTTCGTCTTCTTCGCCTTGGCGATGATGCCTTCTACAACCTGCTGGGTCAGCGGGTGGTAGCCGGCCTTGGCCTTGGCGTAGACCTGTTCGGCGTAGGCCAGGCCTTCCGGCGTTTTCACGAACGCCTTGTACAGCGGCGTGGTCAGGTAGATGCGGCCGATCCGGGTCATGTGTTCGGCGGCGGCGCTCCACACGGTCTTGTCGCCGGCGGCGATCGCATGGCTGTACCAGCGCATGCCGATCTCGGCGTTCGGCGTGCCGGTGAGGTGCCAGGCGGCGTCGAGCTGGCGCAGCTTGTCCAGCGGCGCCACGTCGGGCAGGCGGTCGAGGAAGTACATCCATTCCTGCGTGTTCCAGCCCCTGGCATCGAGCTTGTCGGCGGCCAGTTTGCCCGCGAGGAAATGCGTGCGTTCGCGGTCGATCGCGTTGAAGCGCGGCGAGTCGGGCAGCGGCGCGTCCTTCGGGATGCCCTCGCCGTAGACCCAGGCCCTCACCTCGTCCCAGCTCATCTTGCCGGGGTACTTCGCGATCAGGTTCGGCTTCATGTAGTCGAGCATCTGTTCGGTGGTGATGCTCCGGAACGCGAAGTGGTGGAAGTAGCCCTTCAGGTATGCGTCGAAGTGGTCGCGGCCGAAGCGCTGCTCCAGCGTGCGCAGGAACCACGAGCCCTTGTCGTAGGCCACGTCGGACAGCGCATCGTCGGCACCGATGCCGCGCGGATCGGGCGCCAGCTTCTGCGCGTTGGCGGCCATCGCGCCGATGCTCTTCTGCAAGGCGCGGGCGGACAGCAGTGCCTCCTCGTCGGCCAGCGCCTTGCCGTACACCGCCTCGGTGATGCGGCCCTGCACGTAGGTGGTGAAGCCCTCGTTGAGCCAGATGTCGCGCCACGCGGCGCTGGTCACCAGGTTGCCCGACCACGAGTGCGCCAGCTCGTGCGAGACCAGCGAGACCAGGCTCTTGTCGCCGACCAGCACGGTCGGCGTGGCGAAGGTCATGTTCGGGTTTTCCATGCCGCCGAACGGGAACGACGGCGGCAGCACCAGGATGTCGTAGCGGTCCCACGCGTACGGACCGTACAACTGCTCGGTGGCGGCGATCAGCTTCTCGGTGTCCTCGAACTCATGCGCGGCCTTGTCGACCACCGACGGTTCCGCATAGACGGCCGAACGCGGGCCGGTCTCCTTCACCGCGAGGTCGCCGGCGCTGATCGCCAGCAGGTAGGACGGGATCGGGTGCGGCTGCTTGAACGCGAACGCGCCGTCCAGCGGATGCTTCGCGTCGTTGATCGCGCTCATCACCACGCGCACGTCTTTTGGCGCGGTGACGCGGGCGTCGTAGGTGAAGCGGATCGCCGGCGAGTCCTGCAGCGGCACCCACGAGCGCGCGTGGATCGACTCGGACTGCGAGAACATGAAGGGCAGCTTCTTGTCCGCCGTCTGCGCCGGCGTCAGCCATTGCAGGCCGGATGCCTCGGGCGAAGTGGTATAGACGATGCGCACCTGCGCCGGATGCTTCGGCGCGGCGATGGTCAGCTTGCTGCCCAGTACCTTGTCGCGCGGCGCCAGCGCGTATGTCAGCGGGGTAGCCTTGCCGTCGCTGCCGAGCGCCTCGACCTTGGCGATCTTCAGGTCGCGCGTGTCCAGCACCAGCGACTGCGCCTTGGCATTCTTCCAGTCCAGCTTCAGCGTGGCCTGGCCATCGAGCTGCTTGCGCGGGAAGTCGATCGTCAGGTCCAGGTCCAGATGCGTCACGCGCACCTGGTCGGGCCGGGCGTAGGAGTTCGGGTCGTTGGCGTACGCAGCCAGCGGCAGCATCAGCGTGCCGAAGGCGAGGGCGGGCAGCAGGCGCATGGGGAAGTCTCGGGCCGGAAAACCCCGAGTATGCCATTGCTGCGGTGGCGGCCGCCTGTGACGAAAGCTCAGGGCAGCTCGCGCGACGAATGCGGATCGATCGCGTACGGATGCATCTTGGCGAGGAAGTCCGGCTGCACCTCCACCCGTGCCACCCACGCGCGGAATTGCGGATATGCCTGCAGCGACAACCCGGCTTCCTCGGCGCGGCTGGCGTAGGCGAACAGCGCGATGTCGGCGATGCCGTAGTCGTCGCCGGCGATGAACGGCCGCGTCGCCAGTTCGCTTTCCAGGATGCCCAGCGTGCGCACGGCGGCGGTACGTTTCGCCTCGATCATTTCCGCCGAGCGCCGCGCCAGCTTGCCGGTCAGCGTCCAGTGGCGCAGCGCGCCGATCACCGACTCCACCCGCTCCTGCTCGAAGCACAGCCACTGCAGCACCTTGGCGCGCCCGAACGGATCGCCCGGCAGATACGGCGTGCCGTCGGCGAGGTACGCGAGGATCGCATTCGACTCGGCCAGCACGCGGCCGTCCTCCAGCTGGATCGCCGGCACCGTGCCGGTGGGATTGATCCGCCGGTAGGCCTCGCTCCGGCCCTCGCCCTCGAAGATGCTCACCGGCACCGTGCGATACGGCCGGCCGAGATGATGCAGCAGCTGGCGCACCTTCCAGGCGTTCTGCGAGGGCAGGTAGTCGAACAGGGTGAGCATGGGCGGGTCCGGTGGCGGTGTGTACCCAGTGTGGTCAGGATGGCTCCCCGCGACCATCCGGTTCTTGCGCCGACGTTCCAGAACGGGCGGTTTCGCCGAGCGTACTCGCGCTCAGTTCCACAAGGGCGGCTTGGCCACCATCAGCCAGAAGATGCCAAGCACGGCGAGGAACGCTGGCCAGCCCAGCGCAAACCATGCGCGCATGCAGCGATGGTAGGCCGGCGATAGGTCCGTGCCTTCGCGCAGCGCGGCGGTGGCCAGGTTGCGCGCGCGCCATTGCAGCCACACTACCGGCAGCCAGCAGGCGCCGGCCAGCAGGTACAGCGCGATGGCGGCCTGCAGCCAGGGCGTGTGCAGGTCGAAACCCATCAGTCGCATCAGCAGGTAGCCCGACAACGGCTGCACGATCACGGCCGGCGTGGTGAACAGGAAATCCGCGCGTACGGTCAGTCGCGCCGCGACCGCGATGGCGGGAAGCTGGCCGCTGCGGTGGGTGAACCACATGAAGAATGCCGTACCCAGTCCCGTGCCGAACAGCAGCGTGGACGAGAGGATGTGCACGGTTTTCAGCAGCACGTACGCGTCGTTCATCGGCGCTCTTCCGTCACCAGCAGGATCGCCAGTACCGCGATCAGCGGCAGGTTTTTCAGCAGGCCGCCGAACGGGTCCAGCCAGTGGACGGGCCACGCGATGCCGATGGCGAGGGTGTAGCCGAGCAGCATCGACAGCATCAGGCCCAGCACGAGGCGCGGTCGCCAGCGCAGCAGGCACAGCGCGCCCAGTAGCAGGTCGGCGCTGGCGGTGATGCGCGCCAGTCCGAGCAGACTGCCGGCGGAGAGCGAACTGCCGGGTGCGGCGGCCACCACGTCGGCCAGCGGGGTCAGCCATCCGATCACGCCGGAGCCGATCCAGAGCAGTGCCATCGACACGCGCAACAGGGGCAGGCAGAAATACAGCCTTGCGTGCCAGCGGTCCTGCACGTGGCTGGGCGCTTCGGCGAGCGCGTGTTGCAGCGGTCGCGGCACCAGGCCGAGGCGTTCGCGCAGGCGGGTGCTGGCGTCGATGGCGCCGACGTTGCCGCGTTCGAGCATGCGCGCCATGGTCCTGCCCAGCGGGCCGTTGCCCAGATGTTCGGCGAGTGTGCAGGCCAGGCGCGCCAGCAGAGCGGGAACGGCCAGCGTATACGCGCGCCCGAAGCCGAGCCAGCGTCGCCAGGCCAGCACGTAATCGCGCAGGCTCAGCACGTCGGGGCCGACCAGTTCGAGCACTTCGCGGGCGACCTGTGGCCTGGCCAGCGCCGCGACCACGGCCGTACCGATGTCCTCGGCGGCGATCGGCTGCAGCGGCTGCCCGCCACGGCTTGGCAGCGGCAGCAGGCGGGGCAATCCGGCCAGTCCGCGCAGCAACGAACTGCCGCCGTAGGAGCCGCGCACGCTGTAGACCAGCGACGGGCGCAGCACCAGCCAGTCCAGTTCCAGCGCCGTTAGCGCAGTGTCGCCGCGATGCTTGGAGGCGATGAATTCGCCGTCGTCGGCGTGCCCCAGCGCGGATACCTGGATCACGCGCCGGACGCCGGCCTGCACGCAGGCGTGGAACAGCGCCAGCGGCGCCTGCTCGTGGATCGCCGCGTAGGTGTCGGCGCCGCGCTCGCGCAGGATGCCCGCGCAGTTGACCACCGCCTCGACGCCGGCGAGGCGGGGCAGCCAGTCCTCGCTGCGCACGTCGTGGGCCATGTCGCAGGCGATCGCACGGAGTCCGGGGAAGCTCGCGTCGATGCGCGCGCCGCGCACGGCGCAGACGACTTCGTGGCCGGCTGCGGTCAGCGCCGCAACGATGTGCGCGCCGATGAAACCGTAGGCACCGGTAACCAGTACGCGCATGGAGCTTCCTTGGTGGAGTGGTTGGGACTCAGCAGTACCGATCCGCCAGCCGATCCGTCGCTTCCACCAGCTGGTCCACGATTGCCGGGTCGGCGGCGCTGTGGCCGGCCAGCACCACGTGCAGGTGCGCTTCGGGCCAGGCCTGGCTGAGGTCGTAGGCGCTCTTCATCGGGCAGATGATGTCGTAGCGGCCGTGCACGATGGTGGCGGGGATGTGGCGGATGCGCTCGATGTTGCGCAGCAACTGGTCGGGTTGCAGGAAGATCGCGTGGCGGAAGTAGTGCGCCTCCATCACGGCCAAGCTGACCGCCTTGTGCGGGTCCTCGAAATCGCCGCCGGCGTCGGGATCGTGCAGCAAGGTGGTGCTGCCGCCTTCCCACGCGCTCCATGCCTGCGCCGCGGCGAGCCGGGTCGCCTCGTCGTCGCTGGTCAGGCGGCGCCAGTAGGCGTCCAGCATCGAGCTGCGCTCGTCGGGTGGGATGAACGCGAGGAAGCGCGCCCAGCGCTCGGGGAAGATCTGCGAGGCGCCGCCGTCCACTTCGTTGAACCAGCGCAGTTCCTGCGGCCGACCCAGGAAGATCCCGCGCAGCACCAGGGCCAGCACCCGCTCGGCATGCGTCTGCGCGTAGGCCAGCGCCAGGGTCGAACCCCAGGAGCCGCCGAATACCACCCAGCGCTCGATCCCGAGTTGCTCGCGGATCGCCTCGATGTCGGCGACCAGGTGCCAGGTGGTGTTGTCGGTGAGCTCGGCGAACGGGGTGGACTGCCCGGCGCCGCGCTGGTCAAACAGCACGATGCGGTAGCGCGCCGGATCGAAGAAGCGGCGATGGTAGGCCGACAGGCCGGCGCCCGGTCCGCCATGCAGGAACACCACCGGCAGGCCGGCGGGATTGCCGCATTCCTCCACGTGCAAGGTGTGGATCGCGTCGACGGCGATGCGGTGGGTGCGGTACGGCTCGATCTCGGGGTACATCTCGCGCATGGTGGCGACCTCTTGTGGATTTTCTCTTCCCCCTGCGTGCAGGAGGAAGTTCGGAGGGGGTTGTCTGAGCTGGCGGAGAAGTCAAAGGCGCCCCTCCCCAACCCTCCCCTGCAAGCAGGAGAGGGAGTTTGTTGTGTCAGTCGAATTGCAGGGCGGCGGTGAGGTCGCCCGGTGGTGGACCACCGGCGGCGATCATCGCTTCCTCGCGCAGCGTGAGGCCAGGCAGCTTCTGCAGGTCGAAGCGGCGGGTGATGAAGCGCAGGATCGAACCGGTGTCGTAGATGGTGTGGTCGACGTGGCTTTTCTTCGCGAACGGCGACACCAGCAGCGTGGGGATGCGCGAGCCCGGTCCCCAGCGGTCGCCCTGCGGTGGCGCCACGTGGTCCCACCAGCCGCCGTTCTCGTCGACGGTGATCACCACCAGCATGTTCGGCCACAGCGGGCTGGCCTGCAGCGCCTCGACCACCTGCGCCAGGTGCCGGTCGCCGGCGTCCACGCTGGAATAGCCGGCGTGCATGTTGAGATCGCCCTGCGGCTTGTAGAACGATACCGGCGGCAGCGTGCCGGCTGCGGCTGCGGCAAGGAAGTGGTTGCTGTCGGCGCTGCCACCGATGCCGGCGTCGCGCAGGTGTTGCCGGCGCGCCGACGTGCCGGGCGCGAACTGGCGGAAGTAGTTGAATGGCTGATGGTGGATCTGGAAGTTCGGCACTTCCGGAAACGCGCGATGGTCGCCGTCGCCATGGCCGTCCAGCGCCAGCTGCCAGCCGCCGGCGTACCAGGTCCAGTCGACGCCGGCTTCGGACAGCGCGTCGCCGATGGTGCGGTGGGTCTGCGCGGGCAGGGTGTTCGGGCTGTCGGGATCGGCGAAGCGCGGGTCGCGCTTGTCGTGGCCGAACGCCGGCGCGTAGGCCGGGCCCATCGTGTTGACCGCCCAGAAGTCGGGGGTGAGCGCATCGCGCGCGGCGAATTTCGCGCGGCCCTGCATCGCGCTGGCCGGCGAATCCCCGGCCAGCTTCGGACGGATGCCGGTGGGGTCGTCGCCTTCCACGACGGCGATCTGGAATTTCGCCGGGCCGCGGTCCGCGTGCGGATAGAACGGCGGCTGCGCCGCGGCGAGGTACTGATGGTTGAGGAACGAGCCGCCGAAGGCGCCCATGAAGAAGTTGTCGCACAAGGTGAACTGGCGGGCGAGCTGCCACAGGCGCAGGTTTGCGGCGCCGTCGGCGTAGTGGCCCATCGCCATCGCGCCGGTATTGCCCCAGGCGACGAAGCCGTCGTTGCGGCCGCCGTTGATCTGCAGCTGGTTCTCGTAGAAGCGGTGCACCAGGTCGCGGGTGATCACGCCGTGCGGCAGCGGCGCGCCGTCGGGTGTGCGCAGCGCGAACGGGCGGTTCGGCAGGCCGCTGATCGCGTGTTCGTCGAGCTGGTAGCGGCGGCCGTCCACCACCTGCGCGTGCGGCGCGAGCCCGCCCCAGACCGGCGGCAGCGACTGCAGCAGGCGGCCATCGCGGTCGCGCTGGCGGTAGGCGGGCGAATCGAGCGCCTGCAGCGGCTGGGCCAGGCCGGGAAAGCCCGCGAACAGGTTGTTGAAGCTGCGGTTCTCGGCGTACAGCACCACCACGTGGCGGATGTGCCGGCGCAGCAGCGCGTCGAGCGCCGCATCGGTAGCCGCGGGTGCCGGCGGGCGTTCGCCGAACGGCTTGCAGCCGCCGAGGGTGAGC
>DATCUT010000077.1:0-9864 GCA_036561785.1 Rhodanobacter sp.
CGGCACCGCCCGCCCCGGCCAGCAGCCGCAGCGCGGCCGCCGCGGACCCGCAGGAAGCCACCCGGCTGGACGAGATCCAGGTCACCGGCTCGCGCATTCCGCGCGCGCAGATCGAGGGACCCGCGCCGGTCACCGTGATCACCGCCAGCGACATCAAGGCCAGCGGCTTCGCCAGCGTGCCCGACGTGATGCGCGCGATCACCCAGAACGGCGGCGAGACGCAGAGCCAGCAGTCGTCCAGCGGCGCCGACTTTTCCCCGGGCGCGGAACAGGTGGACCTGCGCGGCCTCGGCCCCAACCACACCCTGGTGCTGGTCAACGGCCGACGCATCGCCGACTTTCCGCTGCCGTTCAAGGGCCGCAGCAACTTCACCGACATCTCCAACATCCCGATCGGCATGATCGAGCGCATCGAGGTGCTCACCGGCAGCGCCTCGGCGGTGTACGGCTCGGACGCGATCTCCGGCGTGGTCAACTTCATCCTGAAGCAGCACGCCGACGGCACCACCATCGACCTGCGCTACGGCGACACCACCCGCGGCGGTGGCGAGTCGTACAAGCTCAACTTCTCCACCGGCTTCTCGCACAACGACTTCAACCTGGTATTCGGCGCCGAGCTGATCGAGCAGAAGCCGCTGTGGGCGTACCAGCGCAAGCTGCAGGACTCCACCGCCGACGCGCCCACCGCGCGCTCGCAGGTGCCGCGGCGCACCTTCCTCAACGGCGACTGGAACGACGACTACATCGACCCGGGCCAGGCCACCTGCGATGCGCTGTCGTATCTCAACGGCGGCACCACGGTGTACGCGAACCGGCCGCGCTACGGCAATTTCTGCGGCAGCGCCGAGTCGATCGGCTACGGCACCATCCTCAGCCAGCGCCGCGGCATCAACACGTACACCTCGGCCAATTTGAAGATCAACGACACGCTGTCCTGGTTCGGCGACATGCAGCTGGGCTACAGCAAGGTCAGCCTGTTCCGCGACGTCGAGCAGTGGAACTACCAGGCGCCCGACGGCAACGAGGACGGTTATTTCTACAACGCGCACAGCGGCGGCATCGAGAACTGGTACCGCCAGTTCACGCCGGAGGAAATGGGCGGCCTCGACCGCGGCATGATCAAGAACACGCAGAAGACCTTCAGCCTGACCACCGGCTTCAAGGGCACGTTCGGCGAACGCTGGGATTACGAAGCTGCGCTCAGCCATTCGCAATACAAAGCCGTGATCAGCTGGCCGCAGACCGTGGCGGCGAAGGCCAACGACCTCTACCTCGGTCCGCAGCTCGGCGTCGACGCCGACAGCGGTCTGCCGATCTTCGACGCCGACCCGGCCCGCCTGTACACGCCACTGACCCGCGCCGAGTACGACGCGATCACCGCGCGCACGAATTACCACCCCGAATCGCGCAGCGACACGCTGGCGTTCACCCTTACCAACACCGAGCTGTTCCAGCTGCCGGCCGGGCCGGCCGGCTTCGCCGGCGTGGTCGAGTACGGCAACCAGGCCTACGACCTCAACCCCGACCCGCTGGCCACCCAGTACTACTACTACAGCTGGAAGGACTCCGACGGCCACGGCAGCCGCAACCGCTGGGCCGCCGCCGGCGAGCTGCGCCTGCCGCTGCTGGACACGCTCAACCTCAGCCTGGCCAGCCGCTACGACCAGTACCGTTTTTCCGGCCACAAGACCGGCAAGCTGACCTACAGCAGCGGCCTGGAATGGCGCCCGTTCGACACCCTGCTGCTGCGCGGCTCGTACGGCACCGCATTCCGCGCGCCGGACCTGCACTACATCTACGCCGGCATCGGCAACGACGAGACCTCGGGCAACGACTACTACCGCTGCCGCACCGAGGAACCGGGCATCGACATCACCGACTGCGACTATGCGGGCGAGGGCCTGATCCGCACGCGCCAGGGCAACCGCGATCTCGACTCCGAGACCAGCACCTCGTGGACCACCGGTTTCGTCTGGTCGCCGACACCGAACCTGGACTTCTCGGTCGACTACTTCAGCATCCGCATGCGCAACCAGGTGCAGGACCTCAGCACCGACCGCATCCTGCAGCTGGAAGCGAGCTGCCGCATCGGCACCGACGTCAGCGGCAACGCGGTCGATGCGAACTCGCCCAGCTGCGTCGACGCGATCTCGCGGGTGAACCGCTACCCGACCAACAGCGCGGTCGATCCGGGCGGCCTGTACGGCATCTTCGTCAACCCGATCAACGTCGCCAACGAGCGCACCAGCGGCATCGACGCCAGCACGCACTACAAGCTGGAAACGGCGATCGGCACGTTCCGCTTCAACGGCAACTACACCTGGGCGCGCAACCATCTGTTCCAGCAGTACCCGGGCGACGCCGTGCTGGACGAATTCGCGGTCAACAGCGGCTTCGACATCCCGAGCAGCAAGGCCAGCGCCAGCGTGTCGTGGGAGCGCAACGCCTGGTCGGCGACGCTGTTCGGCTCGCGCCTGGGTCGCCTGCCGAATTCGGATTCGTACGACCAGATCGTCGACACCTCGGCCGGCGAGACTGCCTGGATCGGTGCCACCTACCGCTACAACGCCTCGATCCAGTACAAGTTCAGTGACCACGCGCAGCTGTCGCTGGCGGTGGACAACCTGTTCGACAAGATGCCGCCACGCGACCCCACCTACACGTCGTACCCGTACTACGACATCTCGTGGTTCGACGCGGCCGGACGCAGCTACTACCTGCAGTTCACCTACAAGTTCGGCGGCAGCGCGCTTTAGACGTAGTTTTTGTAGGAGCGCACCCTGTGCGCGATGCTTTTGCTCCGGATGGACAAGAGCATCGCGCACAGGGTGCGCTCCTACACTCAGGGTCGGCGCGTCAGACGTTGAACAGGAAGTGCAGCACGTCGCCGTCCTTGACGATGTATTCCTTGCCTTCCTTGCGCAGGCGGCCGGCTGCCGCGGCGCCGGCTTCGCCCTTGTACTGGATGAAGTCGTCGTAGCCGATCGTCTCGGCGCGGATGAAGCCGCGCTCGAAGTCGGTGTGGATCACCCCGGCGGCCTGCGGCGCGGTGGCACCACGCCTCACCTGCCACGCGCGCACTTCCTTCACGCCGGCGGTGAAGTAGGTCTGCAGGTCGAGCAGCTTGTAGCCGGCGCGGATCACCCGGTTCAGGCCCGGCTCGTCCAGGCCCATGTCCTTGAGAAACTCGTCGCGATCGGCCTCGTCGAGCTGCGCCAGTTCCTCCTCGATCGCCGCGCACACCGGCACCACCTCGGCGCCCTCGGCGACGGCGCGCTCGCGCACGGCATCGAGCAACGGATTGTTCTCGAAGCCGTCGTCGGCGACGTTGGCGATGTACATCAGCGGCTTCAGGGTGAGCAGAAACAGGTCGCGCACCAGCGCCTTCTCCTCCTCGTCCAGGCCCAGGCTGCGTGCGGACTTGCCTTCGTTGAGGCCGGCCGACAGCTTCTGCAGCACCGGCTTCTTCGCCAGCGCCTCCTTGTCGTTCGCCTTGGCCGCGCGCTCGGCGCGGTTCAGCGCCTTGTCCACCGATTCAAGATCGGCCAGCGCCAGCTCGGTGTCGATGGTGTCGATGTCGGAGATCGGATCGACCTTGCCGGCGACGTGGATCACGTCGCCCTCGAAGCAGCGCACCACGTGGGCGATCGCGTCAACCTCGCGGATGTGCGCCAGGAACTTGTTGCCCAGGCCCTCGCCCTTCGACGCGCCGGCGACCAGGCCGGCGATGTCGACGAACTCCACCGCGGTCGGCACCACCTTCTGCGGTTTGACGATCTCCGACAGCGCGTTCAGCCGCGGGTCCGGCACCGGCACCACGCCCACGTTCGGCTCGATCGTGCAGAACGGGAAGTTCGCCGCGGCGATGCCGGCCTTGGTCAGCGCGTTGAACAGGGTGGACTTGCCGACGTTGGGCAGTCCGACGATGCCGCATTTGATGCCCATGGTTTGAAATCCGGGATTCGAGATTTGATATTCGGGATTCGGAAACGCGGGTAAAAGTCGGGGCTCTGACGAATTCCGACATCCCGAATCACGAATCCCGGCTTGTATGCAGTTGTTGCATCGCCTTGTCGAACTGGCCGTCCACCGCCAGCGGCAGCACGTCCAGCGCGCGGCCGATGCCGTCGAGGATCGCATCCTCGTCGGTGGCCGACGGCCGGCCCAGCACCCACGGCGTGACCTGGTCGCGGTGGCCGGGATGGCCGATGCCCACGCGCAGCCGATGGAACTTGCCGTGGCCGAGGTGGCCCACGATGTCGCGCAGGCCGTTCTGGCCGCCGTGGCCGCCGTCGAACTTCAGGCGCACGGTGCCGGGCGGCAGGTCCAGGTCGTCATGCGCGACCAGGCACTGCTCCGGCTCGATCTTGTAGTAGCGCAGCGCCGAAACCACGGCGATGCCGCTCTTGTTCATGAAGGTGGCCGGCTTCAGCAGCCAGACCGGTTCGCCGCCGAGGCGCACGCGGCAGGCTTCGCCGTGCAGCTTGCCGTCGAAGGCGAAGCGCTCGCCCTGCCCGCTGGCGAGGGCATCAACTAGCCAGAACCCGGCGTTGTGCCGGGTTCGGAGGTATTCGGCACCGGGATTGCCCAGCCCGACGATGAGTCGCAAACCAGCCATGCGGACAAGCAGCAGTGTCGGCCCGCGCCCCGGCGGAGCGCGGGCCGACGCGGCTTACTTCTTGTCGTCCTTCTTGGCCGGCGCGGCGGCAGGAGCCGGCGCAGCCGCTTCGGCAGCCGGCGCTTCCTCGGCTTCTTCCTGCACGGTGTTGGCCGTGACCACCGCGGTGTCGTGGCCTTCGCCGCCATGCAGCGCGACCAGCTCGACGTTCTCCGGCAGCTTCAGCTGCGACAGATGGATGATGTCGCCGGGCTTCAGGTCGGTCAGATCCAGCTCGATCGACTCGGGCAGGTCCTTCGGCAGGCAGGTGATTTCCACTTCGGTCAGGTTGTGCGAGATCACCACCCCGGAGGTCTTCGCGGCCGCGGATTTTTCCTTGTTCAGGAAGTGCAGCGGCACACTGACGCGGATCGCAGCCTTCTCGTCCACGCGCAGGAAGTCCATGTGCATCATCAACTGCTTGAACGGATGCTTCTGCCAGTCACGCACCAGCACCTTCTGCACCTTGCCGTCGACGTTCAGGTCGAGCACCGAGGAGAAGAACCACTCGTTCTTGGCGGCGAGCAGGATGGTGTTGTGCTCGATCTGGATGCTCTCCGGGGCCTGCCCGGCGCCGTACACGACGGCCGGCACGAAGCTCGCATGACGCAGGCGGCGGCTCGCACCTTTCCCCTCGTCCTTGCGGCTTTGCGCCTTGATTTCATGAGTCTTGGACATTTCGTTGCTACCTTGGTTTTTAAAGAACCGCCTCGCGGCAGTTGCGTGACTTTTCCGCGACCAGAAAAGCCGGTGGTGCCGGACGGCCGGGCCGCCACGGCGAAAATCCGTGGATCAATCCACGTACAGCGAACTCACCGACTCGCCAAAGGCGATGCGGCGAATGGTTTCGGCCAGCAGCTCGGCGACCGAGAGCTGGCGGATCTTGGCGCAGGCCTGCACTTCCGGGCGCAGCGGCAAGGTGTTGGTGACCACCAGTTGGTCGAGCTGGGAGCCTTCGATATTGCTGATCGCCGCACCCGACAGCACCGGGTGCACGCAGTAGGCAACCACCTTGCGGGCGCCGCGCTCCTTGAGAGCCGCAGCTGCCGCGCACAGCGTGCCGGCGGTGTCGACGATGTCGTCGACCATCACGCAGGTCTTGCCGTCCACGTCGCCGATGATGTTCATCACGGTGGACACGTTCGCGCGTGGCCGGCGCTTGTCGATGATCGCCAGATCGGCGTCGTCCAGCCGCTTGGCGATCGCGCGCGCGCGCACCACGCCGCCCACGTCCGGGCTGACCACGATCAGGTCGTCCATGCTGTGGTTGCGCCAGATGTCGGCCAGCAGCACCGGCGAGGCATACACGTTGTCGACCGGAATGTCGAAGAAGCCCTGGATCTGGTCGGCATGCAGATCCACCGTCAGCACCTGGTCGATGCCGGCGGCGCCGATCATCCTGGCCGCCAGCTTGGCGGTGATCGGCACCCGCGCCGAGCGCGGCCGGCGATCCTGCCGGGCATAGCCGAAGTACGGGATCACCGCGGTGACGCTGGCCGCCGAGGCGCGCTTCAGCGCGTCGGTCAGCGCCAGCAGCTCGAACAGGTTGACCGCACTCGGCGCGCCGGTCGGCTGCAGCACGAACACTTCCTGCTTGCGGACGTTCTCCTCGATCTCGATCTGCACCTCGCCGTCGCTGAACGTGCCGACCAGCGCCTTGCCCAGCGGCACGCCCAGGCGATGGGCGACATCCTCGGCCAAGGCACGATGTGCGTTACCGGTAAACAGCATCATCGGGGTGGACGTGTCCACAGTGGTTACCTCGAAACTTAGCCATCATGAAATGGCTGGGGCGGCAGGATTCGAACCTGCGAATGCGGGAATCAAAATCCCGTGCCTTAACCAGCTTGGCGACGCCCCAGTGATATTTGTGTATCTGCCCGTGCCTGATCCGTCTCTGCCGCCGCCGTCACGTCGCGCCCCAGTGGCGCGCCGATGCCTCATGCAAGGGCGACACGTCGACACCCGTGGCGACATGCGCCGTGAACGCCACCGGACATTGCCGGGCCACCGCCTGCGCCCGCTCGAGCGAACGCAGCTCCAGGAACACGCAACCACCGCTGCCGGAAAGCCGCGCCTGACCGAAGCCGCCCAGCCAGTCCAGCGCCGCGGCCACCCGCGGGTGCCGCGCACGCACCACCGGCGCAAAGGCGTTTTCCGTCGTTTCGCCGGAAGCAAAGGATGAAATTGTCGCCCGCGGGGCATTTCGTGTCAATTCAGGCGCTTGAAAAAGCGCGGCTGTCGGCACCGGCTCGCGCGGGTCGAGCACCACGTAATGGCGCGGCGGCAGGGCCAGCGGGGTGAGCTGCTCGCCCACGCCTTCGGCCCACGCCGAACGGCCACGCACGAACACCGGCACGTCGGCACCGAGCTGGCGCCCCAGTTCCGCCAGCGCATCCTGGTCCAGGCCCAGTTGCCACAGCTGGTTCAACGCCACCAGCACGGTCGCCGCGTCGGAACTGCCGCCGCCCAGCCCGCCGCCCATCGGGATGCGCTTGTCCACCTCGACATCGACGCCCAGCGGCGTGCCCGTGCGCTCCTGCAACAGCCGCGCCGCCCGCACCACCAGGTCGGCGGACTCGGGCACGCCCGGCACCTCGTGCGTGCGCCGGATCAGGCCGTCGTCGCGCACCCGCAGGCGCACCTCGTCGCCCCAGTCGAGCAGGCGGAACACCGTCTGCAGCTCGTGGTAGCCGTCAGCACGTCGCCCGACGATGCGCAGGAACAGATTCAGCTTGGCCGGCGCCGGCCATACCGTCCACTCGCCAAACGCAGGCGGCGGCAACGGCCGGCTCATGAACACGCGCAGGTCGTCGGGAAAGCCGTTCTCGCGATCGCGCTGACGTGCAAACGCAAACGACGGATCGTCCTTGTCGACCGTGGCAAACCCGTGTTTCGTGTAGAACGGGGCGTTCCACGGCACATCGGCCAGCGTGCCCAGATCCACCCGCCGGTAGCCGGCCGCACGCGCCCACGCGCAGGCGTGCTCGAGCAGGGCCGCGCCGATGCCGCGCCGGCCATACTCCGGCAGCACGTCGATCTCGGCGATGCCGATCGCGCCATCGGCCAGGTCCGCATCCAGCCAGACAAAGCCGACCGGTTCGCCCGCCCCGTCCAGCGCCGCCCACACCAGGCCACGGTCGATCGCCTGGTGCAGCAGCTCCGGCGGGATCGACACGGCCGCATAGCTGTTCCACGCCGGATGGCCGCGGAACAGTTGTACGGCCTTGCGCTCGATCGCGCACAAGGTCTCGACCTGGCTTGGGTCGGCACGTTCGATCGGGAATGGCATGCGGGTTCCGGAAATCACGAATCGACCGTGCGGCCAACGGAGGGCGCAAAGCCTAACCCAATCGGGCCGGCCCAGAGCCTGTTCATGATCTCATTGAAACTGCCAGGACTCGATCGACAGCTTCACCTTGTACGGCGGCTTCGCGGCGAACACCTTCGTCGGCAGCGGCGGCTGGCGCGCATCGTCCCATTCGCGGTAGTCGACCGCCCAGCCATCCTGCTGCAGCAGCGAGGGCAGCCGGTTCTCGCCGAAGCTCAGTTCGGCCGGACCGCTGTCCGCGCGCAGACCGAGCACCCAGGCGCGCAGGTCGTGCAGCGGCACCTCCCAGCCCAGCGCCTTGTGCATCAGCGCCTCGGCATCGGGGCCGCGCAATGGGCCGTGTTCCAGACCTTCCAGCAAGGCGCCGTCCGGGCCGCCGCTGAGGCGGAAATTCATGCCGCTGATCGCCGGCCCGCGCAGCACGAACTCGTACTGCTCGCCGTCCTGGGTCCAGCTGAAACTGCCGCTGCCGCCGTCCTTGCCGTTGGAGACGCCGAGCCGGCCCTGCAGCACCCAATGGTCGGCCTGCGCCAGCGCCTGTTCGCGCGCGAGTTGCGCATTGAGCAGGCCGGCGTCGCCCTTCACGCGTACCGCCTGCGGCACACAGGCGGCCAGCAGCAGCGGCAGGACGACGGCGAGGAGACGCAGGCGCCGCCTCATGGATGCAACCGCTTCAGGGTTTCCTGCAAGGTGCCGTTGTGCGGATCGAGTTTGCGCACTTCGTCGAAGACCTGCTGCGCATCCTGCTTGTGGCCCTGCTTCCACAGCACCTCGCCCAGATGCACGCCGACGTCGGCGTCCTTGCGCGCCAGCCAGGCGCGGCGCAGGGTCTGCGCGGCTTGGTCCAGGTTGCCCATGCGGTATTGCAGCCAGCCCCAGGAGTCGGCGATCGCCGGGTCATCCGGCTTCGCGCTACGGGCCGCGCGGATCAGCCGCTCGGCTTCGGCCAGGTCGCGGTTGGCGTCGGCCAGCGTGTAGCCCAGCGCATTGCTGGCGTCGACGTCGCCCGGCTTGATCTTCAGCAGATGCTGGAAATCCTGCACCGCCTGGTCGATCTGGCCGGCCTCGGCATAGGCCAGGCCGCGACCGTACAGCAACCCCGGATCGTCCGGCACCACCTGCAGCGCACGGCTGAACGCGGCCTCGGCCTTCGCGTAGTTCTGTTCGCGCAGATACAGCTCGGCATCGGCCTGCCAGGCCTGGCGCAACTGCGCGGGCTGGTCGAGATAGGCCAGCTGCAATTGCCCCAGCAATTCATGCGCGTCGGTGCGCTTGCCCTGCGCGTGCAGGATCATCGCGCTGCGCAGGTCGGCGTCGAACGCGTGCTCGTCGGTGTCGCCCACCTGGTCATACCAGGCCAGCGCCTCGGCCTCGCGATGCTGCATCTCGGCCAGCTGGCCGAGCAGGTAGGCGCTGCTTTCGCGAACCTCGGGCGGCGCCTTCTGCAATTCCTGGTACAGCGAGGCCAGCGCCTTGTCGTCCCGATCATGCGCGGCCAACCCGGCACGCATGGCATAGATGTCGGCGTTCTGCGGACCATGCGCCAGCAGCTTGCTGGCGCCCGCATAGTCGCCGGCCTGGCTGAGCATGCCGGCATAGGCCAGGCGCAGCTGGGTATTCTTCGGCTCCTTCGTCAACGCCTTCTGCAGCAGCGCGCGGGCACCGTCGTGGTCGCCGTCCTTGAACTTCATCTGCGCCGCCCAGGCGTAGGTTTCGGCACTTCTGAACCGCTGCATCGCCGCGTCGGCAATCTGCACGGCGTAGGCGTGCCGGCCGAACTGGTCGCCCAGCTCGCTCATCGCCAGCCATGCGTGTGCATCGCCGGGCAGGCGCGCCGGCGTGGCCAACGCTTCCAGCAGGCGGGCGGCCTGGGCCT
>DATCUT010000078.1:0-19445 GCA_036561785.1 Rhodanobacter sp.
GCCGGCGAGCCAGCCCAGCACGGCGCCGGCGCACAGCGCCGCGGCGAGTGCCGCGGGCAGTTTCCAGGAAGGCGTGGTGGGCGGAGTCATGCTGGCGCCGGAGCGTGGAAGGCGAGCCAGCATCGGCAAAAGCCGCGAATACCGCAAGCTTGCCTGCGCCGGCTCAGGTGCTGATCGAGAAACGGTAACCGGTGCCGCGCACGGTCTGCACCAGCTCGTCCAGCTTCCACGGTTCCAGCGTCTTGCGCAGGCGGCGGATATGCACGTCGACGGTGCGCTCTTCCACGTACACGCTGCCGCCCCAGACGTGGTCGAGCAGCTGCGTGCGCGAGTAGACGCGCTCGGCATGGGTCATGAAGAAGTACAGCAGGCGGTATTCGGTCGGGCCGATCGGCACCGGCTCGTCGCCGGCGAACACCCGATGCGCCGGGCCGTCGATGCGCAGGCCGCCCAGTTCGACCACGCCGGAGCCGTCGTCGCCCTGACTGCGCCGTAGCACGGCCTTGATCCGGGCGATCAGCTCGCGGGTGGAAAAGGGTTTCACCACGTAGTCGTCGACGCCGGCTTCGAGGCCGTTGACGCGATCCATTTCCTCGCCGCGCGCGGTGAGCATGATGATCGGGATCTCGCGGCTGAGCTCTTCCTTGCGCAGGCGCCGGGCCAGTTCGAGGCCGCTCATGCCCGGCAGCATCCAGTCGAGCAGGATCAGGTCGGGCACCTGTTCGGCGAGCGCCAGCTGGGCGGCACGGGCATCGGCGGCCTGCATCGCGTCCATGCCGGCCTTGCGCAGGGCAAAGGCGATCATTTCGCGAATCGAGGTCTCGTCTTCAACGATCAGGATGCGTTTGTGCACGCCGTGGTCTGCCTTGGCTTGTGACGGGCATATTGCAGCGGATGGATGTTACGTGTCGATGACAGTGGTGTGCCTACTGCCGGGAGCCGCCGTCCGGGCTGTCTTCGGTCTTGATCTTGCGCTTGTGCAGTTCCAGTACCAGCGGGGTCAGCTCGGCGATGCGCGCCTGGATGCGCACCCGCGCGTAGTAGTCCAGGTCGTCGCGCTTGAGCAGCCGCTTGAGCTGTTCCATCGCATCGTACGGACGGCCGGAATAGTAGCTGGCATCGGCAAAGGCCTCGCCGGCGCGCACGCTGTCGCCGGCCTTGTCGCTGGCGCGGGCATAGGTGCTGTAGATCTCCGGTTCGCTGGCATTGTCCAGCAATGGCCGCAGCAGGTTGGCGGCAAGGTGCGCCTGCTCCATGTCGCCGCCGGCGGTGAGCGCCTTGGCGTAGGCAAGCGCGACGGCTCGATTGCGCGGGGACTGGGTGTTGAGTGCGGCGTACGTCGCCAGGGCCGCGGCGCGCTGCCCGGCCTGCAGACGGGCGTCGGCCAGCGCCAGCTTCAGGATCAGGCTTTCCGGGTGGGATTGCAGCAACGGCTGCAACTGCTCGATCGCCGTGGTGCCGCGGCCGCTGCGGGTGAGCGCCAGCGCGTAGCCGTAGCGGTTCGCCGGGGTGTCGAAGTCCTGTCGGGTCTGCAGGCTGGCGCTGTAGTAGGTGGCCAGTTTGGTCGCATCGCCGGCCAGCACGCGAACGCGCTCGCGCATCAGGGCGTAGCTGTTCAGGTGGCCGCGGGTGGCTGGCTGGAACAGCGTGGTGGGGTCCTTCACGAATGCGATCGGCGCGGTGTTTTTCTCCCACTGCAGCTTGTCCATGATGCTGCCGGAGGGGCGCAGCTTCTGCGCGGCGATCAACGCGTCGGCACGTGCCTTCGCGTCGCTGATCCGCATCGTCGTCACCGGGTGCGTCTGCAGCAGGGCCGGCACGTCCTCGCCACCGGCGCCGGCGCTCATGACGTCCTGCATGCGCTGGAAGAAGCCGGCCATCGCGTTCGGATCGAAGCCGGCCTTGGCCAGCGTCTGGATGCCGACGCGGTCGGCCTCGATCTCGTCCTTGCGGGTGAAGTTGATCGACTTCTGCGCGATCAGGCCCTGGCCGCCGGCCAGCACCGCCATCGGTGCGTCGCCGCTGCGGCTGCTGGCGCCGGCGGCGATCGCTCCCAGCAGCACCAGCGCCATCAGTGGTGCGTCTTTCTTCGAATCCTCGAACGCACGCTGCAGGTGATTCTGGGTGATGTGACCGATTTCGTGCGCGACCACGCCGGCCAGTTCGCTCTCGTCGCGAGTGATCGTCATCAGCCCGGCGTTCACCGCGATGTAGCCGCCGGGCGCGGCGAACGCGTTGATTTCCGGGTCCTTGACGATGAAGAACGCGAAGTGTTCCTTCGGCTTGTCGCTGCTGGCGGCCAGCCGGTAGCCGAGATCGTTGATGTAGTCGTCCAGCAGCGGGTCGTCCACCACCATGTCCAGCGCACGCATCTGGCGCAGCATGGAGGCGCCGTAATCCTGCGCTTCCTGCGGCGAGATCAGCGCGTTCGCCGAACTGCCCAGGTCGGGCAGGCGCACGTCCTGCTGGGCGCCGGCGGCGCAAGCCAGCCCGGCGGTGATCAGCGCCGTCAGCAGGCGCGGTGCGAGTGGTCGTGGTGCCATGCTCATAAGGTGGGTGACAATAGCATTGTGACCGTGGCCCGCCGTGTCGGTTCCGCTTGAGCTGACGGCGCACGACCCCATTTGATGATGGCCTTTTCCAAGTTTCGGAGTGTCGTGATGTCCAAGATCGAGGTCTATTCCACCGCGGTGTGCCCGTACTGCGTGGCGGCCAAGAACCTGCTCAAGTCCAAGGGGTTGGAGTGGACCGAAGTGCGCGTCGACACCGACGCGACGCAACGCGACGCGATGCTGGCGCGCAGCGGCGGCCGCCGCACGGTGCCGCAGATCTTCATCAACGACCAGCTTGTGGGTGGCTACGACGACCTGGTTGCCGCCGACCGCAGCGGCAAGCTGGCCGAGTTGCTGGAGCAGGCGGCATGAGCGACAAGCTTGCCGAATTCACCGCGTTCCGCCAGCGCATGAACGAGCGCATCCTGGCCGAGGACAACCAGGTCGTGCGGCGCTTTTTCGCGCTGGACACGCAGACCTACAAGGCCGGCGCGCTCGACGTGAAGACCAAGGAGATGCTGGGCCTGGTCGCGTCGATGGTGCTGCGCTGCGACGATTGCATCAGCTACCACGTGGCCCAGTGCAAGGAAGCGGGCGTGCAGCGCGACGAGTTCTTCGAGGTGTTCAGCGTGGGCCTGGTGGTGGGCGGCTCGATCGTGATCCCGCATTTGCGCCGCGCGGTGGATTTTCTCGACAAGCTGGAAGCCGGCGAGTCCACTGCGCCGGAATGCGCCGACCACGCCTGAGCGCCGCCGCCTGCGGCTTTTTGCAATGCTGCGTGCGAGTATTTTCAACGTCTTGCGGGGTGTCCGCCCTGTTCGCGCGGGGGCTTATCGGCGATAATTGACCGGTTTCGGCACGTGCTCATCCCCATGCGCACGCGTCGCCCGCAGTTTTCGTTTCAAGGAGTTTCCCCATGAGCAAGACGATTGCCGTGATCCCCGGCGACGGCATCGGCCCGGAGATCATGACCGCCACGCTGCGCGTACTCGACGCGCTGGACTGCGGCCTTTCCTACGACTTCGTCGACGCCGGCATGGTCGCGCTGGACAAGCACGGCGACCTGCTGCCCAAGGCCACGCTGGACAAGATCGCCGAGCACAAGGTGGCGCTGAAAGGCCCGCTGACCACGCCGATCGGCGGCGGCTTCACCTCGGTCAACGTGACCCTGCGCCGGCACTTCGACCTGTACGCGAACGTGCGCCCGGCGGTGAGCTTCCCGGGCACCAAGTCGCGCTACGAGAACATCGACATCATCACCGTGCGCGAGAACACCGAGGGCGCGTACCGCTCCGAGGGGCAAACCCTGTCCGCCGACGGCGAGATCGCCGAGTCGGTCGCGCGCAACACCCGCAAGGGCAGCAGCCGCATCGTGCGCTACGCGTTCGAACTGGCGGTGAAGAAGGGCCGCAAGAAGGTCACCGCGGTGCACAAGGCGAACATCCTGAAGACCAGCTCGGGCCTGTTCCTCAACGTGGCGCGCGAGATCGCCAAGGAATACCCGCAGATCGAGTTCAACGAGATGATCGTGGACAACACCTGCATGCAGCTGGTGATGAAGCCCGAGCAGTTCGACGTGATCGTCACCACCAACCTGTTCGGCGACATCCTGTCCGACCTGTGCGCCGGCCTGGTCGGCGGCCTCGGCCTGGCGCCGGGCGACAACATCGGCGAGCACGCGGCGATCTTCGAGGCGGTGCACGGCTCGGCGCCGGACATCGCCGGCAAGGGCATCGCCAATCCGTGCGCGCTGCTGCTGGCCGCCGCCGACATGCTCGACTACCTGGACATGGTGGCCAAGGGCGACCGGCTGCGCCAGGCGATCCGCGACACCATGACGAACGACCGCGACAGCGTGACGCCGGACCTGGGCGGCAAGGGCAGCACCGACAGCTTCGCCGAGGCGATCGTGAAACGTCTCGCGGCCTGAGTGGGTGCGGGCCAACAAAAAAAGCCGCGGTCGCTCCGCGGCTTTTTTTGTTGGGTCAGGCTTGACCGGGTGGCCCGGGCGGCATGGTCGATTCAGTGCTTCGCCGGCTTGTAGCTGCCCACGTCCGACCGCGAGGGAACGGCGATGCGGTTCCAGCCGTTGATCAGGATGATCGCCATGTTGAGGTCGATCAGCTGCTCTTCGCTGAATTCGGCGCGGGCCTGCTCGTAGACGTCGTCCGGCACGCCGTGGATCGGATCGAGCCGGGTCACCGCCTCGCACCAGGCCAGCGCGGCACGCTCGCGCGCACTGTAGAACGGCGCCTCGCGCCAGGCCTGCAACACGTACAGGCGCTGCTCGGTCTCGCCGGCGGCGCGGGCGTCCTTGCTGTGCATGTCCAGGCAGTAGGCACAGCCGTTGAGCTGCGAGGCGCGCATCTGCACCAGTTCGATCAGGCTTTGTTCGAGGCCGCAGCTCCTGATGTAATCGCCCAGGGCGAGCAGCGGTTTCAGGGCGTCGGGGCGTTTGTAGGCATTGAAACGAGACATGGGGTTCTCCGTGGGGTGGGCGGCCGGGGTGACCGTTCAATGCAAGGACGTGGGCGGCGTCGATTTCGTGACAGCCGCCAGCCGGGCGAGCTTGCCGGGATGGCGCAGGGCGTGCACCGCGGTGATGCGCTCGCCGTCGTCGTCGATCCAGCTGGCCGAGATCAACGTGTCGCCCTGCCAGCCGAGCAGGGCCGGCGTGCCGTTGAGCTGGCGGATCTCGTGGCGCACGCCGTGGCGCTGCTGCTGCAGCCCGATCTGCATGTACAACCGGGCCAGCCGCTCGGCGCCGTGCAGCGGGTGCAAGGTGGCCCGCGCCAGGCCGCCGCCGTCGGAAACGCTCATGGCATCTTCGGCAAACAGGGCGCGCAGCGTGGGCATGTCAGGCTGCTGCAGCGCCTGCATGAAGCGTTCGAGCAGACGGCGCTGGGTGTCGATGTTCGGCATCGCCTGGCGCGGTCGATCCTCGCGCAGCCGCTGTTTCGCCCGATGCACGCGCTGGCGGCTGGCGTCCTCGCTGATCTCCAGCATCGCGGCCGTCTCGGCATGGCTGTAATCGAACACCTCGTGCAGCAGGAAGGCGGCACGCTCCTCCGCGCTCAGCCGCTCCAGCAACAGCAGGAAGGTGAGGGTGAGGCTTTCGGCGCGTTCCAGTTGCGCCTCGGGCTGCTCGGATTCGGCGGCCAGCGGCTCCGGCAGCCATGGGCCGGGATAGTGCGCGCGTTCGGTCCTGGCCCGGCGCAGGCGGTCCAGAGCGATGCGCGTGGTCACGGTGACCAGCCAGGCTTCCGGGTCGTCCAGCGCGTCGGCATCCTGCGCGTGCCAGCGCAGCCAGGCGTCGTGCAGCACGTCCTCGGCGTCGCTGGGCGTGCCGAGCATGCGGTAGGCCAGGCCGAACAGGCGTGGGCGGTGTTGCTGGAACAGTGCGGTGTGCGGATCCATGGCGTTCTCCATTGCGGCGTCCAGAGAGGACGCGCGGGGATCACACGATGTGACCGCTCAGCGGAGCGTCACTTATCGAAGCAGCGGCCACGGTGCCAGGAAGACCAGCCAGATCAGCAGCAGGATGCCGGCGTACTTGCAGGCCTTGTACAGCTTCTTGTGCCGCCGCTTGAACTCGGCCTTGAAGCGGTTGCCACCGGTATCCTTGCGGCGCTGGCTCAGCGCGAACAGGCGGTTCACGAAACCGGTCTTCTCCGCTTCGCCCTCGGTGTTCGGCGAGGCGGTGATCTTGCCCATGAACGCGCCGACGCGATGGTTGATCGCGCTCATCCAGCGCGTGCGCAGCGGGCGCTCGACGTCGGCGAACAGGATCACCCGGGTCTGGTCGGTGGTGTTCTCGGCCCAGTGCACGTAGGTCTCGTCGAACACCACGTCCTTGCCGTCGCCCCAGGCGTGTTCCTCGCCGTCGACGAAGATGCGGCAGCCCGGCGAGTTCGGCGTGATCAGGCCCAGGTGGTAGCGCAGCGAACCGGCGAAAGGGTCGCGGTGCGGGTTGAGCTTGCTGCCCGGCGGCAGCAGCGCGAACATCGCCGCCTTCACGCTGGGGATCGACTTCAGCAAGGCCACCGTCTGCGGGCACAGCGCCTCGGCCGAGGTCAGCGGCTCGCCGTACCACTTCAGGTAGAAGCGCTTCCAGCCCTGCTTGAAGAAGCTGTTGAAGCTGGCGTCGTTGTTCTTCGCGGCGGCGCGGATGTAACCCTCGTCGAACAGGTGCGTCGCCTCGTCGCGGATGACCTGCCAGTTCGCCTGCAGCAGGTCCAGTTGCGGAAAGCCGCGGCGGTCGAGGATGGGCCGGGCCGGCACCGCCGAGAACGCGTACATCAGCAGGTTGTACGGCGCGAACACCGCCGAGTGGTCGACCAGCTGGCGGTCGAAACGCAGCCGCACGCGGCCGCGCAGGTGCACCAGCAGCACGCACAGCGCGAAGAAGGCGAACAGGGCCAGCAGGACGAGGCGGGGAGTGAGGATCATGTCGGCGCTTGCAACCGTGGAATGACTGTCAGGCAGGCATTCTACTCGCTTGGCCGCCGCCGCTAGCGCGAGGCTGCCGCGGCCTTCACCTGCTGTTCCCGGGTCAGCTCGACGTGCTGCTGCGGGCTGATCGGTTCGAACACGGGCTGTACGACACCACCCTTGTGGCGCAGCGCAGCGATCATGTTGGCGGCGGGGTAGCGGCCGGCGGCGAGGGCGGCCGCGTCGATCGCATGCATGCGATCGATCCATTCGCGGTCTTCGGCCAGCTGCGGGTCGAAGTTGAAACCGATCCGCCGTTCGACGAACGGCATGATGGCGCCGCCGAAGCTGAAGAACAGCTCGAAATCGAATTCGGCCAGCAGGCAACCCACGATGTCCTGCGCGCGCACGCCCTCGTTGGAATACGCGGCATGGTTGATCGGGCGATAACGCGACGATGCCGTATTGAAATGGCGATCATGGCGCTTGCCGGCCGGCAGGGTCGCCCACGCTTCCTGCACCACGGTTTCCACGTCAGGCCACAGCTGATGGCCGTTGCGGCCGATGATGTCGGAGCTGAGCAGCACGCCTTGCGTGGCCAGCGAACGGCGCAGCGATCCGCAGAGGGTTTCCAGTTCGGTGACGTGATGGAAGAACTGGTTGACGATGATGACGTCCTGTCCGGGCAGTTCGAACGGCAGGTTGCAGTCGCGCGCCTCGAACGTCATCAGCGCATCGACGCCGCGTTCCTGCGCTGCGGCGGCGGCGCGGCGCATCAGCGCGGGATTGAAGTCCATGCAGGTGATGTGCACGGCGACGCCGTCCGCGTGCAGTCGTGCGGCAAGCTCGATTTCCATGCCGCACGAGCCGGTGCCAACGCTGAGCACGCGCACCGGTGCGTTTGCGCCGGCCGCACTGCGCCGGATGTGGTCGAGGAAGAAGCTTTCCGGCGAGCCGATGCCCAGCCGCTGCGCGTCCGGCGCCAGGAAGCGCTCCGACCAGTACGCGAAGATCGGCGGCAGCGTTTCGCCCTGGTATTGCGGGGTGACGCTGAACGCGATGCGCTCGGCCACGGCCAGCAGCCGGCGGCGGGCCGGTGCGGGCAGCGAGCGTGCCAGCAACGCAATGGCGCGCTTGGCCGGCAGCCGGTGGCGGTAGGCGAAACTCTTCAGCGACATGGAGGCGGCGTCAGTCGGGCATGGCTGGGGAACGGGGCGCGGGAGTGGCGGGGCCTGTCGGCTTGCGACAGGTCCCGCGGCTTCCCACTTCCTGACGTTACAGCGTCTCCGCCGCGAAATCCGCCAGCCGCGAACGCTCGCCGCGGCGCAGGGTGATGTGCGCCGAATGCGCCCAGTTCTTGAAACGGTCCACCGCGTAGGTAAGGCCCGAAGTGGTCTCGGTGAGGTAGGGCGTGTCGATCTGTTCGACGTTGCCGAGGCAGACGATCTTGGTGCCGGGACCGGCGCGGGTGATCAGGGTCTTCATCTGTTTCGGGGTGAGGTTCTGCGCCTCGTCGATGATCAGGTAGCGATTGAGGAAGGTGCGCCCGCGCATGAAGTTCAGCGAGCGGATCTTGATGCGCGAGGCGAGCAGATCGTTGGTGGCCTGGCGGCCCCAACTGCCGCCGTCCTCGGGGTTGGTGAGCACTTCGAGGTTGTCGGTCAGCGCGCCCATCCACGGCGTCATCTTTTCCTCTTCGGTGCCGGGCAGGAAGCCGATGTCCTCGCCCACCGAAACGGTGGCGCGGGTCATGATGATCTCGCGGTAGCGCTGCTGGTCCATCACCTGGGCCAGGCCGGCGGCCAGCGCCAGCAGGGTCTTGCCGGTGCCGGCGTTGCCGAGCAGGGTGACGAAATCGACATCCGGGTCCATCAGCACGTTGAGCGCGAAGTTCTGCTCGCGGTTGCGCGCGCCGATGCCCCATACGTGGTGGTTCGCGTGCGAGTGATCGTCCAGCAGGACCAGGGTGGCGCTGGTGTCGTCGAGGTGCAGCACGCGCAGCTCCACCGCATTCTCGCCGGGCAGGTACAGACACTGGTTGGGGTGCCAGTCATCCTCCTCGCGCCGATTCATTTCGTAGAACGTGCGACCGCGTTCGGTCCACGAGCGCACTTCCGGGTGCCGCTCCCAGAAGTCTTCCGGCAACTGGGTGGAACCGGTGTAGAGCAGGGAGAAATCGTCCAGCGCGCGATCGTTCTCGTAATCCTCGGCGACGATGCCGTTGATGCTGGCCTTGATCCGGAGGTTGATGTCCTTGGTGACCAGGATGACGTCGCGGCCGGGGTTCTGGTCGCGCAATTCAATCACCGCCGCCAGGATCTGGTTGTCCGCCTTGGCATGGCCGTTGCTGCTGGTGCGGTGCTGGAAATACAGCCGGCCCACCGAGGCGCCGCGCTTGAGCTTGATGCCCTGCGGGTTGCTCAGCTCCAGCCCGTCGCCGAGATCGTGCTGCTTGCCCAGTTCGATCAACTCGTTGAGGAAGCGGCTGACCTGGCGGCCGTTGCGCGAGACTTCCGAGGCGCCTTTCTTTTTTTCGTCCAGTTCCTCCAGCACGGTCATCGGGATGAAGACGTCGTGTTCCTCGAAGCGGAACAGCGAGGTCGGGTCGTGCAGCAGGACGTTGGTGTCGAGAGCGTAGATGCGCTTGCTTCCGGTCATACGGAAGTGTCCTCGCTGGTGGGTGGAGGGAACGGACGGATGGAAACCATGGACGACGGGGTGGTCACTGGGCGGGGATGGCGTCGAGCACGGCCTGGGCGTGGCCCGGGACTTTCACGCCGCGCCATTCGCGCGCCAGCTTCCCGTCGGGGTCGATCAGGAAGGTGCTGCGCACGATGCCCAGGTGGCGCTTGCCGTACAGCACCTTCTCGTGGATCACGTCGAACGCGTGGCACCAGGCTTCGTCGGCATCGGACACCAGCGGGAACGGCAGCTCCTGCTTCGCGGCGAAATTGGCGTGCGATTTCGGCGAGTCGCGCGACACGCCGATGACCTGCGCATGGCGTTCAAGGAAGGCCGGGTAGAGGTCGCGGAAATCCCTGGCCTCGTTGGTGCAGCCGGGCGTCGAGTCCTTCGGGTAGAAATACACCACGAGCCACTGGCCCTTGAGGCTGGACAGCTTCAGTTCGCTGCCATCGCCGGTGGTGCCTTTCAGCGGGGGCAGCTTCTTGCCGATATCGGGCATGACGGATCCTGCACGGCGGTGCGGCGCCGTGATCGTTGGTGGAAAGCGAGGGGTGACGCGGTTCGGACGAGGGGGGCCATGGCGCCCGGGGCGATCGGCATGAATCGACATGCTGGCTGCAATGCAACGTCCCTCCGGCAGGGTCACGGGCACAGACTAGCGCGGGCGGGGCGGCGGATGACAGTCCTTGTCAGAGGGGCGCGATCGCGCGATGCTCGGGAGACTGCCCGGTCTCAAAATTTGACCGGGTCCATGATCGCGTCGAGGTTCAGGCCGTCGCACAGTTCCAGGAAGTCGTCGCGCAGCGCGGCGATATGGATTTCCGCCGGGATGCCGATGGTGAACTGGGCCTGGAACATCTCCGCCCCGGTCTGCATCGCCTGGTAGCGGGTGGAGTTCAACTGCTCCACGCTGATTCCGTGCTGGCTGAAGAAATCCACGATGCGCGCCACGATGCCGGGCCGGTCGGCCGCCACCACTTCCACCAGATAGGGCAGCAAATGCGAGCTGTTCTGGCGCGGGCCGGTACGGTAATGCACCAGCCGCATGCTCTCGTCGCGGGTCAGCTTGGCCAGCGCGGTTTCCAGCTTGGCCAGCGCGTCCCACGCACCCGTGGCCAGCAGCATCAGCGAAATTTCTGTACCGATGGTGGAGACGCGCGACTCGGACAGGTTGCAGCCGGCATCGGCGATGCGCTTGGCCAGCGCCAGCAGCGGCGATTTGGTCGTCGGGGTGAGTGCGTGGATCAGCAACTGGTTGTCATTGCCCGAACGCGTGGAAGCGGAAGAGGGGCCGGGGGAAGGTTTCAAGAGGGTCTGCCTGTGGACGTCAGCCCGCGCGATGCGGAGCCATGAGACTACTCCGGTCGAGCTTACTTGCCCGCCTCGCGAGGCGGCAAGTAACATGCGAGGCTTGCCTTGTAGCGGAATCGAGTCTTGAACATTCGCGGTAGCATCTGCGCGCTGGCCACCCCGTTCGCGGCCGACGGCGCACTCGACCTGGATGCGTTCGGTCGGCTGCTCGACCATCAGCTGGCCGGCGGTACCCAGGCACTGGTGGTGGCCGGCTCCACCGGCGAGGCGCACATGCTGGAGCACGACGAGTTCGACCGCCTGCTGGCGTTCGCGCTCGAGCGCGTGGCCGGCCGGGTGCCGGTGATCGCCGGCACCGGCGAGGCTGGTACCGCCAAGACGGTTGCGCTGACCCGGCGGGCCAAGACCCTGGGTGCCGACGCGGCGCTGGTGGTGACGCCGTACTACGTGCGCCCGACCCAGGAAGGCCTGCGCCGGCATTTCCTGGAAGTAGCCGAGCACGGTGGCCTGCCGATACTGCTGTACAACGTGCCGACCCGTACCGGTTGCGACCTGCTGCCATCGACCGTGGCCGTGCTGCGCGAGCATCCGGCGATTGTCGGGATCAAGGAGGCGCGCGGCGACCGCGAGCGGATTTCGGCACTGGTGGAACTTGTGCGCGCGGATTTCGTCTATCTGTCCGGCGACGACGGCAGCGCCGGCGAGGCGATGCTGGCCGGGGCGGCCGGTACCATCTCGGTGGTGGCCAACCTGGTGCCGCAGGCGTTTCGCGCCCTGTGCGATGCGGCTACCGGCGGCGACCAGGCGGCGACGGCACGGTGCCATGCTGCCCTTGAGCCATTGGTGCAGGCGCTCAACTGCGCGCCGAATCCGATCGCGGTCAAGGCTGGTCTGCCTGTACTGGGGCTGGGGTTGGCCGTGCCGAGGTTACCGCTGGTGGAACTGAACGACGGTCCGGATCGCGCCCGATTGCACCAAGCGCTGTCCAGTCTGGCATCCTTGGCGACTGCGGCCGGTTGACGGTTGCCTGACTTACTCACGGAATCCGATTACATGAAGAAAACTTCGCTCCTCGTGGCCCTGCCGGCCGTGGCCCTCAGTGGCCTGCTGCTTTCCGGCTGCGGCGCGTTCCGCTCGCACAAGGCGTGGGACACGGCTCAGCAGGAAGCGCCGCTGGAGATCCCGCCGAGCCTCGACCGGCCGTCGACCAGCGACGCGCTGGTGATTCCGCCGCCGGGCGCGAACCAGCCGACCGCCAATGGCGCCACCGCGAGCGTCGGCTCGGCCGGCGGCCAGATTACCGATGGCTTCGTGCTGGCCGACAGCGTGGACAATGCCTATCGCCGGGTCGGCCAGGTGCTGGAAAGCGGCAGCCTGGGCGAGGTGGTCGGCCATGACGACGCCACGCACAGCTACACGCTGAATGTTTCCGACGCCATGGTGCAGCAGAAGAAAAAGGGTTTCTTCGGCCGCATGTTCGGGCGCGACAAGAGCGGTTCCGTGCGTGCGCCGGGCGCCGGCTCGCACCAGGTGCAGGTCAGCATCAGCGGCAGCGGCACGGCGGCCAGCGAAGTGCGCGCCGAAGGCAATGCCGCGGCCGTGGGCAAGGTGATCGACGCGTTGAAGTCGCGTCTGGGCGGTTGATCCCCGGACGGCACCACCATGAAGAACGCCGCCTTCAAGGCGGCGTTCTTTTTTGTCTGGTGAGTGAACTCAGCGCTGCAGCAGCTCGAGCTTGTCCGGCTTGCCTTCCCACTCCTTGGCGTCGGGCAGGGCGTCCTTGCGTTCGGTGATCACCGGCCAGTCTTTCGCCAGTTCGGCGTTCAGCGCCACGAACGCTTCCTGGCCGGCCGGCACGTCATCTTCCGGATAGATCGCGTTGATCGGGCACTCCGGCTCGCACAGGGTGCAGTCGATGCACTCGTCCGGATCGATTACCAGGAAATTGGGGCCTTCGTGGAAGGCGTCGACCGGGCAGACCTCGACGCAATCGGTGTACTTGCACTTGATGCAGTTGTCGATGACGACGAAGGTCATGGAGCGCGCTCTGGGTATGTGGCGGGACGAAGTGTCGCCGCAAGAGGGCTTTTGTGAAAGGTGCGGCCATGGATGGCCGCATCTAGTCTCTAATTCGGAGCGTCGACTGCAAGTTGCCGTCTTCGTGCCGGGTTGCAGCGATCATGGAAGATCGCACAGGTAACGCTCGATTGCACAGGCAGATGGTGCTCCCTACGAGACTCGAACTCGTGTTCCCGCCTTGAGAGGGCAGTGTCCTGGGCCACTAGACGAAGGGAGCGTTATCCTGTGAGGCGCGCTAGTATAGCGGAATTGTTTCGTCCGGCAATGCTTGGCATGCGTCGGCCTGCACCGTTCGAAGCAGACCCTGCCGGTGCACGCGTCGCGCGTCCCCGCGGGACGGTCCGCGGCGTCGCGCGCCGCGATATATTGCAACCCAAGGGCAGCTTCGCCCGCAAGGATTCCAACCGCTTGAATCTCGAATCGAGGACCGACGCCACGCCGACGCTGCGGGTCATTCCGCGCGACCAGCACATCATCTCGCGCAAGAACATCAGCAAGGCGGCGTTGCGCGTGCTGTACCGCCTGAACGAAGCCGGCTACACCGCGTACCTGGTGGGCGGCGCGGTACGCGACCTGCTGCTGGGGCTGCGGCCGAAAGACTTCGACGTGGCCACCGACGCGACGCCGGATGAGGTGAAGAAGCTGTTCCGCAACTGCCGCCTGATCGGCCGCCGCTTCCGGCTGGCCCATGTCGTGTTCGGCCCGGAGATCATCGAGGTGGCCACCTTCCGCGGCACCGGCGAGGAGGGCGGCGAGGGCGATCGCCACATCATCGACGGCCGCATCGTGCGCGACAACATCTGGGGCACGATCGAGGAGGACGCGGTGCGCCGCGATTTCCGCGTCAACGCGATGTACTACGACATCAGCGACTTCTCGGTGCGCGACTACGTCGGCGGCATGCAGGATCTCGAGGATCGCGTGCTGCGCCTGATCGGCGACCCGGACACCCGCTATCACGAGGACCCGGTGCGCATGCTGCGCGCGGCGCGGCTGGCGGCGAAGCTAGGCATGCACATCGACGCCGCCGCGATGGCGCCGTTCGAGGCGCTGGGGCCGCTGCTGGCCGATGCCGCGCCGGCGCGGCTGTTCGACGAGTCGCTGAAAATGTTTCTGGCCGGCAACGGCCTGAAGAGCTTTCGCATGCTGGAGCAGTGCGGCCTGCTGAAGTTCCTGTTCCCGGCCACCGCGCGCGCGCTCAGGCGCGGCGACGAGGCGCTGCGCGCGCTGATCGAGCGCGGCCTGGCCAATACCGATGCGCGGATCGTCGAGGACAAGTCGGTGACCCCGGCGTTCCTGTTCGCGGTGCTGTTGTGGGGCGAGGTGCGCGACGTGGCGCACCAACTGATCGGCCGCGGCGTCGAAGGCAACGAGGCGTGGGCGCGTGCCGCAGCCCAGGTGGTCGGCGAGCAGTGCCAGCGGGTCGCGATCCCGCGCCGGTTCACCTTCACCATGGAGGAGATCTGGTCGCTGCAGCCGCGTTTCGAGCAGATCCAGCGCAAGCGGGTGTTTCGCCTGATGGCGCATCCGCGCTTTCGTGCCGCGTTCGACTTCCTGCTGCTGCGCGCGGGCGAGTCGCCGGCGATGCGCGAACTGGGCGAGTGGTGGGCGCATGCGCAACAACTGCCGCAAGACGTGCTGGCGGCCGCGCTGCCGGCCGGTGGCGGCAGTGGCGGTGATTACGTGGCGGCGCCGGTAGCCGCCAAGCCGCCGCGTCCGCGCCGGCGGCGACGCCGGCCGGGCGACAAATCAGGTTCCGCATGACCCTGGCCTACGTCGCGCTGGGCAGCAATCTCGGCGACCCGCGGCAACAGTTGCTCGACGCCATAGATGCGCTGGCGAACCTGCCCGATACCCGCCTGCTGCAGCGTTCGCGGCTGTATCGCACGCCACCGTGGGGCATGCTGGAGCAACCGCCGTTCATCAACGCCGCGGTGGAACTGGATACCGCGCTGTCGCCGCACGCCTTGCTGGACGCCATGCTGGCGATCGAGCAGCGCGCCGGCCGCGTGCGCGCCGAACGCAACGGTCCGCGCACGCTGGACCTGGATCTGCTGCACGTCGACGGCGTGCAGTTGGACGACCCGCAACTGACCTTGCCGCATCCGCGCATGGCCGAACGCGCGTTCGTGCTGTTGCCCTTGCACGACATTGCGCCCACGCTGCGCCCGTCCGGCCAGGCTACGGTGGCGGAGCTGCTCGCCCGCCTCGATCTGGCCGGCTGCGAACGCGTGGCTTGAGCCATCACCGTGGCGCGCCGGATAATCGGCGGCCACACCCATCCCAGGAATTGCCGTGTACGTGCAGAACGCCAGTGTCCCCGACCGCAAGCCGGTGACCGTGCCAGGCCTGCTTGCGATGAAGGCGCAGGGACGGCGCATCGTGATGCTCACCGCCTACGACGCCAGCTTCGCGTGGCAGCTGGAGGCGGCCGGCGTCGATATTGCGCTGGTCGGCGATTCGCTCGGCATGGTGGTGCAGGGGCATCGCAGCACGCTGCCGGTGACGCTCGAGCACATGGTCTACCACACCGCCGCGGTGGCGCGCGGGCTGTCGGCCACGCTGCTGGTGACCGACCTGCCTTTCATGGCCGACCGCGACGTGGCGCATGCGCTGGAAGCCGGTGCGCGGCTGGTCGGCGAAGCCGGCGCGGCGATGGTCAAGATCGAAGGCGCCGCGCCGCATATCCTCGAAGTGATCGCAGCGTTGAACGAGCGCGCGATCCCGGTCTGCGCGCACCTGGGGCTCACCCCGCAATCGGTGCACAAGTTCGGTGGTTTCCGCATCCAGGGCCGCGAGCAGGCGGCGGCCGACCGCGTGCTGGCCGAGGCATTGGCGGTGCAGGCGGCCGGGGCGGACCTGCTGGTGATGGAAGGCGTGCCGGTCGAGCTGGGCCAGCGGGTGACCGCGGCGCTGAAAATCCCGGTGATCGGCATCGGCGCGGGGCCGCATTGCGATGGACAGGTGCTGGTGATCCACGACCTGCTCGGCATCACCCCGGGCAAGCGGCCGAAGTTCAGCAAGGATTTCCTGATCGGGCGCGATTCTGTCGCCGCGGCGATCGCCGCCTACGCCGAGGACGTGCGCAGCGGCGCCTTCCCGGCTCCCGAGCATTGTTTCAACTGACCTGGCGAGTCGACGTCCCATGCAGACCGTACAAGACGTCCCGGCATTGCGTGCCGCGATCCGCGGCTGGCGCACGCAGGGCCAGACGGTGGGCTTCGTGCCGACCATGGGCAACCTGCACGCGGGTCATCAGTCGCTGATCAGGTTGGCGCGGGCGCGCACCGAACGGGTGGTCGCCAGCGTGTTCGTCAATCCCACCCAGTTCGGGCCGAACGAGGATTACGACCGTTACCCGCGCACCCTGGTGCAGGATCAGGCGGCGCTGGCCGAGCAGGATTGCGACCTGCTGTTCGCGCCGGACGTGGCCACGATGTATCCGTTCGGCCCGGAACACAGCGTCAGCGTGCGCGTGCCGCGGATCACCGACACGCTGGAGGGCGCACACCGGCCGGGGCATTTCGACGGCATGGCCACCGTGGTGTGCAAGCTGTTCAACCTGGTGCAACCAGACGTGGCGGTGTTCGGCCAGAAGGATTTCCAGCAGCTGAAGGTGGTCGAGCGGATGGTGCGCGACCTGGGGCTGCCGGTGAAGGTGGTGGCGGCGCCGATCCTGCGCGACGACGACGGCCTGGCGCTGAGTTCGCGCAACCAGTACCTGAGCGCGGAGGAGCGCGCACGCGCGCCGCTGATCCACGACACCTTGCAGAAGATGCGCGAACTGCTGGCGCAAGGGCATCCGTGGCAGGCCATCGAACAGACCGCCGCCGCGCGGCTGGCGCGGGCGGGTTTCGTGCCCGATTACGTGGCGATCCGCCGCGCCGAGGACCTGGCCGAGCCGGCCGAAGGCGAGCACGAGGGGCTGGTGGCGCTGGTCGCGGCCCGTCTGGGCAACACCCGCCTGATCGACAACTTGCTGTTCGACTGAGTTGCCCGCATATCGGGGGCGTTGCCGCTGATGTTGCGGTGCAACGTCATCGGTTCGATAATTGCCGACTTTGCGGGATGTCCCTGCTGGAAAGAATGTCATGCACCTGAACATGCTCAAGGCCAAGATCCACCGCGCCACGGTGACCCACGCCGAGCTGCATTACGAGGGCTCGATCGCGATCGACGGTCTGCTGCTGGATGCCTCGGGCATCCGCGAGTACGAGCAGATCCACGCCTGGAACGTCAACAGCGGCCAGCGCTTTGTCACCTACGCGCTGCGCGCCGAGGAAGGCTCGGGCATCATCTCGGTCAACGGCAGCGCTGCACGCAGCGCGCAAGCGGGCGATGTCGTCATCATCGCGGCCTTCGTGCAGTTGAGCGAGGCGGAACTGGAGCAGTACCAGCCCACTTGCGTCTATATCGCGCCGGGCCCGGGCAACCGCATCAGCCACACCAACCGCTCCATCCCCAAGCAGATGGCCGCGGCCTGAGTCCTCAGCCGCGCTGTTTCGCCAGCGCCCACGCCACGTGCTCGCGCACGACCGCCGACGGGTGATCGGCGCGGGTGTCGAGCGCTTCGATCGCCGCGGCTGACTTCGGTGCATTGCCCAGCGCCACCGCGATGTTGCGCAGCCAGCCCTCGTAGCCGGTGCGGCGGATCGCCATGCCTTCGGTGCGCTTGAGGAACTCCTCTTCGCTCCATGCGAACAGCTCGACCAGCTTCGCGCCGTCGAGACTGTGCCGCGGCGCGAAATCCGGCTCGGCAGTGGCCTGCGCGAACTTGTTCCACGGACACACCAGCTGGCAGTCGTCGCAACCGAAGATGCGGTTGCCCATCGGCGTGCGCAATTCTTCCGGAATGCTGCCTTTCAGCTCGATCGTGAGGTACGAGATGCAGCGCTTCGCGTCGAGCCGATACGGTCCCAGGATCGCCTGGGTCGGGCACACCTCGATGCAGCGCGTGCAGCTGCCGCAGTGCGCGCTGGCCGGTGCGTCGACCGGCAGCGGCAGGTCGGTGTACAGCTCGCCGAGGAAGAAGTACGAGCCGGCGTGGCGGTTGATCAGCACCGTGTGCTTGCCGATCCAGCCCAGGCCGGCGTTGCGCGCCAGCGCCTTCTCCAGCACCGGCGCGGAGTCCACGTAGGCGCGATAGCCGAAATCGCCGACCACGCCGTGGATGCGCTCGGCCAGCTTCTGCAAACGGTGGCGCATCAGCTTGTGGTAGTCGCGTCCCAGCGCATAGCGCGACACGTAGCCGGCTTCGGCGTCGCCCAACACGCCCCATGCGTTCGCGGTGCCGGGCGGAATGTAGTCCATGCGCACCGAGATCACCCGCTGCGTGCCCGGCTCCAGTTCGGCCGGGCGGGTGCGTTTGGTGCCATGCCGGGCCATGTATTCCATCTCGCCGTGATGGCCGTCAGCAAGCCAGCGCTGCAGGTGCTGCTCGTCCTCGCCCAGGTCGGTGCCGCTGATGCCGGCGTCGGCGAAGCCCAGCTCGATCGCCCAGCGCTTGATGTCGCGCGCGAGCGCGGCGTAATCGGGCGAACCGGACGAGGTGATGCTGGACATCCGCCTATTGTAGATGCGGCCCATGCCTATAATCCGCGCATGCCTGCCCACCCGTACAGCCGCAATCTGCATACCGTCGAACAGTTGCGCGTGATGGAACGCGCGGCGCTGTCGGCGCTGGGTATTTCCGGCCCCGAACTGATGCGTCGCGCGGCCAGCGCCGCGCTGAACAGCCTGCGCCGGCACTGGCCGCAACTGCAGCAGGTCTGTATCCACTGCGGCCCCGGCAACAACGGCGGCGACGGTTTCCTGCTCGGTGTGCTGGCGCGCGAGGCAGGGTTGCAGGTCGAACTGGTGGCGTTGACCGCCACCTTGCACGGCGACGCCGCGGCGGCACGCGCGGCGTGGGAAGCGGGCGGTGGCCGGATACACTTGTGGGACGCGCAAGGGGTGTTGCCCGAAGCCGAGCTGCACGTCGATGCGCTGTACGGCATCGGTCTCAACCGTGCGCCCGAGCCGGTGCCGGCCCGGTTGATCGGAGCGATCAACCGCAGCGGCCGGCCGGTGCTGGCGCTGGACGTGCCCAGCGGTCTGGATACCGACACGGGCAGCTGTCCCGGCGCGGCGATTCGCGCGGATGTCACGATCACTTTCATTGCCGGCAAGCGCGGACTGCACACCGGACGTGCGGTCGACCAGGCTGGCGTGCTCGAACTGGCGACCCTGGGCGTGCCGGACAGCGTCTATGCCGACACGCTGCCCGACGCGCGGCTGCTGGTTGCCGAGGCGTTGCCGCCGCGCGCGCGCTACGCGAACAAGGGCAACTACGGCCACGTGCTGGTGATCGGCGGCGAGCACGGCATGGCCGGTGCGGCGCGCCTGGCC
>DATCUT010000079.1:0-11018 GCA_036561785.1 Rhodanobacter sp.
GTCGGCGACTCGGTGGCCGTCGAGCTGCCCGGCGGCACGCTGCAGATCGACTGGGCCGGCCACGGCCACACGCTGTGGATGACCGGCCCGGCCGCGTTCGCGTTCGAGGGCGAATGGCCGGTTCCGGCCACCCGCGCCTGACGCGGCGGTTGAAGCGCGCCCGCGTCCATCGCACACTCCAGCCGGACGGCGCGCATCTTTCGCGCGCCCCGCAACGGTTCGAGGACCTTCACGCATGACCGCCACCCTGCTCGACGACGCCACCCAGGCCCGCGTGGTCGCCGCCTACCTGAAGCGCCACCCGGAATTCCTCAGCGAATATCCCGAGCTGGCCGCCCGGCTGACCATGCCGCCGCGCGAGCAGGGCGGCGCGGTGTCGTCACTGGCGGTGTACCAGCTGCAGAGCCTGCGCGACAAGAACGCAGAGCTCGAACGCCAGCTGGCCGAACTGATCGCGATCGCCGCCGAGAACGAGAAGCTGATGGAACGCGTGCACGCGCTCACCGTCGCGCTGCTGCGCGCGAACACGATGGAGGTGACCGCGCGCACGGTGATCGCCAAGCTCAGCGCGGATTTCCACACCGAGCAGGTGCGCCTGCTGCTGTTCGGCGACGAGCCGCAGCTGCCGCGCGCGGACTGGCTGCAGCAGATTCCCGGCGGCGCCACCGCGCTGCCGGAGTTCAGCGAGTTTCTGCAGAAGAGCGAGCCGGTGTCCGGCCGCCTGTCCGCCGAGAAGCTCGAGCGCCTGTTCGGCACCGACGCCGGGCAGATCCGTTCGGTCGCGATGATGCGGCTGGGCGACTGCGGCATCCTGGCGATCGGCAGCACCGACCCGGATCGCTTCCAGCCCGGCATGGGCACGCTGTTCCTGAAGATGATCGCCGCCACCATCACCGCCGCGCTGGCACGCTCGCGGGATATCTCCTGAGCCGGCGATGACGCCCGAACAACAGGTCGAGCAATGGCTCGCCCGCCTGGCCGACGAGCGCCACGCCTCGCCGCACACGGTCGCCGGCTACCGCCGCGACCTGGCCAAGCTGCTGCGCTTCATGCGGGAACAGCAGCTGGCCACGTTCGATGCGCTGGACGCGAACCGGATGCGCACGTTCGTGGCCGGCGAGCATCGCACCGGGCTGGCGCCGAAAAGCCTGCAGCGCCTGCTGTCGTCCTGCCGCAGCCTGTTCCGCCAGCTCAACCGCGAAGGCCAGCTGGCCGGTGATCCGCTGCTCGGCGTGCGCGGCCCCAAGGTGCGCCGCAAGCTGCCGCAGGTGCTCGACGTCGACGAGGCCGCCGCGCTGGTGGAGACCGACAGCGGCGGCAAGCTGGCGCTGCGCGACCGCGCGATGCTGGAGCTGTTCTATTCCAGCGGCCTGCGCCTGTCCGAACTGTGCGGGTTGCGCTGGCTGGACCTCAACCTCGACGAGGGCGAAGTGCGCGTGCTCGGCAAGGGCAGCAAGACCCGCATCGTGCCGGTCGGCCGCCATGCCATCGCCGCACTGCGCGCGCTGGGCGCGGAAGAGGACATGCCCGCGGACAGCCCGATCTTCCGCGGCCGCGGCGGCGCGCCGATCAACCCGCGCACGGTGCAGCTGCGCATGAAGACGCTGGCGCTGCAGCAAGGCATCCCGAAACACATCCATCCGCACCTGCTGCGGCATACCTTCGCCAGCCACATGCTGGAATCCTCCGGCGACCTGCGCGCGGTGCAGGAGCTGCTCGGCCACGCCGACATCGCCACCACCCAGATCTACACCCACCTGGACTTCCAGCACCTGGCGCGGGTCTACGACGCCGCGCACCCGCGCGCGCGGCGCAAATGACCGCCATCAAACCAACCGCCGCATAAGCCCGCAGAAAGATTCCCTTGCCCACAATGGCAGTTCGACACCTCTTGTCAGGCCCCAGCCAGTGATCCCCTCGGAAACGCCACTTGCCGCCACCATGCCTACGGTTGTCGGCCGCGACGTGTGGCCGACACACCGGCATCTGCTCGGGGTGGGAGAGCTACCGCGAGGCGACGTCTTCCGCATCCTGCTGCTGCGTCCCAACCATCGGCTTGGCAACACGCTGCTGCTGACTCCGCTGCTGACCGAGCTGGAACGGCGCTATCCCGGTGCCGAGATCGACCTGGTCACCGGCTGCGAAGCGGCCGACGACGTGTTCGCCGGATTCCGCCAGGTCCACCACATCTTTCAACTGACCCGCCGGCCCGGCCACCATCCGCTGCGGCTGTTGCGCACCCTGCTGCGCCTGCGACGCGCCCGCTACGATCTGGCGATCGACAGCACCCGCGGTTCGCGCTCCGGGCGCCTGCTGCTCTTTCTGAGCGGTGCCCGTCATCTGCTTGGCCTGCCAGGCAGCAAGCACGAGTTGCGTGAGGGCGGTTCGGCCTGGAAAACCGCGCTGGCTCATGCACCCAGCCATTTTTCGCTGGATGGCGTATACGCGCTGCGCTGCGCGATGGGGTTGCCCCTCCCGGAACAGGAAGAGAGCTGGCCGCCGCTGCGAATCCATTTAGGCGCAGAAGAGCGGGCGAGCGGCCGCGCGCTGCTGCTCGACCTGCTTGGTCACGAGCCGGACGGCAACCACCGGGTGATCGCGCTGTTCCCCAACGCCACCGGGAACAAGCGTCTTTGCAGCGAATGGTGGCTGGCCATGGTCGACGCGTTGACGATAGCCCACCCGGAGCTGCGCTTCATCGAGATGCTTCCAGCGCACGGCCAGTCGCAACTGCAATCGCGTTTCCCCGCCTTCTACTCCAGCAACGTGCGCCGGATGGCGGCCGTACTTGCGCAGTGCGATGGCTACATCAGTACCGACTGCGGGGTGATGCATCTGGCCTGCGCCGCCGGCGTGCCCACGCTGGGGTTGTTCACGCGGGACAACCTGACGCGTTATCGCCCGCGTGGCCAGCACGATGAGGCGCTGTGCGTGGCCGGCCTCACACCGGCCGAGGTCGGCGCTGCCGCGGCGCCGTTCCTGCACGCCCTGCAGCGCTGAGGCAGGCCGCATCGCTTGCAATCGGCGCGGCCGATCCTTATCTAGTCAGCTCCTCCTCGGAGCAAGACACCATCATGGAATCGTTTCACGCCACCACCATCGTCTGCGTGCGCCGCGAAGGCCGCGTCGTGATCGGCAGCGACGGCCAGGTCACGCTGGGCAACACGGTGATGAAGGGCAATGCGCGCAAGGTACGCCGGCTGGGCAAGGCGGGCGACGTGGTGGCCGGCTTCGCCGGCGCCACCGCCGACGCGTTCACCCTGTTCGAGCTGTTCGAGCAGAAGCTCGAGAAGCACAACAGCAACCTCACCCGTGCCGCGGTGGAAATGGCCAAGGAATGGCGCACCGACCGCCGCTTCGGCCGGCTCGAGGCGATGCTCGCGGTGGCGGACAAGGAAGCGTCGCTGCTGATCTCCGGCAACGGCGACGTGGTGGAACCCGAACACGGCCTGATCGCGATCGGCTCCGGCGGCCCGTTCGCGCAGTCCGCCGCAATGGCCCTGCTCGAAAACACCGAACTGGACGCGCGCACCATCGTCGAGAAAGCGCTGAAGATTGCCGGCGACATCTGCATCTACACCAACCACAACGTGTCGATCGAAGAGCTGTGAATCGAAGGCCGGGATTCGGCAGACGGGATTTGGGATTCGCGAGAGCCCGCATTCCCAACCCCACCGCATCCCCCCGCTTTTTCGAATCCCCATTCCCCAATCCCGAATCCCGGCGATGCCCATGTCCGAATTGACTCCCCGCGAAATCGTCAACGAACTCGACCGCTACATCATCGGCCAGCACGACGCCAAGCGTGCGGTGGCGGTGGCGCTGCGCAGTCGCTGGCGGCGCATGCAGCTGCCGTCGGAAATGCGCAACGAGATCACCCCGAAGAACATTCTGATGATCGGTCCCACCGGCGTGGGCAAGACCGAGATCGCGCGGCGCCTGGCCACGCTGGCGAATGCGCCGTTCGTGAAAGTCGAGGCGACCAAGTTCACCGAGGTGGGCTACGTCGGCAAGGACGTGGAGTCGATCATCCGCGACCTCGCCGACGTGGCCTACAAGCTGACCCGCGAGCATGCGATCAAGCGCGTGCGCACGCTGGCCGAGGACCGCGCCGAGGACCGCATCCTCGACGCGCTGCTGCCGCGCCGGCAGACGCCGACCGACTGGAGCCACGATCCCGCGCCGACGATCGATAGCGACACCCGCCAGAAGCTGCGCAAGCAGCTGCGCGAGGGCGCCCTGGACGAGCGCGAGATCGAGCTGGATTTCGCCATGAACGTGGGTGTGGAGATCATGTCGCCACCCGGCATGGAGGAGATGGGCGCGCAGCTGCGCCAGATGTTCCAGAACCTCGGCGGTGCCAGGACCCAGCAGCGCAAGCTGGCGATCAAGCTGGCGCGCCCGCTGCTGATCGACGAGGAAGCCGGCAAGCTGCTCAACGACGAGGAGGTCCGCGCCCAGGCGATGGAGTCGGCCGAGCAGAACGGCATCGTCTTCATCGACGAGATCGACAAGGTCGCCCAGCGCAGCGACCACGGCCACGCCGGGGTCAGCCGCGAAGGCGTGCAGCGTGACCTGCTGCCGCTGGTGGAAGGCTCCACCGTGTCGACCAAGTACGGCCCGATCAAGACCGACCACATGCTGTTCATCGCCTCCGGCGCGTTCTCGCTGGCCAAGCCGTCCGACTTGATCCCCGAGTTGCAGGGCCGCCTGCCGATCCGGGTCGAGCTGTCCGCGCTGAGCGTGGACGACTTCAAGCGCATCCTGCGCGAACCGCACAACGCGCTGACCAAGCAGTACGTGGCCCTGCTCGGCACCGAGGGCGTCGGCATCGAGTTCACCGACTCCGGCGTGGACCGGCTGGCCGAGGTGGCGTTCCAGGTGAACGAGCGTACCGAGAACATCGGCGCCCGCCGGCTGCACACGGTGATGGAGCGCCTGCTGGAGAAAATTTCGTTCGAGGCCGCGGACAAATCCGGCGAAAAATACCTTATCGACGCCGAACAGGTAGACAAAAACCTCGGAAGCCTGGTTCAGAACGAGGATCTCAGCCGCTACATCCTCTGAACAAGCCGGTTACCCCCATCTGCTAAAATAGGCGCCGTGAACAACGTTATTGAACTGAAAAATACCGGCCAGCGCGCCCAGTTGCGCGAGGCGCAGCAGAAGCAGACGCTGGTGCGGTTGTGGCGCGAGGAGCTTGAACACGGCAGCTTCTGCGGCTACGTGGGTGGCGTGGGACGCGAGTTCTTCCTGCTCTGGGTGGTCGGCGACGGCGTCACCTACGACGGCATGTACGTGATGCGCCACCGCGACGTCAGCGAGCTGGAGGCACCCGACAAGCACCATGTGTTCTTCGAGAAGGCGCTGGCGCTGAAGCAGATCCTGCCGCGCATGCCGCGCGGCTTCCCGCTGGACACTATCCGCGAGGTCGTCCAGGCCGCCGGCGCGCAGGCGCCGGTGATCGGCGTGCACGTGGACAGCGAGGACGAGTCCGAAGTCTGCTACATCGGCCGCCTGATCGACGTCGAGGAAGACGGCTTCAACATGCAGGAGCTGAGCCCCGACGCGGAGTGGATGCGCGAACCCTCGTTCTTCGCCTGGGACGAAGTCTCCACCGTCAGCATCGAGGACAGCTACGCGCAGTCCCTGCTCGCCGTGGCCGGCCCCGCACCGGCCCTGCTGCCCGGCGACACCGGCTTCGGCCGCGCCCCCTCCCCCTGAGTGAGGCCGGGCGACCGGAGCGGACCTTCGCCAGGCCGCCTCCCGGTGCATGCGGCACGTCGACGGTTCCAGCGCCATCGCGTCAGCGGTTAAGCTCTCACGTTCATCGTGAAGCCAGCGCGCTATGGCAGGGGACAACAGATGACACGCATCGTCGTCGTCGGCAGCATCAACATGGATCTGGTTACCCAGGCGCCGCGTTTCGTCGGCCCCGGCGAGACTATCCTGGGCGAACGTTTCCTCACCGTGCCCGGCGGCAAGGGCGCCAACCAGGCCGTGGCGGCGGCGCGGCTCGGTGCCGACGTGGCCTTGGTCGGCGCCACCGGTGACGACGCGTTCGGTCGGCAACTGCGCGAGGGCCTGGCCGCCGAAAAGGTCGACCTCCGCCACGTCGCGCAACTCGTCGACAGTGCCAGCGGCACCGCCTCGATCACCGTCGCCGGCGGCGAGAACCAGATCATCGTGGTCCCCGCCGCCAACGCACGCGTCACCCCGGCACAAATCGAACGCGCGCAGGCGCTGATCGCCCGCGCCGACGCCGTGCTGGTGCAGATGGAAATCCCGCTGGAGACCGTCGAAGCCACCTTGCGCCTGGGCCACCGCCTCGGCGTGCCGGTGATCCTCAACCCCGCCCCCGCGCAAAAGCTGCCGATCGACTGGTTGCAACTCGCCCGCTACGTCACCCCGAACCAGCATGAACTGGCGATCCTGCTTGGCGCCGATCCCGACGAAGACTTCCGCACATTGATGCAACGCGCGCCATGCCCGGTCGTACTCACCCGCGGCAGCGAAGGCGCCTGGTACCGCGAACAGGGCGAACCGATCCACCAGTCCGGCTTCAACGTCGACGTGGTCGACAGCACCGGCGCCGGCGACACCTTCAACGCCGCACTGGCCGTGTTCCTCCACGAAGGCCTTGCCGCCGCCGTACGCAAGGCCTGCGCCGCCGCCGCACTATCGGTCACCAGGCTCGGCGCGCAGGGCGGCATGCCGGGCCTGCGCGAAGTGGATGCTTTCTTCGCGCAGCAGCCCGGTTGATCACTTGCCGATGCAGAACGAACTGAAGATCGCCCCGAGCAAATCGTCGCTGCTGTAGCTGCCGGTGATTTCGCCCAGCGCATGCTGGGCCTGGCGCAGTTCCTCGGCAGCGAGTTCGCCGGCACGACTCGTGGCGAGGACGGCGGTGGCGTGATCGAGATGCGCGCCGACCTGTTGCAAGGCCAGCACATGACGACGGCGCGCGCTGAAGGCGCCTTCGCCGCTGCCGGCACCGGCGAGGCGCTTGAGGTGCTCGCGCAAGATGTCGAGGCCTTCACCGGTTTTTGCGGAAGCCCACAGCCAGTGCATGCCTTCGCACTGGTTGTGGCGGGCGGGAATCTGATCGAGGTCGATCTTGTTGATCAGCACCACGCGCTCGACGCCGGCGGGCAGGGCATCGAAGAACGCCAGGTCGGCGGCGTAGTCGGCGGCGGTGGTGACCAGCAGGGCGACGTCGGCGCGCTGCAGTTCTCCGTGGGCGCGACGCACACCTTCGCGTTCGACTTCGTCTTCCGTTTCGCGCAGGCCGGCGGTGTCGGCCAGTTCCAGCGCGATGCCGTCGAGACTTAGCGCTTCGCGCAGCACGTCGCGGGTGGTGCCGGCGATCGGCGTGACGATGGCGCGGTCGCTACCCGCCAGCGCGTTGAGCAGGCTGGACTTGCCGGCGTTGGGGCGGCCGATGATGGCCACGCGCAGGCCATCGTTGAGGCGCAGGCCACGCCGGGCTTCGCGCAGCAGCTCGGCCAGTTCGTCGCGCACGGCTTCGAGCTGTTGGCCGATCGCCGGGTCGGCGAGGAAGTCGATTTCCTCTTCCGGAAAGTCGATCGCCGCCTCGATGTGCACGCGCAGCGTGACCAGCGCCTGCAGCAGCGCCTCGACCCTGCGCGAGAACGCGCCCTCCATCGACTGCAGCGCGGCACGCGCGCCAGCCTGCGAACGCGCGGCGATCAGGTCGGCAACCGCTTCGGCCTGGGCCAGGTCGAGCTTGCCGTTGAGGAAAGCGCGTTCGGTGAATTCGCCGGGCCGCGCCAGGCGGGCGCCGAGTTCGCAGCAGCGGCGCAGTAACGCGTCGAGCAGCACCGCGCTGCCGTGGCCTTGCAGTTCCAGCACGTGCTCGCCGGTGTACGAGGCGGGTGCGGGGAAATGCAGCAGCAGGCCGCGATCGATCAGTTCGCCGGCACCGTCGCGGAACGCGGCGAAATGGGCATACCGGGGCTGCGGCATGCGGCCGAGCAAGGCTTGCGCGATCGCCGGCACCACCGGCCCGGATACGCGCAGCACGCCCACGCCCGCCGCACCGGGGGCACTGGCGATGGCGGCGATGGTATCGCTGGGGTGCTCGGTCATGCGGTGACTCTAAACGAAGTCAGCCGCGACGGTGACCCGGTCGCGGCTGACGAAGGAAGCGCGATGGACAGGCTCAGGCGGCCTTGGGCTTGACCACGTCCTCGCGATCCACGTGATGGGTGATCCACCACTGCTGGCCCAGGCCCACGATGCCGTTGACCGCGTAGTACAGGCACAGGCCGGCGGGGAAGAACGCGAACATCACCGTGAACAGCAGCGGCATGACCTTCATCATCTTCGCCTGGGTCGGGTCCATGCCCGCGGCGACCGGGTTCAGCCATTGCGTGCCCAGCATCACCAGCGCGTAGATGATCGGCAGGATGTAGAACGGATCGGGCGCGCTGAGGTCGGGGATCCACAGGAACGGCGCGTGGCGCAGTTCCAGGCTGTACTCGAGCACGAAGAACAGGCCGTAGAACACCGGCAAGGTGATCAGCACCGGCAGGCAGCCGCCCATCGGGTTGACCTTCTCCTTCTTGTACAGCTCCATCATCGCCATCTGCATCTTCTGCTTGTCGTCGCCATAGCGCTCCTTGAGCGCCTGGACACGCGGCTGCAGCTTGCGCATGCGGGCGCTGGAGCGGTACTGGATGGCGGTGAGCTTCCAGCTCAGGCCCTTGATCAGCAGCACCAGCAGGATGATCGCCACACCCCAGTTCTTGGAGATCGCGTGGAACTGCGACAGCACCCAGTGCATCGGCACGGCGATGACCTTGAACATGCCGTAGTCGATGGTCAGGTCCAGCCCCGGCGCGATCACGTCCATCGAGCCCTGCTTGTTCGGGCCCACGTACAGGCGCGACTGGCTGGTGAGGCTCTGCCCCGGCGCCACGCTCAGGGCGGGGCCGACCGTACGGATCAGGTAGCGCGGATGCGCGCTGTCCGGATTGATCGTCTGGGTGACGTACTGCTCGGTCTGGTCGGCCGGCGGAATCCACGCGGTGACGAAGTACAGCTTCAGCATCGCCGCCCAGCCGCCCTTGATCGGGGCGTTGAGCTGGTCCTTCGGTTCGGCGAAGTCCTTGAACGGCAGCTTCTCGAACTTCTCGCCGGTGTACCAGGCGGCGCCCTGGAAGCTGCGCGTCTCGGGATTGCTGTAGTTCGCCAGCCAGTTGCTGGCCTTCGGCGGCTCGACCCGCAGCAGCTGCTGATAGGCGTTGCCCTGCCACGGCGCGGCGCCGCCGTTGTCGATGCGCTGGCTGACCCCGATCACGTAGCTGCCGCGCTTGAAGGTATAGGTTTTGGTGACCTTGAGGCCGGCGGCGTCCTGCCAGGTGAGGTCGACCTTCAGCTCGTCCTGACCGGCGGCGAGCGCGTAGTCGGTCTTTTCGCTGTGGAACAACGCCAGGTGGTTCGGCTGGTCGGCCGGCGCGGTGTCGCTACTGCTGACTAGGCCGTTCTGGGCCACCGAATAGCGCTCGGGATCGCTGGTCAGCAGTACGGTCGGTGGCGGGTTCGGCGCCTTGTGCGTGCGCGGCGCCTGCGGGTAGGCCAGCAGGTCGGCGTGCACCAGACTGCCACCGCGGGTATCCACGCTCAGCTTCAGTACGTCGGTCTCGATGGTGATCAGCTGCACCACTGCGGGTGCAGCAGCAGGAGCCGTGTCGCCGGCGATCGTCGGCGTGCCCGCGGGGCTTGGTGCGGAGGCCGCCGGAATTGCGCCCGGTACGCCGGCATCCGCCGCTGGCGTGGCCGCGCTCGCTGCCGTGGTCGGCGGTGGTGGCGCGTAATCCTTCTCCCAGGCCAGGAACAGGAAGTAGGCCACGGCCAGCAGGGCGAACATGAGGAAGGTGCGCGTTTGATTCATCGCGTAGCAGATCCGGGTAACGCCACGACACGTGTCAACGCCGCGGAGACAGGAAGGAAAAAGGTCAACGCTCGATTGTGGTGGTGTCGCCGGCGGGCTTCAATGGCCCGGACACCGTGGCATGGCTGGCCAGCAGTTTTTTCCACAGGCCGTCGAGTTCGGCCAGCAGCTGCGGCCCGGGTACGCCGGCGGCCTGTTCGCGCGCCATCACCATCATGTCGACCCCCGGCAGCTGGTGGCGCACGCGCCGGAACGATTCGCGCAGCAAGCGCTTGATCCGGTTGCGCTCGACCGCACGCTTGGAGACGCGCTTGGAAATCGCCAGGCCGAGCCGGGCATGGCCCAGGTCGTTGTCGCGATAGCGCATATGAAAACAGCGGCCGCCTGCGCGTCCGCTGCTTGTCCGCAAGGCGGCGAAGTCACCTGGCCGACGTAACCGCGCTTCGCGCGGCAGCCCGGCGGTGGACATGACGCTTGCCCCCAATGCTTGATCGGTACTTACGGGATCAGGCGCTTGCGGCCCTTGGCGCGACGGGCGTTGAGAATCTTGCGGCCGTCGGCGGTAGCCATACGGGCACGGAAACCGTGCGTGCGAGCGCGCTTGAGCTTGCTGGGCTGGAAGGTCCGCTTCATGGCTTACTCCGAAGGGAATGTGGATAAAAAGGTCAGAAAGTATGTGGGGTATCCGCCGCCGCTGTCAAATGACGCCGGAAGGCGTCCTGTGGATACCCATGTGGATATCTGGGCCGCGAGGGTGTGGAGGCTGCTGCTAGACTAACCCATCAACCCCGCGCGCAAGCGCTTTGAAGCTGTGGTCGATTTTATTCATGAGTGATCTGTGGCGGCGCTGCCTTGAGCGCCTCGAAGGCGATTTGAGCGCCGAAGACCTGCATACCTGGCTGATGCCGCTGCAGGCGCGCGACGATGCCAACGGCCTGCAGCTGTTCGCGCCGAACTCCTACACCCTGGACACCGTGCGCGGGCGCTACCTGGAACGGATCGAGGCCGTGCTGCTGCAGCTCGGCGGCAAGCCCTGCCCGGTGCGGCTGGAGGTCGGCTCCAGCGCAGTCCGGCCGGTACCGTCCGCCAAGGCGGCGGCGGC
>DATCUT010000080.1:0-74037 GCA_036561785.1 Rhodanobacter sp.
TGGTTCCGGTGGCGGGTGTGCCGGCTGCCGCACCGGCGACCATGCCGCCACCCGCGCCGGCGGCCGCCGGAGTTTCGCGTGTGGTCAGCAGCGTGCAATGGCGCTGGCCGGCCGATGGCAGTCTGGCTGGCCGTTTCCAGAGTAGCGACGCGATTCCCGGCATCGTGATCGCAGGCAGGTCCGGCGACCCGGTGCGTGCTGCCGCCGATGGCGTAGTGGTGTACAGCGGTAACGGCCTGGTCGGCTACGGCGAGCTGGTGATCATCAAGCACAACGACAGTTTCCTGTCCGCTTACGGCCACAATCGCAAGCGCCTGGTCAAGGAGGGGCAGCGGGTCAGTGGCGGCCAGCAGATCGCCGAGATGGGATCGACCGGCACCACCCGCAACGAACTGGAATTCCAGATCCGCAAGGACGGCAACCCGGTCGATCCGCTGGGATATCTACCGTTGCGTTGATCGCGGCGTGGAGGCGATCAGGCCGGCGGCAGGATGAATCCGGCGATGACCCGGCGCCCTTCGCCGGCCAGCAGGTTGTAGGTGCGCGCGGCGGCGGCGTTGTCCATCACTTCGATGCCGATGCCCTTGCGCAGGAAGCCGGCCACGAATGCGGCGGCCGGAAATACCTGGCGTTCGCCGGTGCCCAGGATCACCAGTTCGGGTTGCAGCGCCAGCAGGGCTTCGACGTGGCTGGCGTCCAGCGTGCCGGCGGCGGTGACCGGCCAGTTCTCGATCGCCCGATCGGGCGCCAGCAGGAAACTGCTGGTGAGCTCGCGGTCGATCAGGGTGACCCCACGCGCGCCGACGCGGCGCACGTAGAGATAGCCTTCGGGACGTTCGAGCGACAGGTCCATCAGCGTGGCAGGGCGATCTTCGGCTCGTCGGCGTTGCGGCGGAACAGCACGACGACATGGCCGATCTGGTGGATCTTTTCGGCCCCGGTGCCTTCGGTCAGCACGTCGATCTGGGCCTGCCGTTCATCCTTGTCGCCGCCGGACAGCTTCACCTTGACCAGTTCGTGGATGCCCAGCGCCTGGTCCAGTTCCTTCACCACGGCCTCGGTGGCGCCCTTGTTGCCCAGCAGGACGACCGGGCTCAGGTCATGGGCGAGGCTGCGCAGGTAGCGGATCTGCGAGGAAGAAAGGGCCATGCGCTGGTGCTCGATTCGCGGTAAATGAACGGCAAAGGGTATCATGCGCCATCCCGTTCCCCAATCGGCGACTGTGACGACATGGCCCGCAGCAAGAGCAGCGCAGTCTGGCTGCGTGAACACTTCAATGATGAATATGTGAAGAAAGCCCAGGCCGAGGGCTTGCGTTCGCGTGCGGTGTACAAGCTGGAGGAACTGATCGAACGCGACCACCTGCTGAAGCCGGGCATCAACGTGGTCGACCTCGGCGCGGCGCCGGGCAGCTGGTCGCAGCTGGTGCGCAACCGGCTGGGCGACAGCGGCAAGGTGTTCGCGCTGGACATCCTGCCGATGCAGAGCATCGCCGGGGTGGACTTCCTGCAGGGCGACTTCCGCGAGGAATCGGTGCTGCACGAGCTCGAATCCCGCCTGGAAGGGCTCAAGGTGGATCTTGTACTGTCCGACATGGCCCCCAATATGAGTGGTGTGGCGCTGGCCGACCAGATCCGGGCCATGGATCTGGCCGAACTGGCGCTGGATTTCAGTCGGCAGTGGCTCAAGCCGGGCGGCTCGTTCCTGATCAAATTGTTTCAGGGAGTCGGCTTTGACGATTACTTGCGCAGCTTGCGCGCGGACTTCACCCGCGTAACCATGCGTAAACCTAAGGCCTCCCGCGCACGTTCGCGTGAGGTGTACGCACTGGCGGTGGGCCGTAAACCTGCCACGGTGTCACCGGGCGAGAACCGTGCATGAATGAAACAGCGAAAAATGTGTTGCTCTGGGTGATCATCGCGGTGGTCCTGTTCACCGTGTTCCAGAGCTTCAATCCCCGTGGCGCGGCCTCGTCCGACCTGCCGTACAGTTCGTTCGTGCAGAGTGTCGACAACGGCAACGTCGCCAACGCCACGATCAGCGCCGACCAGCCGGCCACCATCAGCGGCAAGCTGAAGGATGGCAGCCCGTTCCGCACGGTCGCCCCGATGCTCGGCTTCTCCACCAACGAGGTGGTCAAGCAGATGCAGGACAAGGGCGTCGAGGTTCGCCAGGATCCGTCCGAGGGCTTCTCGCTGATCGGCCTGCTGATCAGCTGGCTGCCGGTACTGCTGATCGTGGGCGTATTCATCTGGTTCATGCGCCAGATGCAGTCCGGCGGCGGTGGTCGCGGTGCGATGAGCTTCGGCCGTTCGCGCGCCAAGCTGCAGGGCGAGGACCAGATCAAGGTCAACTTCAGCGACGTCGCCGGCTGCGACGAGGCGAAGGAGGAGGTCGGCGAGCTGGTCGAGTTCCTGCGCGATCCGGGCCGCTTCCAGAAGCTCGGCGGCAAGATTCCGCGCGGCGTGCTGATGGTCGGTCCGCCCGGTACCGGCAAGACCCTGCTGGCCAAGGCGATCGCGGGCGAGGCGAAGGTGCCGTTCTTCGCGATCTCCGGTTCCGACTTCGTCGAGATGTTCGTCGGCGTCGGCGCCAGCCGCGTGCGCGACATGTTCGAGCAGGCCAAGAAGCATGCGCCGTGCATCATCTTCATCGACGAGATCGACGCGGTCGGCCGCCATCGCGGCGCCGGCCTGGGCGGTGGTCATGACGAACGCGAGCAGACGCTGAACCAGTTGCTGGTCGAGATGGACGGTTTCGAAGGTACCGAAGGCATCATCGTGATCGCCGCCACCAACCGCCCTGACGTGCTGGATCCGGCCCTGCTGCGCCCGGGCCGTTTCGACCGCCAGGTCGTGGTCGGCCTGCCCGACGTGCGCGGCCGCGAGCAGATCCTCAAGGTGCACATGCGCAAGGTGCCGACCGCCAGCGACGTCAACGCGATGACCATTGCGCGCGGCACGCCCGGCTTCTCCGGCGCCGACCTGGCCAACCTGGTCAACGAGGCGGCGTTGTTCGCCGCGCGCGAGAACGCGCGCGAAGTGCGCATGAGCCACCTGGACAAGGCGCGCGACAAGATCCTGATGGGTACCGAGCGCCGCTCGATGGCGATGAGCGAGGACGAGAAGAAGCTCACCGCCTATCACGAGGCCGGCCACGCCATCGTCGGCCGGCTGGTGCCCGAACACGACCCGGTCTACAAGGTCACGATCATCCCGCGCGGGCGCGCGCTGGGCGTCACCATGTACCTGCCCGAGGGCGACAAGTACAGCATCAACCGTGTGGCGATCCAGTCGCAGCTGTGCTCGCTGTACGGCGGCCGGGTGGCCGAGGAACTGATCTTCGGCGCCGACAAGGTCACCACCGGCGCGTCAAACGACATCGAGCGGGCCACCAAGATGGCGCGCAACATGGCAACTAAGTGGGGGTTGTCCGACGAGCTCGGTCCGATCACCTACGGTGAGGACGAGGACGAGGTGTTCCTGGGCCGTTCGGTGACCCAGCACAAGAGCATCTCCAACGAGACCGCCAGCAAGATCGATGAAGTGGTGCGCGGCATCCTCGATCGTGCCTATGCACGCAGCAAGGAGTTGCTGACTGCGAATCTTGACAAGCTGCATGCCATGGCCGAAGCCTTGCTGCAGTACGAGACGATCGACGCTCACCAGATCGACGACATCATGGCCGGGCGCTTACCCGGGCCGCCGGCCGACTGGACGAAGAATGCCTCGACCGGCGCCACGCCGCCGCCTCCGCCGCCGAAGGGCGACGCCGGCTCGACCGTCGGCAAGGTCGGCGATCCTGCGCCGCAGAGCCGGACCGGCCTGGAAAACTGATCGCGGTTTGGACGGCCATACCGTTGCAATGGAAGAGGGCGGTCACTGGCCGCCCTTTTCGCGTATGCGCGGCGACCCTGTCGCCATGCGTGTACGTGGTGTTTGCGGGAGCGCCATGCCGCAGGCTGTATTTGCCGGGCGTGAAAAATTCGGTGAAGAAATTTTACGAAAAGGGTTGACGCAAGAGGGCGGAGTCTGAATAATTCCGCTTCTTGCTTCACCGCCTCGATGTCCAGACATCCTGGCGATGAGGAAAGCGGTTTTCAGTGCGCCCGTAGCTCAGTTGGATAGAGTACCTGGCTACGAACTAGGTGGTCGGGAGTTCGAATCTCTCCGGGCGCACCATTTTTATTCTGCGAGGCGGGGTGCTTGCACCCCGTTTTGTTTTCAACGGGAAACCTGTACGGCTCTCTGCGAAAACGATGATCAAGAAACACAAGGTGTGCTTCGATACGGATTGACTGAGCGAGGCGACACCCGTAACATTTCAAGGCTCCGGTGGCGGCATGGCCGGAGGTTCGAAAGCGGGGTATAGCTCAGTCTGGTAGAGCGTTGCGTTTGGGACGCAAAAGTCGGGGGTTCGAATCCCTCTACCCCGACCAGCGAGACGTTCTATCTGCAGCGACTGCGCCTGTAGCTCAACCGGATAGAGCATCGGCCTTCTAAGCCGACGGTTGCAGGTTCGAGTCCTGTCTGGCGCACCAGTATCAGGTCGATGGTGGATGTAGCTCAGCTGGTTAGAGTCCCGGATTGTGATTCCGGTTGTCGTGGGTTCGAATCCCATCATCCACCCCAGTTTCAAACCCAGGTTTCCTGGGCCGTTAGCTCAGTTGGTAGAGCAGTTGACTCTTAATCAATTGGTCGAAGGTTCGAATCCTTCACGGCCCACCAATCGACAAAACGCCGATCGCTTGCGATCGGCGTTTTGCTTTGTGCGGCCGGAACGGGGGTACGACACGTCAGCGATAGCGCGATTCGCAGCCGCCAACGCTTGTGCCACAAGGCTTGTGCTGCAAGGTCGTGCAACCGTAAAATGGTCCGCTTTCGTATAAGGGAATCATCGACTTAGGCGGGCGTGGCCATGGGGATGAGGCGCTTGCGGAATTGCTCCTGCAGGCGACAATCGGTTTCAGAATCCGGTGGTTACGCGCGTTTGACGAGGGTGGCAAGGCGAGAGTGGCGGAATTGGTAGACGCACCAGATTTAGGTTCTGGCGGTTAACCCCGTGGGGGTTCGAGTCCCCCCTTTCGCACCATACCCCGTTGATTTCTTTGTTTTTCGGGCGGCACGGCCGCCATGGCGCCTGTGGCAGGCCCACAACATCAGGTAGTACCAGGAGACGTCATGCAGGTTTCGGTTGAGAACATCGGCACGCTCGAGCGCAAGCTCACGGTGAAATTTCCCGCGGAGCGGTTCGAGACGCAGGTGAGCGCGCGCATCGCGGAGATGGGCCGCACGGTTCGCCTGAAGGGCTTCCGTCCGGGCAAGGTGCCGACGACGGTGATCAAGCAGCGTTTCGGCGACCAGGTTCGTGGCGAAGTGTTGTCCGACCTGATCGGCAGCACGCTGCGCGAGGCGGTGGCGCAGGAAAAGCTGCAGCCGATCGCGAATCCGGCGATCGACACCACCGGCCGGCCGGAAAACGGTGAAATCGCGTACACCGCGACGTTCGAGATCATGCCGGAGTTCCCGCTGGTCGACGTGGCCGCGCTCGAGATCAGCCGTCCGATGGCGGTGGTGACCGATGCCGATATCGACAAGATGCTGGAGACCCTGCGCCAGCAGCGCCGCAGCTTCGATGAGGTGGATCGTGCCTCGGCCGAGGGCGACTTCGTGATGTTCGAATACTCGGCCGAAGCCGGCGACTACCGCTTCCCGGCCGAGGGCCTGGAGCGTGCCGGCAGCGTGCTGGGCTCGGGCACCCTGTTCAAGGCGCTGGACGAGGCGCTGATTGGCCGCAAGACGGGTGATAGTTTCGAGACTGAGATTGCCTTCCCGGAAGATTTCCGCAACACGCAGCTGGCGGGCAAGACTGCCAGGGTCAGCTTCAGCATCCTCAAGGTGCAGGAGCCGAAGTTGCCCGAGATCGACGCCGAGTTTGCCAAGTTGTTCGGCATTGCGGACGGCGACCTGGAGACGTTCCGCAAGGAAGTTCGTGCGAACCTCGAGCGCGAGCTGAAGGCGGCGCTGATGGCGCGTCTGAAATCCGAAGTTGCCGAGAAGTTGTCCACGGCCCACGCCGAGCTGGACGTGCCGAAGTTGATGGTGCAGTCCGAGGCGCGCAACATGGCCGCCGGCAGCGTGCCGCAGGGCCAGCAGCCGCCACCGCAGCTGATCGAGGCCGCCATGCCGATCGCGCGCAAGCGGGTGATCGCCGGCCTGCTGATGGGCGAGATTGCCCGCAAGCAAGAGATCAAGATCGACCGCAAGCGCATTGCCGAACAGCTCGCCGCGATTGCTTCGACCTATGAAGAGCCGGAGAAGGTCATTGAACTCTACAACGGCGACCCCCAACTGATGTCTGGGCTGCAGAATCGTGTGATGGAAGACCAGGTGGCCGAGTGGGTGGCGGAACATGCCAAGACCACCCAACTGGACCTGAGCTTCGACGACGTGATGCGCCCAGCCAACGCCTGAGCTGTCCGCCAGGCCCATCAACCGGAGAGCTGCAAACATGGCCATGGATCCGATCCAGAACCTCAATTTGATACCGATGGTCGTCGAGCAGACGGCTCGCGGCGAGCGCTCCTATGACATCTACTCGCGCCTGTTGAAGGAGCGGGTGATCTTCCTGGTCGGCGAAGTCAACGATCAGGTCGCCAACGTGATCGTTGCGCAAATGCTGTTCCTGGAGTCGGAGAATCCGGACAAGGACATCCACTTCTACATCAACAGTCCGGGTGGCGCGGTCACCGCCGGCCTGGCGATCTACGACACCATGCAGTTCATCAAGCCGGACGTCAGCACGATGTGCATCGGCCAGGCTTGCAGCATGGGTTCGCTGCTGCTGACGGCAGGTGCCAAGGGCAAGCGTTTCTCGTTGCCGAACTCGCGCGTGATGATTCACCAGCCCTCCGGCGGCGCGCAAGGGCAGGCGACCGACATCGAGATCCAGGCACGCGAGATCTTGTACATGCGTCAGCGTCTGAACCAGATCTACGTCGAGCATACCGGTCAGCCGATCGAGAAGATCGAGCTGGACATGGAGCGCGATCGGTTCATGAACGCCATCGATGCGAAGGCCTATGGCCTGATCGACGAGGTGCTCGACAAGCGCGCCGGCGAGACGGTGAAATCGGCCTGATTTCCAGGTTTTACCCCAGAGTCACGAGATGGACTCCGCGTCTGCAGGCAGACGCGGAGCCCTGTGTTATTCTCGCGACGCATTCAGATTTACCAGCGGGATCGAGAGTATGAGCGACGACCGGCAGGGGCGTTCCAGCGACAGCGGCAAGATTCTCTATTGCTCTTTCTGCGGCAAGAGCCAGCATGAAGTGCGCAAGCTGATCGCGGGTCCGTCCGTGTTCATCTGCGACGAGTGCGTGGAGCTGTGCAACGACATCATCCGCGAGGAACTGGAAGAAAAGGCCGCCTCCGGGCGCACCCAGTTGCCGAAGCCGCGCGAGATCCGCGAATCGCTGGATCAGTACGTGGTGGGCCAGACCCGCGCCAAGAAGGCGCTGGCGGTGGCGGTGTACAACCATTACAAGCGGATCGAATCGCGCCAGAAGAGCGACGACATCGAGCTGGGCAAGTCCAACATCCTGCTGATCGGCCCGACCGGCTCGGGCAAGACGCTGTTGGCCGAAACACTGGCGCGCCTGCTCAACGTGCCGTTCACGATCGCCGACGCCACCACGCTGACCGAAGCCGGTTATGTGGGCGAGGATGTCGAGAACATCATCCAGAAACTGCTGCAGAAGTGCGACTACGACGTCGAGAAGGCGCAGTCGGGCATCGTCTACATCGACGAGATCGACAAGATTTCGCGCAAGAGCGAGAACCCGTCGATCACCCGCGACGTGTCCGGTGAAGGCGTGCAACAGGCGTTGCTGAAGCTGATCGAGGGCACCCTGGCCTCGGTGCCGCCGCAGGGCGGTCGCAAGCATCCGCAGCAGGAATTCCTGCAGGTCGACACCAAGAACATCCTGTTCATCTGTGGTGGTGCGTTCGCCGGTCTGGAAAAGGTCATCCAGCAGCGTTCCGAGAACACCAGCATCGGCTTTTCCGCCGAGGTGCGCAGCAAGGAGCGCACCGAGAACCTGGGCAAGGTGCTGGCCGACGTGGAACCGGCCGATCTGGTGCGCTTCGGCCTGATCCCGGAATTCGTCGGGCGCCTGCCGGTGGTGGCCACGCTGGACGAGCTGGACGAGGCGGCGTTGGTGAAGATACTCACCGAGCCGAAGAATGCGGTCACCAAGCAGTTCAAGAAGCTGTTCGAGATGGAGGAGGTGGAACTGGAATTCCGCCCCGAGGCGCTGCAGGCGATTGCCCGCAAGGCGCTCAAGCGCAAGACCGGCGCCCGCGGCTTGCGCACCATCCTGGAACAGGTGCTGCTGGATACGATGTACGAACTGCCCTCGCTGGAGCATGTCAGCAAGGTGGTGGTGGACGACGCCGTGATCGAAGGCCAGGCCGAACCCTACCTGATCTATCGCGGCAACCTGCAGCAACGGGTCGCAAGTGACGGCGGCGACGCTGCCTGACCTTTCAGCCCCATCTGCGGCGACGACGGCTCCGGTGATTTCGCCGGGGCCGTTCTGTTTTTGGCGACCCGCCTGCCTTGAGTAGGCTCCTGGTTGCCTCCACTTGACGAGTTGACAGGCCCGGCGCAGTGTCGGGACGAAACCAGATCCGAATCCGAGGGACCCCTCTTTCATGGCCAAGAACGCCCCCCTTCCTGTTGCGCTGGACGCTCTGCCGGTGTTGCCGTTGCGCGACGTGGTGGTTTATCCGCACATGGTCATCCCGTTGTTTGTCGGTCGCGACAAGTCCATGCGTGCGCTGGAGCGCGCGATGGAGGGCGAGCGGCAGATCCTGCTGGTCGCGCAGAAAAGTCCGGATATCGACGACCCGGAGATCGCCGACCTGCACCAGGTCGGCACGCTGGCCGGCGTGCTGCAGTTGCTGAAATTGCCCGATGGCACGGTCAAGGTGCTGGTCGAGGGCCAGTCGCGCGTGGCGGTCGAGGATTTCAAGGAAGCAGACGGCATGTTGACCGCCCGTTCGCGCGTGATCGAGCCGGTCTACAACGCGAAGGAACGTGAGCTCGACGTGGTTTCGCGCACGCTGATCTCGCTGTTCGAACAGCTGGTCAAGCAGAGCCGCAAGCTTCCGCCGGAAGTGCTGGCGAGCCTGTCCGGCATCGACGATCCGTCGCGCGTGGCCGATTCCATCGCCGCACATTTGTCTGTGCGCATGGCCGACAAGCAGAAGGTGCTGGAGACCGCCGACGTCGGTCAGCGGCTGGAGCTGCTGATCGGCCTGGTCGATGGCGAGATGGACCTGCAGCAGGTGGAGAAGCGCATCCGCGGCCGGGTCAAGTCGCAGATGGAGAAGAGCCAGCGCGAGTACTACCTCAACGAGCAGATGAAGGCGATCCAGAAGGAGCTCGGCGACAGCGAGGATGGCCCGAACGAGGTCGAGGAACTGCAGAAGAAGATCGAGGGCTCCGGCATGCCCAAGGCCGTGCTGACCAAGGCGCGGCAGGAGTTCAGCAAGCTCAAGCAGATGTCGCCGATGTCGGCCGAGGCCACCGTGGTGCGCAACTACCTCGACTGGCTGGTCGGCGTGCCGTGGAAGAAGCGCAGCAAGGTGCGCAAGGATCTGCAGCTGGCGCAGGAAGTGCTCGACGCCGACCACTTCGGCCTGGAAAAGGTCAAGGACCGCATCCTGGAGTACCTCGCCGTGCAGCAGCGCGTATCGGTGATGAAGGGGCCGATCCTGTGCCTGGTCGGTCCGCCCGGCGTGGGCAAGACCTCGCTGGGGCAGTCGATCGCCAAGGCGACCAACCGGAAATTCGTGCGCATGAGTCTCGGTGGCGTGCGCGACGAGGCCGAGATCCGCGGCCATCGGCGCACTTATATCGGCTCGATGCCCGGTCGCATCGTGCAAAACATCAACAAGGTCGGAACCAAGAACCCGTTGTTCGTGCTGGACGAGATCGACAAGATGTCGATGGACTTCCGTGGCGACCCGTCGTCGGCGCTGCTGGAGGTGCTCGATCCGGAGCAGAACCACGCGTTCAACGATCATTACCTCGAGGTCGATCTGGATCTGTCCGAGGTGATGTGGATCGCCACCGCGAATTCGCTGAACATCCCCGGCCCGCTGCTCGACCGCATGGAAGTCATCCGCATCCCCGGCTACACCGAGGACGAGAAGCTCGGCATCGCGCAGAAATACCTGCTGTCCAAGCAGCTCAAGGCGAATGGCCTGAAGCCGGAGGAGCTCAGCATCGCCGAGGACGCATTGCGTGACATCGTGCGTTACTACACGCGCGAGTCGGGCGTGCGCAACCTGGAACGCGAGATTTCCAAGATCTGCCGCAAGGTGGTCAAGGAACTGACCCTGGGCCAGGTGAAGAAGGCCAAGGCGAAGACGTCGCCCGCGAAGACGGCCAGGGGCAGGGCGAAGGCCACTGCCGGCAAGGTCAAGGTGGATTCGGCCAACCTGGATCAATACCTGGGCGTGCGCCGGTTTGATTTCGGCCGCAAGGAACTGCAGAACGAAGTCGGCCTGGTTACCGGGCTGGCCTGGACCCAGGTCGGCGGCGAGCTGCTCAGCATCGAAGCCTCGGTCGTGCCGGGCAAGGGCCGCCTGGTGAATACCGGTCAGCTTGGCGACGTCATGAAGGAATCGATCCAGGCCGCGCTGTCTGTCGTGCGTGCGCGCGTCGATCAGTTGGGTATCGACCCGGACTTTCACCAGAAACTGGACATGCACATCCACGTGCCGGAAGGCGCCACGCCGAAGGACGGTCCCAGCGCGGGCATCGCCATGTGCACGGCGCTGGTTTCCGTGTTGACCAAGGTGCCGGTGCGTTCCGAAGTGGCGATGACCGGCGAGATCACCCTGCGCGGTCGCGTGCTGCCGATCGGCGGCCTCAAGGAAAAACTGCTGGCAGCGCATCGCGGCGGGATTACCACGGTGATCATCCCGGAAGACAACAAGAAGGATCTTGCCGACATGCCGGCCAACATCACCTCGTCACTGGAGATCCATCCGGTTCGCTGGATCGACGAAGTGCTGGATATCGCACTGGAGCGTCCGCTGCAGCCGAATCCGCCCAAGGATGCCCCCTCTGCCGCCGTGGCCGGCGAGTCGACGGAAGGGCACTCGCTGACGCACTGATCCACCGGCGCGTCATCCTGCCGGCTTCCATCCAGGGTGCCCTGCTGCGGCAGGGCACTTTCTGCTTTTTCGCCGTCGGTCGACGAAGTTTTCGCATAGTCTGCTGGCGCTAGTTTTGCAAGCGGTTTCGCGAGTCGCCGATCTTCCGGAAACGTTGCTGTGGCTTGTGTTGCGGATTCCGGCAAGGCACTGGTATAAAGGCGATACCGCAGTCCCGGCGTTGTATGTCAGCGCAGCGATGCGGGGTTGCGTTACGGCCCTGGCAAGAGCCAACCATCCATGCCGGTGCTGTCTCGTCTCCGGACTGGCCGCACTGACGAAATCCGAATAAGGGAGTTTTTCAATGAATAAAACCGATCTGATCAATGCCATCGCCGAAAAGGCCGAGCTGACCAAGGCCGACGCTGGTCGTGCCCTCGAAGCCTTCTTCGAGACCGTGCAGAAGTCGCTGAAGAAAGGCGAGGATGTCTCGGTGGTGGGCTTCGGTACGTTCACTGTGCGCAAGCGCGCTGCCCGTACCGGCCGTAACCCGCGTACCAACGAAGCGATCAAGATCAAGGCCTCGAAGGTGCCTGCCTTCAAGGCTGGCAAGACCCTCAAGGATGCCCTAAACTAAGCGGCTAACGCTTGGTTTCGGGTGCTTAGCTCAGCGGTAGAGCGTCGCCCTTACAAGGCGGTGGTCGTAGGTTCGATCCCTACAGCACCCACCAGAAAAATGCGGAGTGGTAGTTCAGTCGGTTAGAATGCTGGCCTGTCACGCCGGAGGTCGCGGGTTCGAGTCCCGTCCACTCCGCCACAGTTCGCAAGGGCGCCCGTGTGGCGCCCTTGTCATTTGAGCGGCACGTGCCCGTGCAACAGGACGCGTGCCGGCACGGCGGCTTGTGCCAACCGCGCGCCACGCGCTTTCACCATCTTGCGGGAAGATTTCAATGCTGCAGGCAATGCGTAACAAGATGCACGGATGGCCGTCCATCATTGTGCTTGGCCTCGCCGTCCTGGCGATGTCGCTGTTCGGCATGGAGAGCTACTTCATGTCGAACGACGATGCCTTCGTGGCGAAGGTCGGCAAGCACGAAATCGACCAGCGTGCATTCCAGGACCGCGTGAACCAGCTGCGGCAGCAGGCAGCCGAACAGCAGGGCGAGCAATTCGATTCCAGCACCTTCGAGAAGAACGAGACGAAGCTGCGCATCCTGGACGGGATGGTCGACGAGCAACTGCTGCTGCAGGCCAATGCGGACTGGGGTCTGCGGGTCTCGGACCTGGCCATGCGCGACTACATCGCCTCGATCCCGGCGTTCCAGGTCAATGGCCAGTTCGACGGCACCAGCTACCGTGCGTGGCTCACCAGCCAGTACAAGACGCCGGAGATGTTCGAGAACGAGATCCGCTCGTCCCTGGCCATCCAGTTGTTGCCATCGACGATCAACGACAGCACCATCGCCACCGACGCCCAGCTCGATCATTTCCTGAAACTGCTGAGCCAGCGCCGCGACCTGCGCTACTTCCAGTTGCCGCGCCCCACGCTGGACAACAAGACGGTCAGCGATGCCGAGATCGAAACCTGGTACAAGGCGCACCAGGCCGACTACATGAATCCCGAGCAGGTTTCGGTGAAGTACGTGGAGGTCGTCGGCGCCGACCTGCCGCTGGCTGCCGAGCCGAGCGACGACGAACTGCGGAAGCGCTACGCGAGCGAGAAGCAGCGCTTCGTACAGCCGGAACAGCGGCTCGTTTCGCATATCCTGATCAATGTGCCGGCCAACGCCACGCCGGAACAGCAGAAGGCGGCCCTGGCCAAGGCCGAGAAGATCGCGACGGAAGCCAATTCCGGCGACTTCGCCAAAATGGCCGAACAGGATTCGCAGGACCTGGGCTCCCGTCGCCTGGGTGGCGATCTGGGCTGGCTGGAAAAGGGCGTGACCAACGAGGCCTTCGATTCGGCCCTGTTCGCGATGCAGAAAGGCCAGATCTCCAAGCCGGTGCTGTCGACCGATGGCTATCACATCATCTGGCTGCGTGATATCCGCAGCGGGGAATCCAAGCCGTTCGAGGAAGTGCGCGACCAACTCGTCAAGGAATCGACGGCGGCCGAGCGCGACCGCACGTACAACGAAGTCGCGGGCAAGATGTCCGACAACACCTACCAGAATCCGACATCGTTGGAGCCGGCCTCGGTCGCATTGAAGCTGCCGATCAAGACCACGGCGCTGTTTACGCGCAAGGGCGGCGAGGGCGTGGTCGCCAACCCGAAGGTAGTCGCCGCGGCGTTCAGCGACGACGTGCTGGTGCAGGGTAACAATTCGGGTCTGATCGATCTGGGCAACAACCACTCGGTGGTGATCCATGTCGACCAGCACGTGCCCGCAGTCGCCAAGACGCTCGCGGAAGTGCGCGCCGACGTGCAGCAGAAGATTCTCGACGAGCGCGCCGCTGCCGTCGAGAAGAAGCAGGCCGACGAGGCACTGGCGCGTCTGCGCAAGGGCGAGGCGATGGACGATGTGGCGAAGTCGCTGGGTGCCAGCATCACCACCGTGAACGAGGCGGTCCGGCACGCGCAGATGCCGGCGCCACTGCTGACGCAGGCGTTTCTTCTGCCGCACCCGGCGGCGGGCAAGCCGCAGTTCGCCGCCGTGGACATGTTGGACGGCTCCTATGTACTGCTGGCCGTGGACAAGGTGCAGGACGGCGACCTGTCCAAGGTACCGCCGGAGCAGCGCGAGTCGCTGCGCCAGCAGATGGCCCAGGCCTACGGCTACGAAGCGACACGTGAGTTGGTCGACCAGCTCAAGGCGAAGACCAAGATCAAGATCAACCAGCAGCGACTGTAAGCGCACTGGCTGGCGCAGCCGGCGTCAGACGAAGAAGGGCGGCCACTGGCCGCCCTTCTTCGTCTGGGGCAGAGGAGTTCCTCGGATATCGGTCATGCCGGGATGTTGTGGCTGGCATCGGCATGGGCAGTTCCGCCGGGGCGATACCCGAGGCAAGGTTGGAGCACAGGAAGTCCGCAATGCCAGCGAGCGGTTGGAGGCTTGATCCGGTCGGCCGGCGGGTTCTTTCCGAATGGGGGCGAACGCCAGATAGCAAGCACCCGATATCGGGACAGAGAGGATCCCTAGTTCGGGGCGCTCACCGTCAGTGTCTGGCCGGGTTTCAACGTGTAGCTGCTCAGGTGGTTCCAGCGCTGCAACTGGCTGACGTTGACCGAGTAGTCGCGGGCGATCTGCCAGAGGTTGTCGCCGCGCTTCACGGTATGGGTCTTCCGCGTCGCCTTCTTGTCGGGGGCGAGGCTGGCTGCTGCGCCGGAGCCCGAGCTGGCCAGGAGATCGTCGTCGTCGTTGCTGCTGGCGTGTTCCAGCAAGGCATCACGGAACTGGCGGGCGTGTTTGGCGGGCAGGAGCAGGTACGAGGCGGCGTTGGCGTCGATCATGTTGCTGCGAAACGCCGGATTAAGGTGCTTCAATGCCTCCACCGACATGCCGGCATGGTCGGCCGCCCGCGCGACCGGTATCGAACGGGTTATCTCGGTCTGCACCAGGTGCTGCTCACCCGGCAGCGTGGGCAGGCTGACATTGAAGCGCTCCGGTTCGCGCACCACGCAGGCTATCCCCAGCAGCTTGGTCAGATGCTCGCGGGTTACCTTGCGCACCGGCCAGTGGGGAATCGCCGGCTGCTCCGCCGGCTTGCCGTGCGTCCGGATGATCCTGCGTATCGCGAACTCGCCGGCGTTGTAGGCGTAATCGGCCACCCGCCAGTCGTTGAACTGGTCGTGGTACTGCTCGAGCAGTTTCATCACGGCATTGGCGGCGGCAGGGACGTCGAGGCGGCCGTCGTAGTGGCCGTCGACACGCAGCCCCATGGCACCGGCAGTCACCGGCATGATCTGCCACATGCCGGCCGGCCGACGCTTGTGGGCGGGCCCCGGCTGGAAGTGGCTTTCCACCCAGGGCAACAGCACGAATTCACCCGCGACGTCGTAGCGGTCGGCTACTTGCTGCACATAGACCAGGCGCGGCAACACGGCCTGCAACTGGCTTTCGAACTGCTGCGGATGGCGCGTATACCGTTTGGCCCAGGCCAATACCGCCGGGTCGGCGTCACAACCGGGCATGGCAAAGCTGCTGCGCAGCCGGTCCCAGACGTCGGCTGCCGATGATGGCGCGATGGGTTCGCCGCCCGGCGGCGTGGTTTCGGGCACGACAATCGTTGCCGACGAAGTTTCATCAGTCGGTTGCCGCGGCGTCTGCGGTGAGGGCACCCCGGCGCAGGCGGCCAGCATGAGCGACAGAAGCAACGGCAGAAGTCGAAGGTGTCGGCTCATGCGTGGAATCCATCCTTGGCGCTGCGCACGGCAGCGAAACGGGCCACCCGGTCGTTGCCGCTGCCTTGCTGCCGGCACCACGCGATGACGGCGTCGGTGTCGGTCCGCAGGAACGGGTTGGTCGCCAGCTCGCGCGCGAGCGGCACCGGCAGCGTGGGCTGGAGGCGTCCACGTAGCGCGGCGACTTCCTGCAGCCGTTGCTGCAGGTCGGGGTTGGCCGGTTCGATGGTGCGCGCAAAGCGTCCATTCGCTTCGGTGTACTCGTGACCGCCGCAAACCATGGTTTCCCCCGGCAGTTGCGACAGGCGATCCAGCGAAGCGAGCATCTGCGCCGGCGTGCCTTCGAACAGGCGGCCGCAGCCGAGGCTGAACAAGGTATCGCCGCACAGCAGCAGGCCGGCCCCGACGTAGGCCACATGGCTGAGGGTGTGGCCCGGGATCGCGATCACCTCGAAGCGCACGGACGGCGCGGCCAGTTCGACCCCATCGCCGTCGCGTACCCGCCGAGTGGCCTCGCCTATGCGTTCATCGACGGGTGCATAAACCGGCACGTCGCGGCGTGCGCGCAAGGCCGGTACGCCGCCGATGTGGTCGGGGTGATGATGGGTCAGCAGAATTGCGCGCAGCTGCAACCGATGTGCCGCCAGCGCCTGCTCGACGACCTCGGCATCACCCGGATCGACGACGATGGCATCGCCATCGTCGTCATGCAGCAGCCAGATGTAGTTGTCGGCCAGCGCCGGTAACGGTAGGAGGTGCAAGACGGACTCCGCTGCGTTTGAGGAATATCCGGCGGGCCGGTGTTTTCCCTGTGGAACGACAGACGCCGCCATCCGGGGCGCGCATGAGGCGGTCGACTATAAATTGGCATTGCTGCCGACTCGTTAGCGGAACGTTAACCAGTCGGGCTACTGTTCAGCAGCGTGCGGCAGTTCCGTCTCGCCTGCGACCTGCTGCCGGATGTCGTCAGCCATTACACTCTGGGCACAGATGAAAGACCGGACCGGTTGCATGCCACAACGCGATGACGACATCTACGCCAGTGCGCCGTTGCGTCGCTTGCTGGATGAGCAGACGCGCGTGCTGAAGCCGGAGCTGCAACGCTGTTTCGGCGCCCATGCGCTGTTGCTGGGCGCGTCCTTCGGCGATGCGCCACCGGCGCTGCCGATGCTTGGCTGCTGGGCTACCTTGCACTTGGCGAACGGCCGCTACCAGGGCGACCTGCAGGCGGCGGCGGACGAGCCGTTGCCATTCATCGACGATGCGTTCGAGCTGGTGCTGTTGCGGCATGCGCTGGAAGTGGCGCCGCTGCCGGCGGCTCTGCTGGATGAGGCCGTTCGCGTGCTGGCGCCCGGCGGTGTGCTTGCGTTGACCGGCGTGCATCCGCTCGGCGGTTGGTCGCCATGGTTCTACTGGCGCATGCGCGGGAAGTCGCCGGCGCTGCAGATGCCGTGGCGGCTCCGGCACCGGCTTGAGCTGGCCGGGCTGGTGATCGAGCAGGTGCAGCGGGTGGGCAGCATGTGGCCCAGCCTGGCCACGACGCGGCGAACCCTTGCAGGCGCCTTCGGCGGCGGCTACGTGCTGGTCGCGCGCAAGCGCCGGCGCCTGGTCACGCCGCTGCGGCTCAAGCCGGTGCCAGTGCGCGTGCCGGCGAATGGCCGGCTTTCGCCGGGCACCCGGCGCAGTTCGGTTCTGTGATTTTCAATGGAATACGTGAGCAACGATGAGCGAAGTGGAAGCATTTACCGACGGGGCCTGCCTGGGCAACCCGGGCCCGGGCGGTTGGGCCGCGCTGTTGCGCGCAAAGGGCAGCGAACGCATGGTGGCTGGCGGCGAGCCGGCCACCACCAACAACCGGATGGAGCTGATGGCGGCGATCGGTGCGCTGGAAGCATTGAAGCGACCGTGCCAGGTCACCCTCACCACCGACTCGCGCTATGTGATGCAGGGCATCGAGCAGTGGATGCCGAAGTGGCGCGCGAATGGCTGGCGTACCGCCGACAGGAAGCCGGTCAAGAACCAGGATCTGTGGCAGCGCCTGTCCGATGCGGTCGGCGCCCATCAGGTGCGCTGGAAGTGGGTGAAGGGCCACAACGGCCATATCGAAAACGAGCGGGTCGACCAGGCCGCGCGTGAACAGGCCGAGCTGATGAAGGGCAGGGCATGAGGCAGATCGTTCTCGATACCGAAACCACCGGCCTCGAAGTACGCCAGGGCCATCGACTGGTGGAAATCGCCTGTGTCGAAATGGTCGAGCGCCGGCTTACCGGCCGGCACTACCAGACCTACCTGAACCCGGATCGGGCGATCGACGAAGGTGCCCGGCAGGTCACCGGCATCGAGGACGAGTTCCTGCTCGACAAGCCGCGTTTTGCCGAGGTGGTCGAGGAGTTCCTGGCCTTCATCGACGGCGCGGAACTGATCATCCACAACGCCAGTTTCGACATCGGCTTCCTCGATGCCGAACTGGCCCGGCTGGGCAACGGCGCGGGCAGGATCGGCGACCGTTGCAGCGTGCTGGATACCCTGGCAATGGCGCGCGAGCGCTACCCCGGCCAGCGCAACAACCTCGATGCCCTGTGCAAGCGGCTGGGCGTGGACAACTCGCGGCGCGACCTGCATGGCGGTTTGATCGACGCGCAGCTGCTGGCCGACGTGTATCTGGCGATGACTTCGGGGCAAGTGGCGTTTGACCTCGGCTTCGAGGGTGCCGGCGAGCAGCGTGATGTGGTGGTGGCACCGGTGGTGCTGCATGCGCGGCCACGGGTGCTGCGTGCGTCGGCGGGCGAGTTGTCGCAGCATGAGGAGCGGCTGGATGTGCTGGACAAGAGCAGCGTGGATGGCAAGAGCGTGTGGCGGCGGTTGGGGTGAATCGGGTCTTTTCGGCGTGGAAAGCAAAACACTGCGCGTGGTGAGGGTGTCTTGAGGCCGGGGGTGGGATTGTTCGGCCCATCCTTGGGCCGAACCCCTCCGCGCTTTGCGCTGCGGGGCCAGCCTGCGGCTGTCCAAATTCGTTCCAGACGAATTTGTCGAACCGGTGGGTTCTCATCCCCGCCGTCACCGCCAGAAAAGCAAAACGCCCCACGTGGGGGCGTTTTGCTTTTCTGGCGGAGAGGGTGGGATTCGAACCCACGGTACGCTTACACGTACGCCTGATTTCGAGTCAGGTACATTCGACCACTCTGCCACCTCTCCGGTGCGGTGCATGGTGGCGCATGCGAGCCGGGAATCATACGCGAGCGAACTTGCCGTGACAACAACCGGGTCTTCCGGCATGCTGCATCGGCTCGTACCTACTGAAAACCCATGATCGAATTTGGACACGGAACGCACGTCGGCCTGCGCCGCACGCGCAATGAGGACACTTATTACGCCGGTGCTTCGCTCGGCCTGTTCCTGGTGGCCGACGGCATGGGCGGGCACCAGCATGGCGAGGTGGCGTCGGCGCTGGTGCGGGATGCGGTGGTCGACCTGGTCGGCCAGGGTCACAGCCTGATCGAGGCTGTGCACGGCGCTGCGGAACGATTGCTTGCGCACACCCGGCACAGCTTCGACGTGTTGCCGATGGGCACCACCATCGCCGTGCTGCGGATCATCGGCGACGGTTACGAAGTCGCCTGGGTTGGTGACAGCCGGATCTACCTGTGGAAGAAGGAGTTGCGGCAGATCAGCCACGACCACTCGCTGGTGCAGGCGCTGGTCGAGGCCGGCCAGCTCGACCCGGCGCAGGCCGCCCAGCATCCGCAGCGCAACGTGCTGACCCAGGCGCTGGGCGTGACCGCCATCGAGCAGCTGCATATCGGCATGGCGCGTGGCCAGCTGGAATCGGGCATGGGCTTCCTGCTGTGCAGCGACGGCTTGACCGAAGGCGTCAGCGACGCCTCGATCGCACGCACGGTGGCGCGGACCGACCTGGCCGCCCAGGAATGCGTGGATCAGCTGCTGTTGAGCGCTCTCGACAGTGGCGGCGACGACAACATCACGGTGCTGATCGTGCGCTCCAGCTGAATCCGGCCGCTGGATTTCCGCTTCTCCAAAAACCAAGGGCCGCTTTCGCGGCCCTTGGGCTTCATGCGTGTGCGCATCAAGCGGCGATCAGGTAGTCCGGTCGGCCTTCTTTTTCGCCAGCCGCAGCCAGGTGTCGACGACCGTATCCGGGTTCAACGAGAGCGACTCGATGCCCTGCTCCATCAGCCATTCGGCCAGGTCGGGGTGGTCGCTGGGGCCCTGGCCGCAGATGCCGATGTACTTGCCCCTGGCGCGGGCGGTCCTGATCGCCATGGCCAGCAGCTTCTTCACCGCCGGGTCGCGTTCGTCGAACAGGCCGGCGACGATGCTGGAGTCGCGATCAAGGCCCAGGGTGAGCTGGGTGAGGTCGTTGGAGCCGATCGAGAAGCCGTCGAAGATGTCGAGGAATTCGTCCGCCATCAGGGCATTCGACGGCACCTCGCACATCATGATGACCTTGAGGTCGTGCTCGCCCTGCTTGAGGCCGTTCTTCGCCAGCACCTCGATCACTTTGCGGCCTTCGCCGAGCGTGCGCACGAACGGGATCATCACCCAGACGTTGTTCAGCCCCATCACCTCGCGCACGCGCTTGACCGCCTTGCACTCCAGCGCGAACGCCTCGGCGAAGCTGGGGTCGACGTAACGGCTGGCTCCACGGAAGCCGATCATCGGGTTCTCTTCGTGCGGCTCGTAGCGCGAGCCGCCGAGCAGACCGGCGTACTCGTTCGACTTGAAGTCGGACAGGCGCACGATCACCGGCTTCGGGTAGACCGAGGCGGCGATGGTGGCGATGCCTTCGGCCAGGCGATCGACGTAGAACTCCACCGGGCCAGCGTAGCCGGCGATGCGCTCGTCGATCTTCGCCTTGGTCTCGGCGTCCTGCTTGCCGTACTCCAGCAGCGCCTTCGGGTGCACGCCGATGTGGCTGGCGATGATCATTTCCAGCCGGGCCAGGCCGATGCCGGCGTTCGGCAGCATGCCGAAATCGAACGCGCGCTCGGGGTTGGCCACGTTCATCATGATCTTCAGCGGCGCCTCGGGCATGGCGCCGAGGTCGGCGGTGATCCGCTCGAACTTCAGGATGCCGTCGTAGATCGTGCCGGTATCGCCTTCGGCGCAGGACACGGTGACATCGGCGCCGTCGGGGATCAGCTCCAGCGCGTTGCCGGTGCCGACCACCGCCGGCACGCCCAGCTCGCGCGCGATGATCGCCGCGTGGCAGGTGCGGCCGCCGCGGTTGGTGACGATCGCCGAGGCGCGCTTCATCACCGGCTCCCAGTCGGGGTCGGTCATGTCGGCGATCAGCACGTCGCCGACCTGCACCTTGTTCATGTCGCTCAAGGAACGGATCACGCGGGCCTTGCCGGCGCCGATCTTCTGGCCGATCGAACGGCCTTCGGCCAGCACCTTGCCCTTCTCGCTGAGGTGGAAGCGCTCGAGCTGGGTCGCGTGCGAACGCGACTTCACCGTTTCCGGGCGCGCCTGCACGATGTACAGCTTGCCGGTGTGGCCGTCCTTCGCCCACTCGATGTCCATCGGGCGGCCGTAATGCTTCTCGATGATCAGCGACTGGCGGGCGAGTTCCTGCACGTCATCGTCGCTGATGCAGAATGTGTTGCGCAGTTCGACCGGGGTGTCCTCGGTCCTGACCCGTTCGCCCTGCGCGCTGGAATACACCATGCGCAACTGCTTGGCGCCGAGGTTGCGGCGCAGGACGGCCGGCTTGCCGTCGCGCAGGGTCGGCTTGAACACGTAGAACTCGTCCGGATTGACCGCGCCCTGCACGACCATCTCGCCGAGGCCGTACGAGCCGGTGACGAACACCACGTCGCGGAAGCCCGATTCGGTGTCCAGCGTGAACAGCACGCCGGCGGCGCCCACGTCCGAGCGCACCATCAGCTGCACGCCGGCGGAGAGGAACACGTCTTCGTGCTTGAAGCCCTGGTGCACGCGGTAGGCGATCGCGCGATCGTTGTACAACGAGGCGAAGACTTCCTTCACCTTGTGCAGCACGTCGTCGATGCCGACCACGTTGAGGAACGTTTCCTGCTGGCCGGCGAACGAGGCGTCGGGCAGGTCCTCGGCCGTGGCCGAGGAACGCACGGCGACAGCAATGTTCTCGGCGCCGGCGTCCTTGCAAAGTTTTTCGTAGGCATCGCGGATCGCCTGCTCGAGCTCGGCGGGCAGGGCGGTGTCGACGATCCAGCCGCGGATTTCCTTGCCGGCCGCCACCAGGGTGTCGACGTCGTCGACGTCGAGCGTGGCCAGCCGATCCTGGATGCGTTTTGCCAGGCCGCTCTTTTCCAGGTACTGCTGGAACGCGCTGGCCGTGGTCGCGAAGCCTCCGGGCACGGAGACGCCGAGCTTGGCGAGGTTGCCGATCATTTCGCCGAGGGAGGCATTCTTGCCGCCGACCTTGCCCAGGTCGGTCATGCGCAGTTGGTCGAGCCAAAGCACCAGGTCGTTCAAGGGTGTCTCCTTAGGGAAGCTCTGCGGATAAGTGGAATGGGCGCGGCACGAAGGCCCGAAGCGGGTTGCAAAGAACTGGTATTGTCCGCTGCGGATGGTGCGCGGCACAAGAAGACCAATGCCGGAAGATGTCATTCCAACGGCATACCAGTCAGCTGGCGGTGGATTTCATGCTTGCGCTAAGGTGCAGACAAATGCTTCCCCGCCATCAGGATCCTGTATGCAGCGAACGGTTTTTTTCATCTCCGACTCCACTGGTATTACCGCGGAGACGATCGGCAACAGCATCCTGGCGCAGTTCGAAGGCGTGCAGTTCGACAAGCATCGGCTGCCGTTCACCGACAACGCACACAAGGCGGAAACCGCCGCGCTGCGGATCAAGACCAACTACGCACAGAGCGGACAGCGGCCGATCGTGGTCAACACCATGGCCGACCGTGCGCTGTGTGAGATCGTGGCCGCCAGCGGCGCTCTGATGCTGGACGTGTTTGCGCCGTTCATCGGCCCGCTGGAGGACGAACTGAGGACCAAGCGTTCCGGTGCGGTCAACCGCTCGCACGGCCTGGTCGATTTCGACAAGTACGAGGCGCGCATCAATGCAACCAACTATGCGCTCTCGCATGATGACGGCATCGACGTGAATTACGCCGAGGCCGACCTGATCCTGGTCGGCGTGTCGCGCTCCGGCAAGACGCCGACCTGCCTCTACATGGCCTTGCATTACGGCGTCAGTGCCGCCAACTATCCGCTGACCGACGAAGACCTTGAGAAACTCGAACTGCCCGCACGCCTGCGGCCGTACCGGGATCGACTGTACGGGCTGACCATCGACCCGCTGCGGCTGGCGCAGATCCGCGAACAGCGTCGCGCCGGCAGCCGCTATGCCACGTTGAAGCAATGCCGCTGGGAACTGGAACAGGCCGACCGGCTGATGCGCCAGGCCAACATTCCCAGCCTCAACACCACGCACGTGTCGATCGAGGAAATCGCCAGCAAGATCTTCGACCGCTTCGGTATCGAGCGGACCATGTTCTGATTGCCACCTGGAGTTTGTGCACCCGCCATGAGCGTCGTACTGGACAACCGCAACAGCCTGCTGCCCGGACGCTTCGAGTTCCTGATGGGGTTGTATGCGGAAAACTACCACCGGCTGACGCGACTGTTCGCGCCGCAGCAGCTGGCGCCGGGCCGGTATGTCTCCGACGTGGGCGATGGGCTCGACGTGCACCTGCACGTGCAGGAATGCCACCCGTACACGCTGGAACTGGAGCTCACCTACGATTTCGTCGACGCGCATACCGGCCAGCGCGCGCCATCGGCGCAGTTGCGCATGTATACCGATGCGCATGTGGCGGAGGCCTTGCACTGTCATCCCGGCAGGCACCTGTGGCAGGTGCTGGGACCGTTCTCGCCGGCACACACCGTGTTCCAGCATCGCCTGCGCATGAACGGATTCCTGTCGCGCTGGCTGGAGTATCTGGCGGAGCAGGGGCATTCCATCGGCACGCTGCAATCGCAAACGGGACAACCAGAAAGCGGCAGCCTTATTTGAAAGTGCGGCCAGGGATGGTCGCTTTTCGACTTTCGCATTCAGGGGCGAATGCACAGGCACCACGACAGCAAAAAGCCCGCGCAAGGCGGGCTTTTTGCTTGAATAGTGGCGGAGTGGACGGGACTCGAACCCGCGACCTCCGGCGTGACAGGCCAGCATTCTAACCAACTGAACTACCACTCCGCATTTGCAACAGCTTCCAGCTTCTGCGAGCCAACTTGGCGTCCCCACGGGGATTCGAACCCCGGTCGCCACCGTGAAAGGGTGATGTCCTAGGCCTCTAGACGATGGGGACGGATTAAGTTGGTGGAGCCAGGCGGGATCGAACCGCCGACCTCCTGCATGCCATGCAGGCGCTCTCCCAGCTGAGCTATGGCCCCGCCGCTGGAAGCCGAGAAGAATAGGTGCGGGCCACATATCCGTCAAGCTTTTTTTCAGCATCCCGGCCAAGGAATCGTCCGTCGTCCATCGCCTCGTTCGACGGCCGGCCGAGTACCTCCGTGCTTCGTTTAAGCTGGAGCGACTCGCGTCGTTTTGAAGAATTGACGAATGCACGAAATCGGCTTCATTCGTGACCTTGCCGTGGTGATGATCGTGGCAGGCGCCACCACGATCCTGTTCCAGCGGATGCGGCAGCCGGTGTTGCTGGGCTACATCCTGGCCGGCGTGCTGATCGGGCCGCACACGCCGGGCGTGCTGGTCGGCGATCCGCGCGCGATCGACGACATCTCCAATCTCGGCGTGGTGTTGCTGATGTTCACGCTGGGCCTCGAATTCAGCGTGCGCAAGCTGCGCGAGGTCGGCATCGGCGTGCTGGCCGCGGCCGTGGCCGAAGTCGGGCTGATGCTGTGGATCGGCTACGGCATCGGCGGCCTGTTCGGCTGGACCGGCATGGACGCGCTCTTTCTTGGCGCGATCATCTCGCTCTCGTCCACGATGGTGGCTACCCGCACGCTGGCGGAGGGTGGGCAGCGGCATCAACCGTTTGCCCAGTTGGTGGTGGGGCTGCTGGTGGCCGAGGACATGCTGGCCATCGTCATGCTGACCTTGCTCACGGCAGTGGCGATCGGCGGCTCGGTGCAGGCGGAGACCGCGTTCGCGCTGGTCGGTCATCTGGGCCTGTTCGTGATCGTCGGGATGATCCTCGGCCTGCTGCTGTTGCCGCGGCTGGTGGATTACGTGGCTGGTTTCGATCGCGACGAAACACTGCTGGTCAGCGTGCTCGGCATCTGTTTCGGCGCCAGCCTGTTCGCGGCCTGGATGGGTTTCAGCGTGGCGCTGGGCGCCTTCCTGGCGGGGGCGGTGGTGGCCGAGTCGCGCAGCGTGGGGCGCGTGCTGCACCTGGTGGAACCACTGCGCGACATGTTCGCGGCGCTGTTTTTCGTGGCGATCGGCCTGAAGATCGATCCGGCGATGTTGCTGCAGTACGCATTGCCGGCGCTGCTCATCGCGGCGGTTGTGATCGTCGGCAAGACGTTGGCGTGCGGCCTGGGTATCTTCGTCGTCGGGCACGACGCGCGCACGGCGCTGCGTTCGGGGCTGGGCATGGCGCAGATCGGCGAGTTCTCCTTTGTCATCGCCACGCTCGGGCTTTCGCTTGGCGTGATCAGCGATTTCATCTATCCGATTGCGGTGGCGGTCTCGGTACTGTGCATGGCCGCGTCGCCCTATCTGAATCGTTCGGCCGACGGGTTGGCGAATGGCCTGCGCCGGGTGACGCCGCGCTCACTGAGGTTGCTGGCGACCAGCTACAGCGGCTGGCTGGAAAATCTCAAGCCGGTCAACGAAAACGCGGCGATAGCCGCCATGTTCCGGCGCCTGCTGTGGCATATCGGGATCAATGTCCTGCTGGTGGTGGCGCTGTTCGTCATCGGTGCCTACATCAATGCGCACAACTGGAGCTGGTTCTCGATGCTCGGCATCGATCGGGACCTGCGCCATACGCTGATCTGGGCCGGTGCGCTGTTCCTGTCCCTGCCGATGCTGATCGCGGTCTACCGCAAGGCCGAGGCGCTGGGCATGTTGCTGGCGGAGATCGGCATACGCGAGCGGTTCGCCGGTTCGTATACCCAGGCCATCCGCAACGTGCTGGCCAGGGTCATCCCGCTGGCGACGCTGCTCGCGCTGGCGCTGCTGGTGAGTGCGCTCAGTTCGGCGATCCTGCCGCCACGCGGCATCGCGCTGTCCCTGGTCGTGCTGGGTGTGGTGCTGGCGGTGGTGTTGTGGCGTGGCTTGGTTAAGATGCATGCGCGCCTGCAGGCGGCGCTGAAGGAGACCCTGGAGAAGCCGGGCCCTTCCGGGGGCGGCGCGGGCTGATCGGCGGGTCCGGCCGGCAGTGGCGTGAACCTTTATCCCGACTGACGGTCTGAACCCTGAGTCGTTGCCAAGACCGGACAAGCACCGCACAATGCGAGGCCTGCCTCCATCGGGGGGGCCCGGCCGGCAACGCCGGCATATCCATACATGAGGGAGTTACGAATGAAGCACTTTCTGCGTCCCACGCTGACGGCGGTCGCGATGGCCGTTGCGCTGGGCATGACGGCCGGCGTCGCCGCTCAGACCGCTGGCGCTGCCGGTACTGTCGACAAGGCGAAGGCCAGCTATGTTGTGGGTTGGGAGATTGCTTCCCAGGTTCCACCGATCATGCGCGATGAGCTGGATCCGAATGCCGTGGCGAATGCGGTGAAGGCGGCGTTGTCCGGCCAGAAGCCGACCATGAGCGAAGCCGAAGCCAAGCAGGTGCACGAAGCCTTCATGGCCAAGATCCAGGCCAAGTACCAGGCCGAGATGACCAAGCTGGCGGCCAAGAACAAGGCTGAAGGCGACGCCTTCCTGGCCAAGAACAAGACCGCGCCGGGCGTGAAGACGACCGCGTCGGGCCTGCAGTACCAGGTGGTCAGCCAGGGTACGGGCGCCCGTCCGGGTCCGAACGATACCGTTGAGATCAACTACACCGGTACCTTCGTCGACGGCCAGGTGTTCGATGCCTCCGCCAAGCACAACCCGCCGGGCGCGGCCAAGATTCCGCTGGCCGGTGTGATCCCGGGCTTCCGCGAAGGCCTGCAGTTGATGCAGGTGGGTGGCCATTACAAGCTGTTCATCCCGGCGGCGCTGGCCTACGGTGCCGAGCCGCAGCCGCCGATGCCGCCGAATGCCACGCTGCTTTTCGACGTGACCCTGGTCAAGACCGGCCCGACGCCGGCAGGTGCGGCTCCGGCCGGCAAGTAATCGCAGGTCCATCGCCGTTTCGCGGCGGTGACAAACCGGAAGGGCGCGAAGCGATTCGCGCCCTTCTGCTTTTCCGTCATGGCGGCGCGGTGCCGTGGCGCGCGTTCGAGCGGTTAGAATAGACGGCTCGGCTTTTAAGGGATCGCTGCAACGATGATGAAGGTCACTATTTTCGGTACCGGCTATGTGGGCCTGGTCACCGGTGCCTGCCTGGCCGAGATGGGCAACCACGTGCTCTGCGTCGACATCGATGCGGCCAAGGTCGAGCGGCTGAAGCGCGGCGAGATTCCGATCTACGAGCCGGGCCTGGAATCGATCGTGCAGCGCAACCACGCCGGCGGCCGGCTCGACTTCACCACCGAAGCGGCACCGGCGATTGCGCACGGCGAGTTGATCTTCATCGCCGTCGGCACGCCGCCGGACGAGGACGGCAGTGCGGACCTGCAGTACGTGCGGGAAGTGGCCAGCACGATCGGCCGGCACCTGGACCGCTACGCCGTGGTGGTGAACAAGTCGACCGTGCCGGTGGGTACCGCCGATCGCGTGCGCGAGGCCGTCGCGGCCGAGCTGGCGGCGCGCCAGGCCACGGTGGAGTTCGACGTGGTGTCGAACCCGGAGTTCCTGAAGGAAGGCGCGGCGGTGGAAGACTGCCTGCGCCCCGACCGCATCATCGTGGGAGCTTCCAGCGAGCGGGCGGTGGCGTTGCTGCGCAAGCTGTACGCACCGTTCAACCGTAACCACGACCGCATGGTGGTGATGGACGAGCGTTCGGCCGAGCTGACCAAGTACGCCGCCAACGCGATGCTGGCGACCAAGATCAGTTTCATGAACGAGATCGCGAACATCGCCGAGCGGGTGGGCGCCGACGTGGAACTGGTACGCCAGGGCATCGGCTCGGACCCGCGCATCGGCTACAGCTTCATCTATCCGGGTGCCGGGTACGGCGGCTCGTGCTTCCCCAAGGACGTGCAGGCGCTGGAGCGCATCGCGCACGCTCATGGCTACGAGGCACGCCTGCTTGGTGCGGTCGAGGCGGTCAACCGGCAGCAGAAGAGCAAGCTGTTCGAACTGATTTCGCGCCACCTCGACGGCAAGCTGGCCGGCAGGACGGTGGCGCTGTGGGGGCTGGCGTTCAAGCCGAATACCGACGACATGCGCGAAGCCTCCAGCCGGCGCCTGATGGAGTTGCTGTGGGATGCCGGTGCGAAGGTCCGCGCGTTCGATCCGGAGGCGCGCGAGGAAGCGCAGCGGCTGTACGGCGATCGCGACGACCTGGTGCTGTGCGAGCACGCCATGGATGCCCTGCAAGGCGCCGACGTGCTGGCGGTGGTCACCGAATGGAAGGCATTCCGCAGCCCGGATTTCGCGGCGGTCCGCGCCGCGCTGGCCGTGCCGGCGATCTTCGACGGGCGCAACCTGTACGACCCGGCCGTGGTGGAGGAAGCGGGCCTGGCCTATTACGGCATCGGCCGCGGCCGCAGCCTGCAGGCGTCACGATGAACAACTCGAACGACGCGCTTGCCCGGCGGCTCGACGAGATGGAGGTCAAGCTGACCTTCATCGATGAGGCGGTGCAGGCGCTGACCACGGCGGATGCCGACCAGTCGCAGCGGATTGCCGCGCTGGGGCGTGCATTGCGCGACCTGCGCGGCGAGATGGCATCGATGCGCATCGCGCAAGGCGACGATCCGCACAACGAGCCGCCCCCACCGCATTACTGATCCGACCCCATCCAGCCCACCGATCACGGAATACCCGCATGGCCGATTCCCTGCGCGATCAGCTGCTCAAGAGCGGCATCGTCAAACAGGTTCAACAGGACCGGGCGCGCGAGCCGAAGCGCCCGGCGCCGCCGCCGTCAGGCAAGCCTGCGCGCAAGGGCGGCAAGCCACACGCCGCGTCGCACGCCGCACGACCATCGGGGCAGAGCCAGCAGGACATCGACCTGGCCAGGGCATATGCGCTGCGCGCGCAAACCGAAGCCCGCGAACGCCAGCGGGTCGAGCAGGAGGCCACCGAACAGGCCAGGCTGCGGCGCGAGCGCAAGCAGAAGATCCAGCAGCTGCTCGACGGCAAGGCACTGAACAAGGCAGACGCCGACCAGCCGCGCAATTTCGAATACGGCGGCAAGATCCGTCGCGTGCACGTGGATGCCGCGCAACTGTCGGCACTCAACGCCGGTGAACTGGGCGTGGTGCAACAGGGCGGTCGTTATCTCCTGGTCAGCCGCGAGATTGCCGAGCAGGTGCGTGACATCGATCCGCATCAGCTGGCGCTGCTGGTCGATCCGGCCGCCACTGGCGTGGGCGATGACGGCGTGCCCGACGACCTGATGTGGTGATGTCGACGTAGGGCGGGCAATGCCCGCCGGCTCTTGATCTACAGCGGGACTGTCGTCACCAGCACACATGCGGCGGGCAGTGCCCGCCCTACGTTTCAGCGATCCGTCGTTTGCGCCAATGCGGGATGATCCCAGCCGTTCTTCGGCTTGAACCGATCGCCGTAGCGCTGCGCCAGTTGTTCGAGTTTCGCCTTGAGCTTGTCGGCGCCTTCGCTGCGCGTGTACTGGATCGGACCCCCGCGGAACGGCGCGAAGCCGGTGCCGAAGATCACCCCGGCGTCGAGCAGGTCGGCGTCGTCGACCACGCCGTCGGCGAGGCAGGCGATCGCCTCGTTGATCATCGGCAGGATCATGCGTTCCTGCAGGTCCGGCGGCGTCACGTAGTCCTTGTCGACCTCGGGTTTCTGCGGCTTGCCGTCCTGCCACACGTACAGGCCCTGGCCGTCCTTCTTGCCGCGCTTGCCGGCTTCGAGCTTCTCGTCGAGCCCCGGTGGCACTTCCAGTCCCAGGAACGGTGCCAGCTCCTTGCCGACCGAGGCGCAGACGTCCAGGCCTACGGTGTCGGCCAGTTCGATCGGGCCCATCGGCATGCCGAATTTCTTCGCCTCGCGGTCCAGCACCGGGCCGGGCACGCCCTCGCTGTACAGGCGCATTGCTTCGAGCAGGTACGGCATCAGGATGCGGTTGACCAGAAAGCCCGGCGTGCCCTTGACCGCCACCGGCAGCTTGCCGATCGCCTTGCAGAATGCCAGCGCGCGCTTCTCGATTGCCGGGTCGAGCTGGTCGTGGCGCACCACCTCGACCAACGGCATCTGCGCCACCGGGTTGAAGAAATGCAGACCGAGGAAGCGCTGCGGCGCGGCAAGGTTCTTGCGCAACTCGTCCAGCGGGATGCTGGAGGTATTGCTGGCGAGGATACCGCCGGCCTGGAACCGTGGTTCGATGCCGGCGTACAGCGCTTCCTTCGCCCGGGCGTTCTCATAGATCGCCTCGATCGCCAGGTCGGCCGAGGCCACGCCGCTGCCCTCGACGTCCGCGCGCAGGCGACGCATGGCGGCTTCGACTTTTTCCGGCGCCTTCAGTTTCTTCTCGTACAGCGCCCGGGCGCGGTCCAGCGCGGGCTGGATGAATTTCATCTCGCGGTCCTGCAAGGTCACGTCGAAACCCTTGAACGCGGCCCACGCGGCGATGTCGCCACCCATCACGCCGGCGCCGACCACGTGGACGTGCTTGATCGCCGGGTCGGTGCCGCCGCCCTGGCCCTTCAGCCGTTCCTGCAGGAAGAAGATGCGGATCAGGTTCTGTGCGGTCGGCGTCTTCGCCAGCTTCGCCACCGAACGTGCCTCGATCTTCAGCCGCTGCTGGATGCCGGAGCCGCCGCGCTTCCACACGTCGATCATCGCGAACGGAGCCGGATAATGCTCCTTGCGTACCTTCGCGGCGGTCTGCCTGAACACCATCGGCGCCAGGATCTGCCGCGCCAGCCAGGTATTGCTGGCCCAGGCCTTGGCGCGCCGCGCGAACGGGCGTGGCGCAGCGTGGCGCAACAGCAGCCGCGCCTCGGCCAGCAGTTCGTCGGGGCGGGCCAGCCGATCGACCACGCCCAAGCCCAGCGCGCGTTTCGCCGACAGCGACTTGCCCGTCAGCATCAGTGGCAGCGCCTCGGTGGCGCCGATCAGGCGCGGCAGGCGTGCGGTGCCGCCCCAGCCGGGATGGATGCCCAGCATCACCTCGGGCAGCGCAATTCGCGTCTTGTCATCGTCGGCGGCGATGCGCTGGCGGCAGGCCAGGATCAGCTCGGTACCGCCGCCCATGCAGGCGCCGTGCACGGCGGCCACCGTGGGACAGGGCAGCCGCGCCAGCGATTCATACACGCGCTGGCCGTGTTCGATGTTCTCCAGCACGGTATCGTGCTTCGCGTACTCGATGAATTCCTTGACGTCGGCACCCACGGCGAACCCCGAGGACTTGGCCGAGTGGACGATGACGCCGGCCGGCTTCTCGATCGCCAGCCGTTCGACGATCTGCTCGAGTTCGTCCAGCACCGCACGGGAGATCGCATTGACGCTGCTGTTGGCGCGGTCAAGCGTAAGCGTGACAACGCCATCGTCGCCTTCGCTGGTCTTCCAGTGGTTGAAACGCAATCCTTCGAACATGGGAGTACAGACGTGGTGGCGGAGGCCTGAACCATACCGTTCTGTCGCCTTGATTGCGAGATGTGACGCAGCTGCTTGACCGTGCGGCGGTGCCGGTGTGAAATCGGGTCTTCGTCGGGAAACCGCTTGCCGAAGCTGGTTGGGCGGGGCAACCAGTGCACGGGCAGCTTTACGGCACGGGCTGCCTGTACGGGACAATGGAACGATCCACCGTGGTTCAATGGCCTCGTAGCGGCCGGATATCGTCCGGTCAACCACCCGGTCAGTCGCGGGCGGGCCGACTTCACCAGGGCACTACCGCCGACGCAGCAGGACGGGGACGCAATGACTTCAGCAATGGCCTCCGTTCCACCGCAAGCCGGCGCCGAGATTTTCGAACGGATCCTGGCGGCCCCGAGCGGCCTCGTGGTACTGGACAGCAAGGACGTCCACGCCTTGATCGACCAGTTCCGCGCGATTGCCCGGCATACCGGCCAGGCGGTGTACCTGTGGCAACCCGATACCGGCCTGGGCAGCCTGCGCGACGCACAGGTGCGCGTGCCGGACTGCCAGCGTCTTGGCAACGCGCTGCGCTACATGCAGCAGAGCATGCATTTCGGTGTGTATTTCCTGCTCGGGCTGGAACTGCCATTGTCGGCGATGGATGCCACCTTGCTGCGCCAACTCGCCCGCGCGCCCAAGGGGCATCTGCGCCGCGTGGTGCTGATCGATGCGCCGGTGGCGCTGGCCGAACACCTGGGCGAGCTGGCGGTGCACCTGGGCAGCGAGGACAGCCAGCCGCGGCGCCTGCGCCTGCGCGATGGCCGGTGGCTGGTTTGAGGCGGGCACACAGATGAATTCCGGCATCCTGGTGATTGCAGCCCAGCGCGAATTGCGCCGCAGCCTGTTCGATGCGCTCGACCAGGCGGGCTATCCGCAGATCCACAGCGCACGCGACGTATCGCACGCGGCGATCCTGCTGGAAGGGCGCGCATCGCTGCCTCCGCTGCAACTGATCGTGGTGGTGCTGGCCGGCGACGAGCAGCAGGCGCGCGCCAGTTGCGAGCAAGTGCGCCGTTTGCCCGGCGGCGCCGACACGCCGCTGATCGTGGTACTGGCCGGGGAGGCCACGCTCGGTCCCGCCGACCTGCCGGCCGGAATCGCCGACTGGCTTTCCGCCGCCCAGATCGGCAGCGAACTGGTGCCGCGCTGGCGGCGCTCGCAAGCCGGCAACGGCCAACGCCCGCGCAAGGTGGTTGCCGCACCGGACAGCGTTGCGCATGAGGATTACCGCTATGTGTTCGAGGAAGGCGACAGCGAGTGGCTGATCGCCGACGCACAGACCGGTCGCCTGCTCGAGGTCAGCCCCACGGTGGCCAGGCACAGCCGCATGCATGCCAGTCAATGGGAAGGGTTGCCGCTGGCCGACGTGCTGCGCTTCGAGGGCATCGCGATCAGCCAGGTGCTGGCCGAGGCCAATCGCAGCTGGTATCCCTGCCAGCGCAAGTCGGCGCAGGGCGCCGACACCGGCCAGGCCAGCGTGCGGCGCATCCGGCATGCCGGGCACGAGGCGCTGGCGCTGATGTTCCGCAGCGACCGCGCCGACTTGCGGGCCGAGGCCGCGCTGTCGCTGCTGTCGCGCATCTTCGCCTCGACCAGCGGGGTTGACGCGCAGACCGCATCCGGCCGCCTGTTGTTCGACGAGCTGGGTCTGGATTACCTCGCCGTCTGGTCGGCGCGCCAGGACGGCGCCGACGCGCCGACCCAGATGCTGCAGTTGTGGAGTGGCGAGGACCCGCAGTGGCCGCCGGCGCAACTGCAGAGCTCGTTGCAGCTGGTACTGGGCGGCAAGCCGATCCTGTACCGCACCGACGCGAAGCGGCTGGCGTCGATCGACCCGTTGCTGCAGCAGCTCGACCTGGCCGGTTTCGCCGGCCTGCCCCTGTACGACGAACGCCACACCGTGCTCGGCGCGATGCTGGCCGGCAGCCGCCGCGGCTTCGGCGAGATGGGCATCATCGAACCGGTGCTGCGTTGCGCCGCGGCCCGCTTCGCGCAGATGCTGGAATTGGGCCGTACCCGTGAACAGGGCCGTGCCGAGGGCCTGGTCGATGCCCTGACCGGCCTGCCGAACCGGCTGCTGTTCAACGACCGGCTGGACACGATCATTCGCGAGGCGACCCGCAACGGCGAGTGCTTCGCCGTACTGTTTGTCGACCTCGACCGTTTCAAGGTGATCAACGACACCTACGGCCATGCCGCCGGCGACCAGGTATTGCGCACGGTCACCCAGCGCCTGTGCGGCAGCATCCGCGCCTCCGACACGGTGGCGCGCTATGCCGGCGACGAATTCACCGTCGTGCTGCGCCACATCGTGAAGAACGACGACGTGCTGCGCGTGGCCGAGAAGATCGTGCAGGTGATGGAGACGCCGCTGTACCTCGAGGACGGCACCGAGCTGCAGGTGACCGCATCGATGGGCCTGAGCTTCTTCCCCGACGACGCCGGCGACGCGCAGACCCTGCTCAAGCATGCCGACGAGGCGATGTACGCGGCCAAGCACCAGGGCCGCAACACCTTCCAGATCTACGAGGTGAGCCCGGAGTACGCCCAGCAACACGGCATGGCGCTGAAGACGCGTCTGCGCCATGCCGAGGGCAATGGCGAACTGCGCGTGGTCTACCAGCCGCAGGTCAACACCGAGACCGAGGACATCGTGGGCATGGAGGCGCTGGTGCGCTGGGAGCATCCCGAGCTGGGCATGATCAGCCCGGCGGTGTTCATCCCGCTGGCCGAGGAGACCGGCCTGATCGTCTCGATCGGCGAATGGGTGATGCGCACCGCCTGCCGCCAGGCGAAGGAATGGGAACAACGCTACGGCCTGCGCCTGCGCCTGGGCGTGAACCTGTCCGCGGTGCAGCTGATGGAACCGCAGCTGCTGGATATCGTGGCGGCGGTGTTGCGCGAAACCGGGCTGGATCCCACCCTGCTGGAAATGGAGGTCACGGAAAGCATCAGCATCAAGGAGGCGCCGAACCTGGTCGAGAATCTGAATGCGTTGCACAAACTCGGCTGCCATATCGCGATCGACGATTTCGGCACCGGTGCGGCCTCGCTGGACTACCTGCGCCGGTTGCCGGCCGACCGCATCAAGATCGACCAGAGCTTCGTGCGCAACATCGGCGTGGACCCCGACGACGAGGCGATCGTGCGCGCCACCATCGAGATGGCGCACCGGCTGAAACGGGCCGTGGTGGCGGAGGGCGTGGAGATCGAGCAGCACCTGCAGTTCCTGCGCCAGCACGGTTGCGACGAATTGCAGGGCTACCTGTTCTGCCGTCCGCTGCAACCGATCAGCTTCGACAAGCTGCTGGCCGAACGGCAGCGTCTGCTGGAGGGGCGGGTGGCCGAGCCGGCTTGAGCCGGTGGCGTGCGTCCCCATAACTGATCCCGGCCCGTCACGGGCTCGGGGCGCCTGGCCGGACATGACAACCAGCCAACAGGCTGTGCGTTATGGTGGAGGCGATACCCTGTGCATACTGAACTGAACTCGCGCGCCGGACCGCGGTCTGAGCGCCGCGTCCAGTTCAAAAACGAAGCTCCCGCAGCGGAAGACGGCATTGACGACGGATACGGCCCGGATGGGCGAAAACGAACTGGATCGCGCGCTGGTCGAGCGTGTCCAGCAGGGGGACAAGCGGGCCTTCGACCTGTTGGTGCGCAAGTACCAGCACAAGGTGATCGGGCTGGTCTCGCGCTATGTGAGGAGCCACGCCGAGTGCGAGGATATCGCGCAGGAATCGTTCATCCGCGCGTGGCGGGCGATCGGCTCGTTTCGCGGCGACAGCGCGTTCTACACCTGGCTGTACAAGATCGCGGTGAATACCGCCAAGAACCACCTGGTGGCGATGGGCCGGCGCCCGCCGTCCGGTGACATCGACGCCGATGACGCCGAGTTCATGGCCGGCGCCGAGCGCATGCACGACAGCGCCACGCCCGAGCGCGAGCTGATGCGCCAGGAAATTGAACAATCCGTGTTTTCCACTGTCCAAGCGTTGCCCGAAGAGCTGCGGACAGCCATCACGCTGCGCGAGGTGGATGGCCTCAGCTACGATGAAATCGCCGAAGCGATGGGCTGCCCGATCGGTACGGTGCGTTCGCGCATCTTCCGGGCACGCGAAGCGATTGACGAGAAACTGCGGCCTCTGTTGTCGGACCGCTGAGGATCAGACATGAATCAGGCAGGCATGAATCAGGACACCCGGGAAAATCTTTCCGCCGGCATCGATGGCGAATTGTCGAAGGAGCAGCTGCGTTTCCTGCTGCGCCGGCTCGATCACGACGCCTCGCTGCAGCAGGCCTGGACCGGTTACCACATCGCCCGCGACAGCCTGCGTCGAGAGCTGCCGCCGATGGCGCAGCCCGGATTTGCCGCGCGGGTGATGCTGGCGATCGAGCAGGAGTCGAAGCCCGCGGTGGCGTCGACCCGGCGCAACCACTGGTTGCGCTGGTCCACCGGCGGCGCCATTGCCGCCAGCGTCGCCGCCGTTGCCCTGATGATCGGGCAGCCGACCGGTGACGCCGAGCGCCTGACCGCCTCGACCGCCCAGCAGGCCAGTGCGGTCACCACCGCTGCGCCGGCGAACAAGCCGGTCGCTCCTGCCGCCGTGCCGCCATGGCTGAGCGGCAACTCCGCAGGATTGCTCAGCCAGCAGGCCTCGGCCACCTTCGGTGCGTCGTTTGGCCAGGGCCAGTCGACCTATGCGCGGCGTCTGTCGGACTACCCGTCGATGCCCCGTTACCGGACGCTCGACAACAACGACGGCAGCTACCTGCTGCTGCTCGACCCGGAGCAGCGGATTGCACCGGATACTTCGCGCCGGGCTTCCGCCGTCGCGCAATAAGGCGAGTCCGCGTGTGATTGCCCGCGGCTCGTCCTCATGGTTTTCAGCTTTACCGACCCGTTGCATGGGCCGGCGGGCAACGCGTGCCCGCATCGGCCGCGCACAAACTCTGGTCATCAACCCGCTCGAAGCCTACCGACCGGAAACAACCAAGGAGGAGTCATGAATCATTCCATCTTGCGCAGCCTGACATGCTGTGCGCTGCTGGGCATCGCCGGTACCGGTGCGCTGCAGGCGCAGACGCCGGGCGTGACGGCGCTGCCGGATTTCACCGGGATCGTGCAGAAGAACGCGTCGGCCGTGGTGCATGTCGAAGCCCGCTACAACGGCGAGCAACAGGGCGACAGCCGCAGTGCGGGCGGGCAGATGATGCCTGGGCAGGGCATGCCGAACGATCCGCAGGCGGAGATCCTGCGGCGCTTCTTCGGCATGCCGATGATGCCGTCGCCGCAGGAGCAGAAGCGGACCTCGCTCGGCTCGGGCTTCATCATCTCCAACGACGGCTACATCCTCACCAACAACCACGTGGTCGACCACGCCGACAAGGTGACCGTGCGCCTGCAGGATCGGCGCACGCTGACCGCCAAGGTGATCGGCACCGATCCGACCTATGACATCGCCCTGCTCAAGGTCGATGCCGGCGGCAACCTGCCGGCGGTGGGCATCGGCGATTCGCGCAGCCTGAAGCCGGGCCAGTGGGTGCTGGCGATTGGTTCGCCGTTCGGTTTCGACTACACCGTGACCCAGGGCATCGTCAGCGCGGTGGGGCGCAACCTGGGCCAGCGCGACCAGCCGTATACCTCGTTCATCCAGACCGACGTGCCGATCAACCGCGGCAATTCCGGCGGTCCGTTGTTCGACCTGCAGGGCCGCGTGGTCGGCATCAATTCGCAGATCTATTCCAACACCGGCGACTACCTCGGCGTGTCGTTCTCGATCCCGATCGACGTGGCGATGAACGCCGTGCAGCAGCTCAAGAGCAAGGGCTACGTTTCGCGCGGCATGCTTGGCGTGACCATGCAGCCGGTCGACGATGACATCGTCAAGGCCTTCCATCTCGAGAATGGCGCGGGTGCCGCCGTGGTCGACGTCAGTCCCGACAGCGGTGCGGCGAAGGCCGGCATCCAGCCCGGCGACATCATCCTGGCTTATAACGGGCAGCCCTTGCAGCAGGCGGCGGACCTGCCGCCGCTGGTGGGCATGACCAAGCCGGGCAGCAAGGTGCCGGTGGAGATCCTGCGCAACGGCAAGAAGCAGACGCTCGACGTCACCATCAGCGAAGCCTCGCGCGACAAGAGTGCGGTGAACAACCATGGCGCCACGTCCCCGTCGAGCCGCAGCGGTTCGGCTGCACTGGGCCTCACCGTGCAGTCGATCGACAGCGACACCCGCAGGCAACTGGGGCTGAAGCCGGGGCAGGGCGTGGTGATCGGCGACATCACCGGCCCGGTGGCGGCGCAGGCCGGTCTGCGCGCCGGCGACGTGATCACCATGGTCAACCAGCAGAAGATCGGCAGCGTGGCCGAGTTCGAGGCGGCGACGAAGGGCGTGAAGGCCGGCAGCACGGTGCTGCTGCTGGTGCGCCGCGGCGAGCAGAGCAACTTCGTCGGCCTGACGGTTCCGGATGACAAGTAAGCCGGTCGCGGCGCACGGTTGGCGGGAAAACGGCGCAGGCGTCCACCCTTGCCGGGTGGCGCCTTCGTCGCGCGAGTCCGTGCATGGCAGCAGCGGGTTCCATGCGATAATGCCGGGTTAGCGTCGCTTCACGGTGATGCGCTGCCACGCATGGTGTGTGGCGGCAAGACCCAAGCCCGACGACAGGCCGCCTGCGCTCCATGGAATTGATCCGCAACTTCTCCATCATTGCCCATATCGATCACGGCAAGTCGACGTTGGCCGACCGCATCATCCAGATCTGCGGCGGCCTGGCCGATCGCGAGATGGAGGCGCAGGTGCTGGACAACAATCCGATCGAGCGCGAGCGCGGCATCACCATCAAGGCGCAGTCGGTGTCGCTGCCGTACACGGCCCGCGACGGCAAGACCTACCAGCTCAATTTCATCGACACGCCCGGCCACGTCGATTTCTCCTATGAGGTCAGCCGCTCGCTGGCCGCCTGCGAAGGCGCGTTGCTGGTGGTGGATGCGGCCCAGGGCGTCGAGGCGCAGTCGGTGGCGAACTGCTACACCGCCGTGGAGATGGGCCTGGAAGTGGTGCCGGTGCTGAACAAGATCGACCTGCCGACCGCCGACATCGAGAAGGTGAAGGGCGAGATCGAGGCGGTGATCGGCATCGACGCCACCGACGCGGTGGCGATCAGTGCCAAGACCGGCCTCAACGTGGTCGAGGTGCTGGAGGCGATCGTTGCGCGCATCCCGCCGCCGAAGCCGCGCGATACCGACCGGCTGCAGGCGCTGATCATCGACTCCTGGTTCGACAACTACCTCGGCGTGGTGTCGCTGGTGCGCGTGATGCAGGGCGAGATCAAGCCCGGCGACAAGCTGCTGGTGATGTCCACCGGGCGCACCCACGAGGTGGACGACGTCGGCGTGTTCACGCCCAAGCGCAAGAAGACGGCCAAGCTGGGCGCCGGCGAAGTGGGCTGGATCAACGCCTCGATCAAGGACGTGCACGGCGCACCGGTGGGCGACACGCTGACCCACGCCGGCAAGCCCGCCGACAAGGCGCTGCCCGGTTTCCAGACCATGCAGCCGCGCGTGTTCGCCGGCCTGTTCCCGGTGTCGTCCGACGACTTCCCGGCGATGCGCGAGGCGCTGGACAAGCTGCGCCTCAACGACGCTGCGCTGTTCTTCGAACCGGAGTCGTCCGAAGCGATGGGTTTCGGCTTCCGTTGCGGCTTCCTCGGCATGCTGCACATGGAAATCGTGCAGGAACGGCTGGAGCGCGAATACGACCTGAACCTGATCACCACCGCGCCCACCGTGGTGTACGAGGTACTCAAGACCGACGGCTCGATCCTGATGCTGGACAACCCGGCCAAGCTGCCGACGAACTCCAGCCTGGTGCAGGAAATCCGCGAGCCGATCATCATCGCCAACATCCTCACGCCGCCGGACTACATCGGCAACGTGATCACCCTGTGCGAGGAAAAGCGCGGCGTGCAGCGCTCGATCCAGTACCTGGCGACCCAGGTGCAGATCAGCTATGAAATGCCGCTGGCCGAAGTGGTGATGGATTTCTTCGACCGGCTGAAATCGGTCTCGCGTGGCTACGCCTCGATGGACTATCACTTCGACCGCTTCGAGGCCGGCCCGTTCGTGCGTACCGACGTGCTGATCAATGGCGAGCGGGTCGACGCGCTGAGCCTGATCGTGCACCGCAGCCACGCCGACCGCCGCGGCCGCGACCTGGTCGAGCGCATGAAGGACCTGATTCCGCGCCAGCAGTTCGACGTGGCGATCCAGGCGGCGATCGGTGCGCAGGTCATCGCACGCTCCACCGTGAAGGCGCTGCGCAAGAACGTGCTGGCCAAGTGCTACGGCGGCGACGTCAGCCGCAAGAAGAAGTTGCTGGAGAAGCAGAAGGAAGGCAAGAAGCGCATGAAGCAGGTTGGTCGGGTGGAGATCCCCCAGGAAGCCTTCCTGGCCGTGCTGAAAGTAGATAAATAGTCAGGCCGGGATTCGGGAATCGGGATTCGGGATTCGAAAGGGCGGGTTTGCGCTCCGAATCCCGAATCCCGATTTCCGATTCCCGGCTCCATCAGGAGCCCCACATGGAATTTGATTTCTCGGCGATTCTGCTAAGCCTCACCGTGCTGTTCGGCGTGGTGTGGGGCCTGGATCGGCTGTTCCTGTACAAGAAGCGCAAGGCACGCCTGGATGCCGCCGGCGAGGAATACCGCGACCCGATGCCGGTGGACTGGTCGCGCTCGCTGTTCCCGGTGGTGCTGGTGGTGCTGCTGCTGCGCTCGTTCGTGGCCGAGCCCTTCCGCATCCCGTCCGGCTCGATGATGCCGACCCTGGACGTGGGCGATTTCATCCTGGTCAACAAGTTCGCCTACGGCCTGCGCATGCCGGCGTTCAACAACAAGCTGGTCGACCTCGGCGAACCGCAGCGCGGCGACGTGGTGGTGTTCCGCTTCCCCGGCTACCTGTGCCAGGACGGCGGCAAGCTGGTGCGCAGCGGCGACATGAGCTGCAACGATCCGCAGGCGCCAGTGCCGGCGCAGAACTGGATCAAGCGGGTGATCGGCCTGCCCGGCGACAGCATCGAGGTGCACGGCGCCGAGCTGTGGGTCAACGGCCAGCGCGTGGCGGCCGACGAGGTCGGCCCGTACGTAGGCAACCCGCAGCGCAGCGTGGACCAGATCATGCTGAACATGGGCGCCACGGTCTGGACCGAGCACCTGGGCAAGGTCAACCACATGATCGCGCGGATGCCGGCCTACACCACGCCGAATTCGATTCCGAACGATCGGGTGCCTTCGAAGGTACCGCAGGGCTGCTATCTGGTGATGGGCGACAACCGTTACGACAGCCTGGACAGCCGCTGGTGGGGCTGCATGCCGGAACAGAACCTGGCCGGCAAGGCCTTCCTGATCTGGATGAGCTGGAAGGGCTGGGGCACCGGCGGGGTGGACTTCTCGCGGATCGGCACGGTGATCCACTGAGATCGTCAGCACGGCAGGTCCGGTTGGCGAAAGCGTGACGGGATCGAACCGTCGCGCACACCCGGCCGCCAACAGTGCGAGAATCCGCAGGCATAATCGGCACGCCGGCGCGGGGCGGCGAGACCGCCAGACCCGGATCACCATCCACAGAAAGGCACGCCAGACAGGCGGCATAGCGAGGGGACTATGAAATCGAAGCAGTCGGGCGTCACCCTGATCGGGTTCCTGGTCATCATGGCCATCGTGGCCTTCCTGGCCTACATGGGCATGAAGTTGCTGCCGTCGTATTCGGAGTACATGGGCGTGGTGAAGGCGATGAACCAGGTCGCCACCGAAGGCACCAACGGCAAGTCGCTGGACGAGATCCGCCGCGGCCTGATGTTCAAGATGGGTTTCCAGTACGTCGACGATGCCACCATCAAGCCGGCAAACATCACCATCGTGCGCAACAGCGGCGGCGCCAACCAGCTGCGCGTGGCCTACGACAAGCAGATCCCGTTCATGTACAACATCGACTTCCTGCTGCACTTCGACAAGAGCGTGCAGTTGCAGGGCAACGTGGGCGAGTAACTTTTGGAACTGAACTACCGTTTTCGCGACCCGGCGCTGGCACAGCTGGCGCTGACCCACCGCAGCATCGGCAAGCCGAACAACGAGCGACTGGAGTTTCTCGGCGATGCGCTGCTCGGCGCGATCGTCGCCGAGATGCTGTACGAGGTCCATCCCAAGGCCAGCGAAGGCGAACTGTCGCGGCTGCGGGCGCAGCTGGTCAACGGCCTGGCCCTGGCCGTGGTGGCGCGTGAACTGGACCTGGGCGACGGGCTGAAGCTCGGCCCCGGCGAGTTGAAGAGCGGCGGCTTCCGGCGTGATTCGATCCTGGCCGACGCGTTCGAGGCAATGGTCGCCGCGGTGTACCTGGATGGCGGTTTCGACGCCTGCCGCGAGACCGTGCGCGGGCTGTTCGCCGAACGCATCGCCGCCTTGCGCCGCTCCTCCAAGGACGCCAAGACGCGGTTGCAGGAATGGCTGCAGGCCAAGGGTTTGCCGCTGCCGCAGTACGAGCTGGTCGCCAGCCACGGCGAGGATCACGCCAAGACCTTCGACATCAGCTGCACGATCAGCGAGCCGATGGCGTTCACCGTCGAAGCCCATGCCGGCAACCGCCGCGCCGCCGAACAGGACGCCGCCGAAATCGTGCTGAACCAGCTGCTGGAGCAGCAGCGCACTCCCTGATTCCCCCGTTTCCGCCGAAGCTGCCGCCGGTCTGGCGGAGCCGCCGCGTGGCCGACCGGCCCGCCTTTCCGGCGAAGCACTACACTTGCCATCCGACTCGTCGAGCACCTTAGAGCCTGTTTATGATCTCCAAGCACCCCGCGTTGTCATCGAGTGGCCGTCAGGTGGTGGTGCGTGGCGCAGCACCTGCCTGGCTGGCAGGCCAGGCCGCGCGCTGCCGCATGGCGGCCACTCGATGGCAACCCCAGCACCTATCCATTCCGGGGCCGGGTCTGTTTGCCCGCATGCCGGCGTCATCACTCAGTCGTGGATGGGCATCCACTCCTTCGCTCTTCCTTGGCCTGCGCGCAAACAGCTCCCGGCGCGGGGTACCTGGAGATCATAAACAGGCTCTAACATCATGAACCACGAACTGGACCCCGCCGGCGGCACCCTGCCGCATGAGAATTTCCGCTGCGGCACGGTCGCGCTGGCCGGACGCCCGAACGTGGGCAAGTCGACCCTGCTCAATGCGCTGATCGGTTTCCGCCTGTCGATCATCAGCCCGCGGCCGCAGACCACCCGTCACCGCATCCTCGGCATCAATACCAGCGAGGCCGGGCAGATCATGTACGTCGACACGCCGGGCCTGCATCGCGGCGCCAAGCGTGCGATGAACCGCAGCCTGAACCGCGCCGCGCGCTCGGCGATCAGCGACGTCGATCTGGTGGTGCAGGTGATCGAGGCAGGCCGCTTCACCGACGAGGACGAAGCGCTGTACGCCGCCCTGGTCGAGCAGTCGTCGCCGCGCCTGCTGGTGATCAACAAGGTCGACCTCAACAAGGACAAGACAGTAATGCTGCCGTTCGTGGCCGAGCTGGTGGCAAAGCACAGCTACGACGAGATCCACTACGTCAGCGCGCTCAAGGGGCAGGGGCTGAAGGAACTGGAGCAGGCGATCCTGAAGCGCCTGCCGGTGCAGCCGCCGGTGTTCGGCGAAGACGAGATCACCGACCGCAGCGAACGTTTCCTTGCCGCCGAGATGGTGCGCGAGCAGCTGATGCTGCGCCTCGACCAGGAACTTCCATACGCCACCACGGTGGAGATCGAGCAATTCAACGACCGCCCCGACGGCATCGCCGAAATCCACGCGATCATCTGGGTCGAGCGCGCGGGCCAGAAGGCCATCGTGATCGGCAACGGCGGCGCCCAGCTCAAGGCGATCGGCACCAGCGCGCGGCGTCACATGGAGCGCATGTTCGAGCGCAAGGTGTTCCTGAAGTTGTGGGTGAAGGTGCGCGAAGGCTGGGTCGACGACGAGAACATGCTGAAGAAATTCGGCTATACCGATTAAGGTCGGGATTGGGGATTCGGGATTCGTAAAAGCCTGAAGCCCGGCGTGCTCTTGCGAATCCCGAATCCCCAATCCCGAATCCCGGCTATCAAGCCATGCGCATCGAACAGCAACCCGCCTACGTCCTGCACGCGCGTGCGTATCGCGAGACGTCGCTGCTGCTCGAATGCCTGACCCGCGAACACGGCCGGCTCGGGGTGGTGGCGCGCGGCGTGCGCGGCGAGCGGGCACGTTTGCGGCGGGCGCAGCTGGAGCCGTTCCAGCCGTTGACGATGGACCTGCTGCTGCGCGGCGAGATGGCCACGCTGACCGCGGTCGAAGCGGTGGGCACGTCGACGCGCCTGCCTGGCGACGCCGGCCTGGCCGGGCTGTATCTCAACGAGCTGGTGGTGTGCCTGACCGGCCGGCAGGACCCCTACCCGCGACTGTTCGATGCCTACGCCCGGACCCTGGCGCGGTTGGCCGCCGGCGAATCGCTGGCGTGGAGCCTGCGCCGCTTCGAGCGCGACCTGCTGGAAGTGATCGGTTACGGTCTGCAGCTGCAGCACGAAGCGGATTCCGGCGAGCCGCTGGAAGCGCAGACGTCCTACCGCTACCAGGTCGAGCAGGGCGCCGTGCGCTGCGCCGCCAACAGCCCGCATGCGTTGCGCGGCAGTGACCTGCTGGCGCTGGGGCAGGACCGGATGCCCGACAACAGCGGCCTGAAGTCCCTGCGCGACATGATGCGCGAGGTGATCCGCTTCCATCTGGGCGGCGGCGAGCTGCGCGCCTGGCGGGTGCTGGCGATGGCGGCGTCGGGTCGCCAGAGAACGCCTGGCTAGCAGGTTGTTGAAAAAGGGCTGTCCTGCCCTTTTTCAACGCGCCGAGTCCGGCACATGTCCGTACTCGGCTACGTCAAATCAGGCACTTGCAGTGCCTGATTTGCGGCGAGCCATCCGTGGCTCGCGCTAGCAGGGTGTTTTTCAACACCCTGCTAGCTGTCCAGCGCCTGCAACGTCGCCAGCAGGGCCTTGCGGAAGCGCGCCAATGCGGCCGGCGTGGCGCCGCGTTGCAGCAGTTGCCGCTGCAGCAGCACGGTCTGCGTCGACAGCGCGGTCGCACCGCAGAAACCGCAGGATGAGCGCAGCCGGTGCAGGCGCTCGCTGAAGCCGGCGCGGTCGCGGCTCAGCGTGTCCAGTTCCTGGTGCAGCAGGGCCAGCTCCTCACGCAGCAGCAGTCGCAACGCACGCATGGTGGCGGCGTCGCCGGTGGTGGTCAGTGCGGCCTGGTCATCCAGCACGCAGGCGTCGTGGTGGTCCGGTTGCACCAGCGCCAATACGCGCCGCAACTCGGCCAGCCCACAGGGCTTCAACAGGATCTCGCTGAAGCCGGCGTCGAGCAGCGACTGGCGGTCGCGCGGTTCCAGCTCGGCCGTGGTGGCTACCGCGATGCTGTCCGTCGAGCACGCCTGCGCATCCTCGCGCAGCGCGGCCAGAACCTGCAGCGCGCCGGCGCCGGGCATGCGGCAGTCCAGCAGCAGCAGGTCGAAGGACTCGGTGCGTGCCCGTTGCAGTGCCGTCGTGCCATCCATGCAGGCCTCCGCCTGGGCGCCCATCGAGTCCAGCCCGTCGCACAGGAAACGGCAACTGCCGGGGTCGTCGTCGGCCACCAGAACCCGGGCACGGGTGGCGTTGCTCGGGGCGAAATCTGTGTTGGCGAGGGGGCTGTTCATGACGAAATCCATATCGTTCATCTTGATTTGGCAGAATGGCCCGACATGCGCCCGACTTCAAGCCACTTGTTGCTGTGTTGTTGCCTGCTGCTGGGAATCGGCTGGGCACTGCCTGCGCGGGCGGAAGTGCTGCTCACGGCGAAGTCGATCAGCGTTCCCGGCGTCCACCTGCAGACGGTAACCCTGCGCCTCGGCGAGGACGCCGCCGGTGGACTCCGGCTGCAGCTGAGCGCCGCGCAGGCCGACGTTGCGGCGATGGGCTGGCGGCGGCTGGGCCTGACCCTCGACGGCAACCTGCAGCGGGACGCCCGCCTGCGCTGGAGCCTCGACGGCAACGTGCGCCTGGCTGGTGCGCCGGGCGGCGCCCTCAGCGACGCCCACGTGAACATCCTGCTCAGCGAGGCCGCCAACACCTTGCAGGTCGATATCCTGCAGGGCAAGGCGCACGCCAGCACCGCGCTGCCGCTGGACCAGCCCACTCACGCGCAGATCAGCCTGGACAACCTTCCCGTCGGCTGGTTGCAGGGCCTGCTCGGCACGGTGTGGTCGGGGCGTCCCACCAGCGGCCGGCTGGATGCCGAACTGGCGCTGGACCTGCGCGATCCGGGCCTGCAATCGTCCGGGCAGTTCACCCTCGGCAACCTGGGCTTCGACACCCCGAGCGGCACTTTGGCGGGGCAGGGGCTGGGCGGCAACGGACGCTTCAGCCTCGATACCACCACCGGCCCGGCGCGAATCGACCTGGACGCCAGCCTGCGTGGCGGCGAACTGCTGCTGGGGCCGATCTACGCCAAGCTGCCGGACCATCCGGTACAGCTGGCCCTGCATGCGAATGCGCAGAACGGCGCGTTCGAGTTGAGCCGTCTGCGGCTGAACGATGCTGATGCGCTGCAGCTCGATGGCGCCCTGGCCTTCGACGCGAAGGGCACGCTGAAGACCTTGCGGCTGGACCACCTGCATGCGAGTTTCCCGGCGGCCTACCAGCGCTACGGCGAAGCCTGGCTGAGCACGCTGGGCCTGCACGACATGCGCATCGCCGGCCAGTTGAGCGGCAGCCTGGACCTGCGCGCGGACGGTCCGCGCAGTTTCGCCTTCGATACCGACGGCCTGGACCTGGCCGATGCGGACGGCCGGCTGGCGATCGACGGCCTGCAAGGCGGGCTGGACTGGGCGATCGACGGCGAACGGCCGGCCACGACGCTGGGCTGGCGCAAGCTGCAGTTCCACCGGATAGCTAACGGCGCCGCGCAGTCGCAGTGGCGCAGCCGCGCCGGCATGCTCAGCCTGCAGCAGCCGCTGCAGGTGCCGGTCCTGCAGGGCCAGTTGCGCATTGGCCAGTTGGACTGGCGCCCGGCAGCGGCCAAGGGACAACGGCTGGCGGCCTCGCTGGCGCTGACCGGCGTCGACATGACCGCCTTCAGCCAGGCGATGGGCTGGCCGGCGTTTCCCGGCACGCTCGGCGGCGCGGTGCCGTCGTTGCGCTGGGTCGACGATCGTTTCGAACTGGACGGCGGCTTGTCGGCAAGCCTGTTCGGCGGTTTCGTCGACATCACCCGGCTCTCGCTGCAGCAGCCGTTCGGCACCACCCCGGTACTGAATGGCGACATCGCCCTGAAGCAGCTGGACCTGGCCGCGATCACCAGCGTGTTCGACTTCGGCGGCATCACCGGCCCGCTGGATGGTTCGATCGACGACCTGCGCCTGGTCAACTGGAGTCCGGTCGCGTTCAAGGCCAGCCTGCTCGCGGGCGGTGGCGGCCGGATCAGCCAGCGCGCGGTGAACAACCTCACCACGGTCGGTGGCGGCGGCATTGCCGCGGGCCTGCAGGGCGCCATGCTGAAATTGTTCAAGACCTTCGGCTACAAGCGCATCGGCCTCAATTGCACGCTGCAGGGCACGCTTTGCCGGATGAGCGGTCTGGAGACTACCGACGCCGGCTACACTATCGTCGAAGGCAGTGGCTTGCCGCGGTTGCAGGTGATCGGCCACCAGACCCAGGTGGACTGGCCGACCCTGGTGCGGCGCCTGCAGGACGCGATCCACGGAGAGACGCCGCAAATCCGCTGAGCGGAGCGCGGGTTGCCGGCTCTCCCACCCTTTTCAACTGATGGAGTTCGTCATGCGCAAGCTCGTCTACGTCATCCTGACTTCGCTGGCCGTGGCGTTGGTCGGCTGCGTCACCATCAACGTGTACTTCCCCGAAGCGGCCGCGCAGAAGGCCGCCGACCAGTTCATCGGCAACGTGCTGGACGAGACGACTCCGCCGGCCGCCCCGGCACCGAAGGTGCAGAAGCCGGCGACAAAGGACGGCGGCCAGCCGTCGGCGATGCTGCTCGATCTGCTGGTTCCGGCCGCTTACGCCGCCGATACGCCGAACATCCGCGTCCAGACCGCCGCCACCGAGGCGATCCGCGGCCGCATGCAAGGTCGCTTCCAGGGCGCGCTGGGCGACCTGCTCGACAGCGGCGCGGTGGGCTTCACCCGCGACGGCATGGTGGCCATGCGTGACGCCGCCAAGGTGCCGCTGAGCCAGCGCGCGCAGGCGAATGCCACGGTGGCCGACGAGAACCGCGACCGCACCGCGCTGTATCGCGAAATCGCCAACGCCAACAACCATCCGGAATGGGAAGCGCAGATCCGCACCACCTTCGCCAAGACCTGGATCGAGAAGGCGCATGCGGGCTGGTACTACCAGGATGCCTCCGGCGCCTGGCAGAAGAAATAAACCGCGTTCGCGCACTCCCTTCGGTCATGCGCGAATGCTCTGCTCCGGCTTCGTAGGGCGGGCACTGTCCGCCGGCTTTTCAACGATGTGCCAAGGGCGGCGGGCAGTGCCCGCCCTACGAAACTGGCAGAAGAAATAAGTGTAGGAGCGCACCCTGTGCGCGATGCTCTTCGTCACGTCACGGAAAGCATCGCGCACAGGGTGCGCTCCTACAGGCGCCATCCGGGCTGATCTGTGATAATCGGCAGTCAGCCGGTGCGGCCTCATTTGTTTACGCCTCATGTCCCGATCCAACTCCGTTTCCCAGGCACCTTTCGAAGCCCACATCACCGACCTCGGCCATGATGGCCGCGGTGTGGCACGGGTCGACGGCAAGGCCGTGTTCGTCAGCGGCGCGCTGCTGGGCGAACACGTGCTGGCCCGCCTGCGCAAGCGCCATCGCCACTTCGACGAGGCCGAAGTCGTCGAGCTGATCACCCGCTCGCCACACCGGGTGGAGCCGCGCTGCCAGCATTTTTCGCAGTGCAGCGGCTGCTCGCTGCAGCATCTGGACGCCGCCTCGCAGATCGCCGCCAAGCAGCGCGTGCTGGCGGAGAATTTCGAACGCATCGGCAAGGTCACCCCGCAGGCATGGCTGCCGCCGCTCACCGCCGAGCCGTGGGGCTACCGGCGCAAGGGCCGGCTGTCGGTGCGCAACGTCGCCAAGAAGGGGCGCGTGCTGGTGGGTTTCCGCGAGGAACAGAACCCGCGCTTCGTCACCGAGATCCTGCAGTGCGAGGTGATGCACCCGGCGCTCGGCCCCAAGGTCGGCCTGCTTGCCGACCTGCTCAACGGGATGGATGCGGTCAACGACATCCCGCAGATCGAGTTCGCCGCCGGCGACGATCTGATGGCGCTGGTGTTCCGCCACATGCAGCCGTTGAGCGAGCGCGACCTGGCCGCGCTGACGGCATTCGGCCAACAGCACGCTCTGGCGATCTACCTGCAGCCGGGCGGCACCAGCAGCGTGCACCCGCTGTGGCCGGAAAACCCGCGGCTGGCGTTCCGCATCGGCAGTGGCGACGCACGCTTCGCGGACGTCGAGCTGGAATTCCAGCCGCTCGACTTCGTGCAGGTCAACGCCGGCATGAATCAGCTGATGATGGCGCGTGCACTGGAACTGCTCGATCCGCAGCCGACCGACCGCGTGCTGGATCTGTTCTGCGGTCTCGGCAACTTCACCTTGCCGATCGCCCGCCGCGTGGCCGAAGTGGTGGGCGTGGAAGGTGAGCACGGCCTGGTCGAGCGCGCCGCGCAGAACGCCGCACGCAACGGCATCGCGAACGCGAGTTTCCATGTGGCAAACCTGTTCGAGGATCAGCGCGCCGCCGACTGGGCACGGGCGCCGTGGGACAAGCTGCTGCTCGACCCGCCGCGCGCCGGCGCGGACCAGGTGCTCGCCTACCTGCCGCACAAGCAGACCCGCCGCATCGTCTACGTCTCCTGCCATCCCGCCTCGCTGGCGCGCGACGCCGGCATCCTGGTCAACCAGCACGGCTTCAAGCTGGCCTCGGCCGGGGTGATGGACATGTTCCCGCATACCTCGCACGTCGAATCGATCGCGCTGTTCGAGCGACATCCATGAGCGGAAGGAAAAGTGACCATGCCGAATAGAACGTCCAAGCAAACCGTCATTCCAGCGAAAGCTGGAATCCAGCGTCTTCGACGCCCTGCGTTTTGCGCAGTCACTGGATCCCAGCTTTTGCTGGGATGACGAGAACAACCTCGGGGTTATCCGAGCTGCACGGTGTCGACCAAGACCAATGCCCATCGAGATTGAACGCAAATTCCTGTTGGCCAACGATGGCTGGCGCGCCGGCATCGAACGCAGCGAGCCGATCGCGCAGGGTTATCTGGTTGGCGCCCAGGCGTTGCGTGATGGCACGGCGCGCGCTTCGGTACGCGCCCGGCTCGCCGGCGACCAGGCCTGGCTCAACATCAAGGCCGCCACGCCCGGCATCGCGCGCACCGAGTTCGATTATCCGATTCCGCTCGACGACGCGAGGACCTTGCTGGCCACGTTGTGCGACGGCGTGCTGGAGAAGACGCGCCACCATGTGCGGGTCGACGGCGTGCTGTTCGAGGTCGACGAGTTCGAAGGCGACAACCGTGGGCTGGTCGTCGCCGAGGTCGAGCTGCCGGCGGTCGATGCGCCGTTCCCGCGACCGCCGTGGCTGGGTCGCGAGGTGAGCACGTTGACGCGCTACTACAACGTCAACCTGATCGCGCATCCGTACCGGCAATGGTCGCCGGCGGAGCGCGCTGCCGAGGATGCCGCATGTTGATGATCGGCGTGGCCGCGCTGGAACTGGCCGAGCACGAGAAGCGCTGGCTTACCGCGCCGGGCGTGGCCGGGGTGCTGCTGTTCGCACGCAACTACGCCTCGCGCGAGCAGCTGATCGCGCTGTGCGAGGCGATCCGCGACGTCGGCGGCGACGACGTGCTGATCGCGGTCGACCAGGAGGGCGGCCCGGTGCAGCGCTTCCGCGACGGTTTCACCCGCTTGCCGCCGCTGGCGTCGATCGGCGCGGTCTACGAGCGCGACCCCGACGAGGCGATCCGCCTGGCCGAGGAGCACGCCTGGGTGATGGCCAGCGAGTTGCGCGCCAGCGGCGTCGATTTCAGTTTCGCGCCGGTGGTGGACCTGGCCCGCGGCAACGCGGCGATCGGCCTGCGCGCGTTCCACGCCGATCCGGCGGTGGCCGCCGAGCTGGGCCAGGCCTACGTGCGCGGTATGCACCTGGGCGGCATGGCGGCGGTGCTCAAGCATTTTCCGGGACACGGTTCGGTCGCCACCGACACGCACAAGGCGCAGGCGATCGACCCGCGCAGCCTGGAGCAGATCCGCCGCGACGACCTGCTGCCGTTCGCCGAGTGCATCGAGGCGCGGGTCGAGGCGGTGATGATGGCGCACGTCACCTATCCGGCGGTGGACAGCCAGCCGGCGGGTTACTCGAAGGTGTGGATCGAACAGATCCTGCGCGGCGAACTCGGTTTCGCCGGCGCCGTGATCAGCGACGACATCAGCATGGCCGCCGCCGGTGCGGCCGGCAGCGTGGGCGAGCGGGTGCGCGCGCACCTGGACGCCGGCTGCGACCTGGTGCTGGCCTGCTTCCCCGAGGTGGTGGACGAGGCGATCGCCGCGATGCCGGGTGACGCCTCGCCGATGCCGCCGCAGCTGGCCGCCATGCGCGGCTCGCTGGGTTCCAGCTGGGACGGCCTCATCAACAATCCGCAGCGCGAGCGTTTCGTCGCGCGCATCACGGCACTGAGCGCCGACCAAGGAACCGCATGAATACTCCAACCCCACTCCTGGCCGACGCGCTGGCGCAGGCCGAGCTGTTGTACGAACGCAGCACGCTGGAAAGCGTGATCGCCGACATGGGCCGGAAGATCGACGCCGCGCTGGACGGCGAGCGTGCGGTGTTCCTCCCCGTGATGAACGGCGCGCTGATCTTTGCCGGGCAACTGGCGCTGGCGATCCGCACCGACCTGGAATTCGACTACGTGCACGCCACCCGCTACCGCGGCGCCACCTCCGGCAGCGACCTGCACTGGCTGCGCGAACCGGCGGTGTCGCTGGTCGATCGCGTGGTGCTGCTGGTCGACGACATCCTCGACGAGGGCCACACGCTGAAGGCGGTGCGCGAGGACTGCTACCGGCGCGGTGCCAAACGCGTGCTGATCGCCAGCCTGTGCACCAAGCGGCATGACCGCCTGGTCGAAGGCATCGCCTCCGATTTCAACGGCGTCGAATTGCCGGACCGCTACGTGTTCGGCTACGGTCTGGACTATTACGAACAGGGCCGCAACCTGCCTGGGATTTATGCGTTGAAGGTGTAGGAGCGCACCCTGTGCGCGATGCTCTTGCTTCGCAGGACAGGCAGTGCTCGCCTTCGAAGCAAGAGCGAAGAGCATCGCGCACAGGGTGCGCTCCTACACTTTGTCCACCATCCGCAACCGGATCACCACGATGCCTCATCCCGACCAAACCACCATCGACCTGGCCGTCATCGGCGGCAGCGGCCTGTACCAGTTTCCGGGCCTGGAAAACGCCACGCGGCAGGCGATGGATACGCCGTACGGCGCGGCTTCGGGTGATGTCGTGCTCGGCGATTTCGCCGGCAGGCGGGTGGCGTTCCTGGCCCGCCACGGCGAGGGCCACACGTTGCCGCCGCACCGGGTGAACTACCGCGCCAACCTGTGGGCGCTGCACAGCCTGGGCGCACGCCGGGTGATCGGGGTCAACGCGGTGGGCGGCATCCGTGGCGACATGGGGCCGCGGGTGATCGTGGTGCCCGACCAGCTGATCGACTACACCCACGGCCGCTACACCAGCTACTGCGATGTCGAGGGCGCCGAGGTGAAGCACATCGACTTCAGCGAGCCGTACACCGAATCGCTACGCCTGCAACTGCTGGCGGCGGCGCGCGCGGTGAACGTCGAGGTGATCGGCGGCGGCTGCTACGGCGCCACGCAGGGACCGCGGCTGGAAACCCGTGCCGAGATCGCGCGGATGAAGCGCGACGGCTGCGACCTGGTCGGCATGACCGGCATGCCCGAGGCGGTGCTGGCGCGCGAGCTGGAACTGCAATACGCCTGCCTGGCGCTGGTGGCGAACTTCGCCGCCGGCTGCGGCGACGAGGCGGAGATCAGCATCGAGGAAATCTTCGCGCATCTGGCGGCGGCCACCGCTGAGGTGCCGCGCATCCTCGCCGCGATGCTGAAAAACTGAGCACCGCGGCGAATCTGCGGACCGCCCGGATATTTTCGTATTGCACTCGGCCTTCACATATTGATACTTTCCCCCGGGCCAGGGCGGCGAACCGAGGGGGAGAACAGTGGTTCAGCGCAGATCCTGGCGCACCCATTCCATGGATCCAGAGGTTCACGCAATGAGTTTCGGTACGGTCAAGTGGTTCAACGATGCCAAGGGGTTCGGGTTCATCGCGCCCGAGGATGGCAGTGCGGACGTATTCGTCCATTTCTCCGCGATCAATTCCAAGGGCTTCCGCAGCCTGCAGGAAGGTCAGCGCGTACAGTTCGAAGTGACCCAGGGCCCGAAGGGCGCCCAGGCATCGGCGGTCGAAGTGGCCGCCTGATCAGCCAGGCACACGTTGCACAGCAAGAACGAAACCCCGCATCCTGTGCGGGGTTTTTTGCTTTTCGTGACCAGGAGAAGGTGATGACTGACCGCAGGCAGTTCCTCAAGGCATCCGTGTTGGGAGCGTCGGCCTCGATGCTGGCATGGGGCGGCAAACTGGTTGCCGGGCCGGCACCGCGGGCGCCGGCGACGGCGACCGTGCGGGTGATCTCGACCTGGGACTTCGGCGTGGCGGCGAACCAGGCGGCCTGGTCCATCCTCGGCAAGGGCGGCCATGCGCTGGACGCGGTCGAGCTCGGCGTGCAGGTGCCCGAATCGGACCTGAAAAACCACAGCGTCGGCAAGGGCGGCTACCCGGACCGCGACGGCCACGTCACCCTCGACGCCAGCATCATGGACGCCGACGGCAGCTGCGGTGCGGTGGCCGCTCTCGAACACATCGAACATCCGATCTCGGTGGCCCGGCGGGTGATGGAACGTACGCCGCACGTGCTGCTGGTCGGCGAAGGTGCGCTGCAGTTCGCGCTGGAGCAGGGCTTCAAGAAGCAGGACCTGCTCACGCCTGAAGCCGAGCAGGCCTGGCACGAATGGCTGAAGACGGCGAAGTACAACCCGTCGATCAACAGCGAAGTGCACGACTACGGCAAGGGCGGCACCACCGGCATGCCCGGCGGTGCGCACAACCACGACACCATCGGCATGCTGGCGCTGGATGCGCACGGCAAGCTGGCCGGCGCCTGCACCACCAGCGGCATGGCGTGGAAAATGCGCGGCCGCGTCGGCGACAGCCCGATCATCGGCGCCGGCCTGTACGTGGATGGCGAGGTCGGCGGCGCCACCTCCACCGGCGTGGGCGAGGAAGTGATCCGCAACGCCGGCAGCTTCCTGGTGGTCGAGCTGATGCGCCAGGGCCGCTCGCCGCACGAAGCCTGCAAGGAAGCGGTGATGCGCATCGTCAAGAAGCGCCGCGAAGCCTCCAAGACCTTGCAGGTCGGTTTCCTCGCCATGAGCCGCGACGGCGAGGTTGGCGCCTACGCCATCCAGCACGGCTTCTCCTATGCCGTGTGCGATGCGAAAAAGCAGGACGCCCTGATCCCCTCGCAAAGCGTCTACACGACGAGCTATTCATGATCCTGGAAATCGCCGCCAACTCGGTCGCCTCCGCGCTGGCCGCCCAGGACGGCGGAGCAGGGCGGGTCGAACTCTGCACGGCACTCGAACTCGGCGGCCTGACGCCGTCGCACGCACAGATCGCGCTGGCCCGCGAGCGCCTGGGCATCCCGCTGGTCGTGCTGATCCGCCCGCGCGCCGGCGACTTCCTCTACAGCGACCTCGAATGCGAGGCCATGCAGCGCGACATCGAAACCTGCGTGGCACTGGGTTGCGACGGCGTGGTGCTCGGCGTGCTCGATGCCGAGGGTCAGGTAGACACCACGCACTGCCGCGCGCTGATCGCCGCCGCCGGAAAACTCGGCGTCACCTTCCATCGCGCCTTCGACCTCAGCCGCGATCCGGCACAGGCGCTGGAGGACATCGTCGCGCTCGGCTGCAAACGCGTGCTGACCTCGGGCGCGCAGGCCAGCGCCGCGGATGGCGCCGCGCTGATCCGCGATCTCGTGGCGCAGGCCGCGGGCCGTCTCGCGGTGATGCCCGGCGCCGGCATCACCGCGCAGAACATCGCGGCACTCGCCGCCGCCACCGGCGCGCACGAATTCCATGCCTCCGCCAAACGCCTGCTGCCTTCGGGCATGCAGCATCGGCGACCGTTGCTCGGCGAGATGGAAGGCGGCGAGCTGCGCAGTGATGTCGAGCAAGTGCGTGCGCTGGCTACCGCGTTGGAGACCATGGCGCAAAACGCGACCGGGACCTGAGCGGGTTTCAGTCGGAGACGGTCCCCACCAAGAATCTAGAAAACCTCCCCACTTCGTCATCCCGGCGAAGGCCGGGATCGCATGTGCTGTGGCGGAAGGTCGAAGGGAGGGCCGGCTTCGTCATGAAAGGGCGATTCCGGCCTTCGCCGGAATGACGAGTAAAAACCGGGCCGCCCGATACTCCCTACGGCAGCGCATGGCCCCCCAGCTTGGTTAAGATGACGAATTGCCGAACAGCAGCAGGAGCCACCCGAGTGATCATCAAGCCCAAAGTCCGCGGATTCATCTGCATCACCGCCCATCCGATCGGCTGCGAGCACAACGTGCTCGACCAGATCAAGGTCACCCAGGCCGCGGGCCACGATGCAGGGAAGGGGCCAAAGCGCGTGCTGGTGATCGGCGCGTCCACCGGCTACGGCCTGGCCTCGCGCATCACCGCCGCGTTCGGCTACGGCGCGGCCACGCTCGGCGTGTTCTTCGAGAAGCCCAGCAGCCATGAGAAGACCGGTACCGCCGGCTGGTACAACTCCGCTGCGTTTGACAAAGCGGCCAAGCAGGCTGGCCTGTACAGCAAGTCGATCAACGGCGACGCGTTCGCCCACGAAACCCGCGCGCGCGCGATCGAGATCATCAAGAACGAGATGGGCGGCCCGATCGACCTGGTGGTCTATTCGCTGGCCTCGCCCGTGCGCAAGCTGCCGGACACCGGCGAAGTGGTGCGCTCGGCGCTCAAGACCATCGGCCAGCCGTTCACCAACACCTCGGTCGACACCAACAAGGACACCGTGATCGAGGCCACCATCGAGCCGGCCACCGAGCAGGAAATCAAGGACACCGTCACCGTGATGGGCGGCGAGGACTGGGCGCTGTGGATCGACGCGCTGAGCGCCGCCGGCGTACTGGCCGAGCACGCCAAGACCGTCGCCTACAGCTACATCGGCACCGAGATCACCTGGCCGATGTACTGGCACGGCACCCTGGGCCAGGCCAAGCAGCACCTGGACAACACCGCCAGGCAACTGCGCAGCCGCCACCCCGGCCTCGACGCCTACGTCGGCGTGATGAAGTCCGTCGTCACCCAGGCCAGCGCCGCCATCCCGGTGATTCCGCTGTACGTGTCCATCGCCTTCAAGATCATGAAGGAGAAAGGTATCCACGAAGGCCCCATCGAACAGGCCAACCGCCTGTTCCACGACCGCCTCTACCGCGCCGACGGCGCCCTCGCGCCCACCGACGATGAAGGCCGCCTGCGCCTGGACGACTGGGAACTGCGCGACGACGTGCAGATCCCCTGCAAGACCCTCTGGCCCACCGTCACCACCGAAAACCTCAAGCAGATCACCGACTACGCCGGCTACAAGCACGAGTTTTTGCAGCTGTTCGGGTTTGATCGGGCGGACGTGGACTATGAGGCTGAGGTGGAGGCGGATCGGCGGTTTGATTGTTTGGAGGGGTGAGGGGCTCGGCAATCACTGAATTCTGGGTTCACTGACTACCGTTCTCAATCAACGAAAGCGACGAGACCATTTCATCTTCGGCGAGGGGCTGCGCATGTGGGTTACGACTGGCTTAAACAACGAGAGCGATGTCGAGCAGAAGTTCATCTATCCACTGCTGATCGCGCCTTCTCCGACAGGTCTTGGTTTTCCCCCTGCAGTTGTCCAAACGAAGGCAAATATTCGGCGCCTTAGCGTCGGGAAGGGTGCTGAGCAGAAGCTCTATTTTCCCGATTACCTGATCGTGACTTCCGGGTTGCCAGTTGTGGTTGTTGAAGCTAAGCATCCATCAGAGAATCTGGCCGAAGGCTATCGCGAGGCTCGTCTGTACGCTGCGGAGTTGAATGCGCTCTATCCACACGACGCAAATCCTACGCGCTACGTAATTGCTTCGAACGGAATCGAGCTGTGGTTTGGCTTCGCCGATTTCGCGGAGCCTTTGGAAAGGGCGCCGTGCACCGGCCTCGGTATCTACTCTCCTGCGATTGCTCGCATCACTGAAGAGCTAGGTTGGAGCAACATTTCGAACTACGCGGAGAAAATCGCGCGTACGTTCCGCGCCGCTGCCTATTTCAAGCCGCGAAAGTTGCTTGGAGGTGTGGTGTTCCAGAACGAGGAGATAGGCCAGAATTCCTTCGGTACCACAGTTACCTCGGCGATCGCCAGCGTGTTCAATCCAGAGAGCAAGGAAGACCGGGCGTACATTGCCAAGCATGGTTACGTTCCTTCTCAACGGCGCGAACGATATATAGAGCCCATTGACAAGGTCATTCGCGCGGCTCGTCCTCCCAGCGAAACCCATGCAACACTGCTTGAGGACACGTCCAAGCCTCAGGAAGTGATTCAGAAGCTCAGCAAACCCAAAATCCTCGAGCACAAGGTTCTATTGCTTATTGGCAGCGTCGGTTCGGGGAAATCGACATTCATTGACTACCTGCAGGAAGTAGCCTTGCCCTCAGAATTGAGGTCAGGAATCGTGTGGTGTCGACTAAATATGAATGTTGCGCCTGTATCGGCAAACGAAATCTACGGGTGGCTGCGAGAGGAGCTTATCGTCGCTACTCGCGCATCCCTCCCGGAGACAGATTTCGACGATCTCGATGTCATGCGTAGGCTATATGGAACGGAATTGTCGCGGTTTGCTAAAGGTGTGGGAAAGCTCTATGCAGGGGATGCCTCTGTTTACGATATCAAGCTAGCAGAAGAGTTACAGCGTCTCACCGCCGATCGGCAGCTAACCGCGAATTGCCATGTGAGATTCACTTGCGGTGAGCGGCAAAAGCTATGTCTCATCGTACTTGATAACTGCGATAAGAAAGCGCGCGATGAACAGTTGTTGATGTTTGAAGCAGCCCAGTGGCTACAGAAGGAATTTCGCTGCTTGGTCATACTGCCGTTGCGCGATGAGACCTACGACAACCACAAGGACCAGCCGCCCCTCGATACTGCGCTTAAGGACATGGTGTTCCGCATCGAGCCCCCACTTTTTCAGCAGGTTCTCGTCAAGCGCATCCAGCTCGCTCTTCTCGAACTCAGTTCAGATTCTGCGGAGAAGCTCCACTATTCTCTGCCGAACGGCTTCAACGTGGAATACCCGAAATCCGAGCAGGCGTTCTATCTGCTGTCTATTCTCAAGTCCCTTTTTGAACACGACCGATTCGCTCGACGGTTAATTGTGGGCCTCGCCGGCAGGAACATGCGACGCGCGCTTGAGATATTTCTAGAGTTTTGCAAGAGCGGGTACATCGGCGACGATCAGATCTTTAAGATCCGTCAATCCGAAGGGGCTCACGTATTGCCATTTCACCAAGTCGCGACCGTCATTCTTCGAATGAATCGTCGCTTCTATGACAGCGACCATTCTTATATCAAGAACCTTTTCGCGGCCAATGATAAGGATGGGTCTCCGGGATTCTTTTGCCGATACCTCGTTATGCGATGGCTTGCTGATCGATTCAAAACTGCCGGTCCAGCCGGCCTTGAGGGCTATTTCCGCAAGGCCGACGTAAAGAAAGCCGTCATGCCGTACGGACTAAATCCGGACACCGTGGATCGCGAAATTGACTATTTGCTGTCCGCCCAATGCATCATCGCGGAACATCTTCGTACCGACAATGTTGTCGACGATGATCTTGTAAGGCTTGGGCCTGCTGGATACGTTCATCTCGACTTGGTCAGCAACGTAAATTATTTGGCTGCCATAGCGGAGGACACGTTTTTCGATGATCGTATGCAGGCCGAGCGCGTAGTTGGACGAATCAAAGCGGTTGGGTCCCATCTGCATTTGAAGACGGCGGTCGAAAATGCGAGCGAGATAATTGACTATCTAGACGCGGTCATGGCTCGATCAAATCAACCGCACGGGAGCATCATGCGAGACAATCTCCTTTCGGAGCTGACTGGTTTTGCCTCCGCAAGAGAAGCTCTTGAGCGGGTAGTGAAGACGCAGGCAAGCGATCCATGGTTCCGCGCTGATAAGGATCTTCCACGTGGGTCACTCCACAATGTCATTGTGGTGAACAAGACTCAGCATGGCCACTTCGTAGAGTTCGATAGCGGATTAGTGGGACTGGTACATAAATCCCACGAAAATGGCGTCACTGCTCTCCCTGGAGATCGGGTTAGTGTGGAGGTGATCTGGGTCGACGTGATTCAGAGGAAGATGTCTTTGAAGCTAGTCAAACTGGTGGCGGAAGACGTGGGGGACACGATCGAAGGTGCGTATAGCCTGCCGCTATTCAATGCCGGCGATCCTTCTTAAGAAGTGAAACCTCGGAAAAATTTGTCCGAAATATCGGGATCAGATTTACCTATCACGCTGGGAAAAGGCCTCTCCGCGCACTTTCTTCGAGCGCGGGCGCCCTTAGCCTCAACGGCTCTGAACCGCAGCAAGCAGGCGTCCAGCGAATTCAGAGAACATGTAGCGAAACGGTGTCAGGGACAGTTTAGAGGCAGTCGCGGCAGCGCTTGAATGGCCCCGGCACCTTCTTTGAAAAGCGCAACAGCGCAGACGTCTAGGCCCATCACCAGCCCCTCGGCACTAGAAAAGGGGAAAAGGTGTCAGGGACAATTTGGCGGATCCGTTTCATCGAGCCGCTTGCCGCGCTGGCGGTGCTCGACAGCTTGGGCCGTGTTTGATCAAGACAAGCAGGTGAGGAGTCACACCATGTTGCGCACCATCCTGAAATACGGCCTGATCGCCGGCCTGGTCGTCGGCGGCTTCGAGCTCGTCACCTTCACCGCGTTCTCCGGCATGCCGCCGCTGAAGTACGGCATGCTGATCGGCTACACGACCATGCTGATCGCGCTGAGCGCGGTGTTCGTGGGGATCAATCGGTACCGGGACGTGGACCGCGGCGGCGTGATCGGGTTCTGGCCGGCGTTTGGGCTCGGCCTGGGCGTCAGCTTCATCGCCGGGATCATCTACGTGGTCGCGTGGGAAGCGCTGCAGGCGATGACGCACATGGATTTCGCCACCTCGTATTCGAACGCGATCATCGCGAGCGAGAAGGCGAAGGGCGCGAGCGCCGAGGCGCTGGCGAAGCTGAGTGCCGACATGGAGGCGTTCAAGGTCCAGTACGCGAATCCGATGTTCCGCCTGCCGATGACCTTCGCGGAGATCTTCCCGGTCGGCGTGCTGGTGTCGCTGGTCTCGGCGGGCCTGCTGCGCAACAGCCGGTTCCTGCCTGCCCGGCGGGGTTGAAGCGTTTTACGAATGCAGTCATTTCTGGTGCCCGGCGCAACCCTTTCGAAGGACACCCCGCGCCAAAGCGCCGCTCCACGGATCGCGCCGCGAGGTCTGCTGCGCGCCCATCGTGCTCCTTGACCTGGGCGCGGTTGGCGCCCTGCGCATCAGTCGTTGAAAGAATTTGCAGGGCCATGTCGATTTCCGACGACTCCATTCGTCGTTCTCACAAAGGCCGGGCGGGGCCGGCTCTGACTGGGAGACAGACCATGCGTGTAATGGTGATGGGGAAGGCGACCGACGGCACCGAAAATGGCGCGAGCATTGATCCGGTGGCGTTCGAGGCGATGAGCAAATTCAATGAGGAGTTGATCAACGCCGGTGTCCTGGTCGCCCTCGGCAGCCTTACGCCCTCCTCGAGCGGCAAGCGCATCGTGTTGGATGGCGAAAGCCGTACCGTCATCGACGGGCCTTTCGCCGAGACCAAGGAAGTGATTGCCGGTTTCTTGATCCTGGAGGTTGAGGACATGGAGGAGGCGATGGCCTGGGTGATGCGTGCCCCCAATTGCGCGCCGGGACGAAGCGAGGTCGAAATCCGGCCGCTAATGGGAATGGCGGAATTCGAGGCGGTCCAGACGCCGGAGACCAAGGTAATTCGTGACCGAATCCGCGCGAAGCTCAGCGCCGCCTGAGCCCGTCGCCCGTGGTCGGTTGTCCGCCTTGTGGTTTTGGTCGACTGGTCGGCATGACCGCAAACGAAGCGAAACAGGCGATCGACACGACGCTTCACATTGAACGGGCCAGGCTTGTCTCGGGCCTGACTGGGTTGGTGCCGCTTTCGACTCCTGCTTCTACCCACCATCGCAAGACCAAGGAGGAATCATGACCAGCTCAACGGCAACAAAAAGAAAGCTCGTGTTGAAGATGTCCGTCTCCCTGGACGGCTTTGTCGCCGGACCGAACGGCGAGGTTGACTGGATATTCCGGACATCGGGGGGCGACGATTCCACGGCGTGGGTTCTCAGCACGCTTCGCGGAGCCGGCGTGCACATCATGGGGAGCCGCAGCTATCACGACATGGCGGCGTTCTGGCCCTATTCGGACATGCCGATCGCAGCGCCGATGAACGACATCCCCAAGGTCATTTTTTCGAGGAAAGGGATCAAGGACGGCACACAGGCGGATCAGACGACACGGGCGTTCGCCGAAGCCAAAGCGCGCAATGCGCAGCGGCATGGCGCCACGCCGACAGCGGCGGTCCTGCAGTCCTGGGTCGAACCCACGGTGGCACGCGGCGATCTCGCGGAGGAAATTCTCCGGCTGAAGGAACAGCCGGGCAACTACATCCTTGCGCACGGCGGCGCCCGGTTCGCCCAGAGCCTCGTTGCCTCCGGCCTCGTCGACGAATATCGACTGGGCATTCATCCGGTGGTATTGGGCCAGGGCCAACCGCTGTTCTCCGCACTGCGCAGCCCGGTTGATCTGCGCCTGATCAGCGTGACCCCCTTCCGCTCTGGCGCCATGGCAGCCGTCTACCAGCCGGCATGAACCGTCGTGGAAACCTCAGGGACGGAGGAAGTTAAATCCAGTTGCGGGTAAATTTCGGTACCCATTCGCGTAGTTGCCCATCTTGATGATGTTGCGCTCGAGCGCGTCGAGATCGAGGATCAGGCAGGGCGTCTGGATATCCACCTCGTCCATGCCGGGCAGGGCGGGGATGTCATAGCCGACTTCGTAGTCGGCGAAATCCATCGTTGCGTTCACGGGAATCTCCACAGTGCTCAAGTGGCTTGTCGGGATCGGCATGGCTTCCGCCGATGATGACATTGACGCGCTTGCCCGAAGAATTCCACGGAAGCGGCTGCAGCAGGCCCGATGCGGCGTACAACATCGGGAAGAGGGGGGGAGGCCCGAATGGCACTTGGGAGGCAGCCCGATTCCCAGCCGTTCGCACTGAGTCCTTCGACAAGCTCAGGACAGGCGTAGCCCGCGCAGCGGGCGGAGTCGAAGCACTGCCCGGCGTGGTCAGCCCATCGCAGGTATGTCCTTCGACTTCGGCCTTTGGCCTACGCTCAGGACGAACGGATGTTAAGTAAGTGCCATTCGGGTCAGACCCGATTTCCTGCCTCGATCGCACAACCTTGGCGAGCGCCAAAACGGAGGAGTGTCATGAAGCTTTGGGTCGTTGCCTTGGGTCTGCTGGCGGCGTGCGGTGGCGTGCATGCGAAAACGATGGTCTGGCAGCCTGCTGCCGGGCATGTACAGATACCGCTATGGCCCGGCACGCCGCCGGATGCGCAGCCCATGCCTGGGCCGGAGTACGCCTCGACCCATCCGAAATCGCTGATCGGCGGCAAGCCCGTGGTCGCCGTGAGTAACGTGTCGCAACCGACCATGACGGTGTATCCCCCGACCGGGAAGAACACGGGAGTCGCGGTGGTGGTGTTTCCGGGCGGTGGTTTCCAGATACTGGCGATGGATCTCGAAGGCACGGATATCTGCGACTGGTTGACGTCCAGGGGCATCACTTGCGTCTTGCTGAAGTATCGCGTTCCGAGTGTGCCCTATGTCTGGAAATGCGATTGCCGTCCGCACAATTACCAGCTATCGGTGCCTTCGTTGCAGGATGCCCAGAGAACCATGCGGCTGGTGCGCCATCACGCCGCGGAATGGCACATCGATCCGCACAAGGTAGGTGTCATCGGGTTCTCGGCGGGTGGCTATCTGGTGGCGGAAATCAGTACGAACTTCAAGCGGCGCCTGTATGCACCGGTCGACGCTGCCGACAAGGAAAGTGCCCGCCCGGATTTTGCGATGCCCATCTACCCGGGGCATCTCGCGGTCGACCACGACAGCAAGCTGAACCCGAATGTCCCTGTCTCCCGCGAAACGCCACCCACGTTTCTGGTGCAGGCAGAAGACGACAACGTGGACGGTGTAGAACAGTCCCTGGTTTATTTCACTGCACTGAAAAACGCCGGCGTGCCGGTGGAGATGCATCTGTACGCACATGGCGGGCATGCGTTCGGGCTGAGGTCCACGTCGAATCCGATCACACGCTGGCCAGCCCTGGCCGAGACATGGATGAGCACCATCGGGATGATTCCCGCTGCAGGCCGATAGGCTTTGGTTCCAGGAAACATTCCTGACTATCGGTGTTGCACCAGCAAGCAGCGCGAACGGCAACCAGCCTCATCCGATTCGATCGTTACCCATTTTAGATGTCGTCTTGCTTTCAGTGGCTGGCTTAAATATGATATACATCATATTAAGAAGGCCACTGCCCGATCCAAGGAAGCCACGCACGAACGCATCGTCGAAACCGCCGCACGCGCCATTCGTCGCAGTGGTTATGACGGCACCAGCGTCGCCGACATCATGAAGGAGGCTGGCCTCACGCATGGTGGGTTCTATGCTCACTTCGCTTCGCGCGAGGCGATGCTTGCCGAGGCGGCGGATCGCGCCGGCGCCGAGGCTGTCGCCACATCGGCGCGCGTCGCCGCCTCCGCGCCGCCGGAGCAAGCGTTACAGTCGTTGCTGCACGTTTATCTGTCGAAAGAGCACGTACAAAGCCCGGAAATGGGCTGCCCGGTTGCTGCCCTCGGTTCGGAGATGCCACGTCAGGCGCCCGAGGTGCGGCGGGCCGCCACGCGTCGCATCAAGGAAATGATTGATGTCGTCGCCCGCCAATCGCCCGACTGGGGGCAGCCCGATGCGCATGAGCACGCGCTGGTCACTGCAGCGACGATGGTTGGCGCCTTGGTCATGGCGCGCGCTGTCGACGACGCCAAGCTTTCCGACGCGCTGTTGAAGGCGGCGTTGAAACATCTCACCCCTGCTTGCCCCTGAGTGAACCCATGCCGGTGTTTTTTGCTTGGGTAAAAATATGATGAATATCATATTTGTTGCGGGACGAACGCTACTGCCACCCCGATCCAACAGCCTCTGCATCGTCACCACCGCAACCGAATTCGTGACAGCTCACTGAAAAGACATTCCCATGAAAACCAGGAAATCCATCGCGCTCGTCACGGGAGCCTCCTCCGGCATCGGAAAGGCTACGGCAGAGCGACTCGCCATCGCGGGCTGCACGGTCTACGGCACCAGCAGACGCGTAGCGCAGGCAAACCAGCAACCCTTTGCGATGTTGTCACTGGACGTAACCAGTGACGAGTCGGTTGCCGCTGCGATCGGGGAAGTGATCCGACGGGAAGGCCGCATCGACTTGCTCGTGAACAACGCCGGCTTCGGCGTTGCGCCCGCAGGCGTGCTGGATGCGGGGGTTCGAAAAGACCTGCGACTCGATACATCTACGAGAGAGAAAACATCATGAAGGCCTTCATCATTGATCGGTACAGCAAGAAGGACCCGATGCGGCTTGGCGAAATGCCGGAACCCGAGCTTCGCGACGACGATGTGCTGATCGAGGTTCACGCCGCAGGTCTGAACCAGCTGGATTCCAGAATCAAAAGCGGCGAGTTCAAGCTGATCCTGCCTTACGGCATGCCGCTTGTGCTGGGCCATGACGTGGCCGGCGTCGTGACTCAGGTCGGATCGCGGATTCGGCAATTCAAAGTGGGTGACGAAGTCTATTCGCGGCCACCGGATCATCGCATCGGTACGTTTGCGCAGTTCATTGCCGTGAATGAAAACGATGTCGCGCCCAAACCCGGGAACCTCACTATGGAAGAAGCGGCATCGATCCCGCTGGTCGGCTTGACGGTGTGGCAGGCCTTGGTTGAAAGAGCCAACCTTAAGAAGGGGCAGAAGGTCTTCATCCAGGCAGGATCAGGCGGCGTCGGTACCTTCGCCATTCAACTAGCCAAGCATATCGGGGCCACGGTAGCTACCACGACGAGCAGCGCCAATGCCGACTTGGTGAAGAGCCTCGGCGCGGACATCGTCATCGACTACAAGAAAGACGATTTCGAGAAAGTGCTGCAGAACTACGATGTCGTATTGCATAGCCAGGATGCGGCGGTGCTGGAGAAATCCCTGCACGTGTTGAAACCCGGTGGAACACTCATCTCGATTTCCGGCCCGCCTGATCCCGCATTCGCAAAAGGTATCGGAGCGCCGTGGTTCGTGAGGCTCATCGTCCGCCTGCTGAGCGCCGGACTCAGAAAAAAGGCGACCCGTCGTGATCTGAAGTATTCGTTTCTCTTCATGCAGGCCAACGGACACCAGTTGCGTGAGATCACTCGACTCATCGAGGCCGGGGCCATCCGCCCCGTGATTGATCGCGTCTTTCCATTCGAGTCAACCAACGAGGCACTGACTTACGTCGAAGCTGGCCGCGCGAAGGGCAAAGTCGTCGTCAAGATCAACTGAGTCTTTTTCCATTTTTGGAGTTTCCCATGAAAATAAAAAACGCTGTTGTCCTTGTCACAGGAGCCAATCGCGGCATCGGCCTGGCCTTTACGCGGGAGTTGCTCGCCCGCGGTGCCCGCAAGGTCTACGCCGGTGCGCGCGACCCTGCAGCCGTCACGCAATCCGGTGTTCAGCCCGTGCGGCTGGACGTCACCAAACCAGATGACGTGGCAGCTGCCGCCGAGCTTGCGTCGGATGTGACGCTGGTGATCAACAACGCCGGCATTGCCCAACCCGGCGGCTTTCTTGCGCCGGACAGCGAGGACGTCGCGCGGCGCATCTTCGAGGTCAACTTTTTCGCCATGTTGCGCATGAGCAAGGCCTTTGCGCCGATTCTCAAGACCCATGGCGGCGGCGCGTTGCTCAATGTGCTGTCGGTCGCCTCATGGGTGAACGGCGGGGAGCTGGCCGCCTATGCGGCCAGCAAATCCGCCGCCTGGTCACTCACCAACGCCCTGCGCAACGAACTGGCGCCGCAGAAGACGCAGGTGCTGGCACTGCACATGGCCTACGTCGATACCGACCTCACACGTGGGCTCGAAGCTCCGAAGTCCAGTCCCGAGGAGATCGTCAAACGCGCGCTCGACGGACTCGAATCGGGCCTGGATGAGGTGCTGGCCGATGAACTCACCCTGCAGGTGAAGCAAGGCATGACAGCGGCCCGGCCCAGTTACCTGCCGCGGACCGCCTGAAGCCTGCCTTCGATCGCGGGGCCCACTCCCTGCCAACCCTGACGTCCCGAACGACCTCCATTCAACCAAGGATCGCCATGCTTTTCGAACCTCTCGTCACACCTTTGATTCAGCTCGCCAATCGCATCGTCATGGCGCCGATGACGCGCAGTCGTGCCGTCGAAGCCAACACCCCCAATGCGTTGATGACGGAATACTACAGTCAGCGTGCTTCGGCGGGCCTGATCATCACCGAGGGCACCTCACCGTCACCCAATGGCTTGGGCTATCCGCGGATTCCCGGACTCTTCAATGATGCGCAGGTGCGTGGATGGAAGGCCGTCACCGATGCTGTGCACGCCAAGGGCGGCAAGATCTTCGTGCAGCTCATGCACACGGGCCGCGTGGCCCATGTGGCGAACCTGCCCGCAGGTGCGGAAGTGCTGGGGCCGATGCCCGATGTGTGCCCCGGCGAGATGTACACCGACGCGCAGGGCATGCAGCCGCACAGCACGCCGCGCGCGATGACCGCGACCGACATCGCCCATACCGTCGACGAGTATGCGAAGTCGGCTCAACTCGCCATCGAGGCGGGATTTGATGGGGTCGAGTTGCATGCCGCGAACGGCTATCTGATCGAGCAATTCCTGAACGCCCAGGTGAATCAGCGCATCGACGCGTACGGTGGCAGCATCGACGGCCGCAATCGCTTCGCACTCGAGGTCGCTCGTGCCACCGCCGCCGCCATTGGTGCCCATCGCGTCGGAATCCGGCTGTCGCCCTACGGCGTGTTCAACAGCACGGGCGCGTTTCCCGATGTCGAGGCCCAGTACCTGGCGCTCACCCGGGAACTGTCGACGCTTGGCCTGCTATACGTCCACGTGCTGGACCATTCGGCCATGGGTGCGCCGCCGGTGCCTGCCGAACTGAAATCACAGCTTCGCGCTGCGTTCCAGGGCTTGTTCATGCTTGCGGGCGGCTTCGATCGCGCCGGTGCGGAAAGTGCGCTGCAGGCAGGCCATGCCGATCTCATTGCCTTTGCGCGCCCGTTCCTTGGCAATCCCGATCTGGTGGAGCGCATGCGGGAGCATGCGGTGCTCAATGCCGCGGACATGGCAACGCTCTACACCCCCGGCCCCAAGGGCTACACCGACTACCCTGTGCTGGTGTCCTGACATGCAGCGGCGGCGCTGACCTAGCGAGCCGCCGCCCTGTCTCCCGGCTCAACGCTCCAACGAGGTCAACCATCCATGTTTACAGCGGACCACTTCAACCGAATCGGCGTCGACCATTTGCCCGGCCGTCTCGGCATCGTCATTACACACGTCGGCCCGTCCGAAGTCCGTTCGGAGCTGCCCGTGCACCCTGCACTCATGGCGCCGAACGGCTTTCTTCACGCGGCAAGCGTGATCGCGCTTGCCGATACATCAGCGGGATACGGTTGCGTCGCGAACCTGCCGGAAGGGGCTTCAGGCTTCACCACGATTGAGCTGAAATCCAACCACCTCGGCACCGCGACCGAGGGCACGATCGAGTGCGTTGCCACCGCAGCGCACCTGGGGAAAACGACGCAGGTGTGGGACGCCACGGTGACCAGCCGCGAATCAGGTAAAACCATTGCGCTGTTCCGATGCACTCAAATGGTGCTCTATGCAGGGAAAAGCGCTTGATACCTTCTTCCTTCAGCATCGCGCGCACGTCGCCTTCGCGCTTCAGGCTGCGCACCGTGGTATGCACCAGGTGGCCTGCAGCCAGCAGCTGCAGGATGGTACGGCTGCCGATGAAGCCTGATCCGCCAGTCACCAGAACAGTGCTCATGGTCACTCCTGTCGTTGGATGCGTGGGAAACAAAGGAGCGATGATGAATGGCATTTACTTAGGGGCCACCCGACTCCCAACCGTTCGCGCTGAGCGTAGCCCGCGTAGCGGGTGGAGTCGAAGCGCTGCCAGGCGTAGCCAGTCCATCGCCGGCATGTCTTTCGACTTCGGCCTACGCTCAGAGTCTGTCCCGGACCCGATCCGGGGACGAACGGCTGCTTAAGCAGGCGCCATTCGGGGTAGTGACGTCAGTACGTCATGGTGGACGCCTCTAGATCCCGGGTCAGATTGCATCTTGGCGAGCCGGATCACACCAAGCGCGAATGGTGCGCCTCACTCCCCGGCACCGGCCCGATACCATAGTGGTCCCGCATCCATCCGGCCAGGCACCCACATGTTTTCAACGATCTGCATCCGCCTGTTCACCGCCGTACTCTGCCTGACCGTCTCGCTGCCGTTGGCAGCCAGCGAGCAGCGCGCCCCGACCATCGGCGAGCAGCGCGAGGCCGTGCTGTTCTGGCCACAGGCGCAGCGCGAGGTGCAGTTCCGGCAGATGGGCACGCTGTTTCCCAGTGATCGTGCCGCGCGCGGAACGCATGTGCGCGAGTTGCCGCAGGGCAAGCCGCTGGAGTTGGGCGGGCAGGGTGCGTCGGAGGTGTTGGCCAGCTATATGGGCCAGCACCACCTCGCCGGCGTGATGGTGCTGCAGCACGGGCGCGTCCGCCTGCAGCGTTATGCGCTGGGCTTCGCGCCGGAGCAGCGCTGGGAGTCGTTCTCGGTGGCCAAGTCGGTTACCTCCGTCTTGCTGGGGATCGCGCTGCAGCGGGGTGACATCCACAGCCTGGACGACACGCTGGGCACCTACATCCCGGAGTTGCGCGACAGCGCCTACGCCAAGGTCACGGTGCAGCAGTTGCTGACGATGACCTCCGGCGTGCACTGGAACGAGGACTACGCCGACGCCAACTCGGATGTGGCGCAGATGTATCGCGGCGCCTGCGTCGATGGTCGGGCGCATGTGCTGTCATACCTGCGCAAGCAGCCGCGGCAATGGCCTGCCGGCACGCACTTCAACTACAACACCGCCGAAACCGATCTGCTCGGCATCCTGGTGCAGCGGGCCACGCACCGTTCGCTGGCCGCCTACCTGTCGCAAACGATCTGGCAACCGTACGGCATGGCCGCCGATGCGACCTGGATCAAGGACGAGTGCGATGGCGGCGACACCGGCGGCAGCGGCTTGTCGGCCACCCTGGGCGACTACGCGCGGCTGGGGCAGTTCATGCTCGACGGCGGCCGCATTGCCGGCAAGCCGGTGGTCGCCGCGGCCTGGCTGCAGGGTGCGGTGCGTCGCCAGGCCAGCGTCGACGCGCCCGATCGTGGCTACGGTTATCTATGGTGGACCGATACCGACGGCAGCTACGCCGCGATCGGCATCTTCGGCCAGATGGTCTACGTCGACCCCGCGCGCGAGCTGGTGATCGCTCAAGTCGGCGCGTGGCCGCATGCGACATCCAACGAACTGGTCGCCGCACGGCGCGAGTTCGTGGCTGCCATCAAGCGCGCGGTGGATGCGGAGCGGGAGTCACCGACGCGCTGACCCGCAAGATGTTCGCAACAAACCGCACTTGCCCGCTGCCACCGGCTGCCCGAGCGTGCGCGCCGGGCGTAGCCCCGCAACGGGCGCCGTCCGTCTTTTCCTTCTCCCCTCGGGAGAAGGTGGCGCGCAGCGACGGATGAGGGTTCGGGCGGAGCGGGTGCCTCGCTTCGGCCATGCCCTCATCCCCAGCCCTTCTCCCGGAAGGAGAAGAGTCAAGGCGGCTGCATGACCTTTCCCTCATCCCGCGGGTCGTTTCCGCAGCGCCTCCACCAGCAACGAGAACGCCGGCGAAGGCTGCCGCCGGCTCGGGTAGTAGAGATGGTAGCCGGGGAAGGGCGGGCACCAGTCGGCGAGCAGGCGTTGCAGTTTGCCGTTGGCGATGTCCGCCTGGACCATGTCTTCGGGCACACAGGCCAGGCCGAAGCCGTCGAGCGTGGCGGTGAGAATGTGGCGGGTGTTGTTGAAGACCAGCCGCCCTTCCACGCGCACGTTCAAGGGGTGGCCGTTTTTCTCGAATTCCCAGGCGTACAGGCCGCCGTGGGTGAGGAAACGGAGGTTGATGCAGTCGTGGCCGGTGAGATCCCGCGGCGCCTTCACTTTGGGGCGCGCGGCCAGGTAGTCCGGCGAGCCGACCACCGCCATGCGCATCGGCGGGCCGATCGGCACGGCGATCATGTCCCTGGCCACCTGTTCGCCGAGGCGGATGCCGGCGTCGAAGCGCTCGGCCACGATGTCGGTCAGGCTGGAATCGCTGATCACCTCGACGCGGATGTCCGGGTAATCCGGCAGCAGCTTGCGCAGCACCGGCCACAGGATGGTGCTGGCGGCGTGTTCGCCGGTGGTGATGCGCAGGGTGCCGCTGGGCTTGTCGCGCAGTTCGCTGAGGTTGGCGAGGGCCGCGTCGATGTCCTCGAAGTTTGGCGTCAGCTCGTTGGCCAGCCGCTCGCCCGCTTCGGTGGGTGCCACGTTGCGAGTGGTGCGGGTCAGCAGGCGCAGGCCGAGCCGCGCTTCCAGCGCGCGGATGGTGTGGCTGAGCGCCGATGGCGATACGCCGAGCTGCGCGGCGGCACGCGTGAAGCTGCGCTCGCGCGCCACGGCGAGAAAGGCCAGCAGATCGTTGTAGTTCTCGCGTGCCATGGTCACAGGCTCATTGATGAGCATGAATCATAAGTGCATTCGAATTACGCGGCCTAATCAAGTCGAACCGACGCGCCCAGACTATGCGCATCCCATTCCCCGCAGGGCGCCTCGAACAACCCGGTTCCAGGCTCGTCATCCCAGCGAACGCTGGGATCCAGTGACTCCGATGCCTCAGAAGGCACTGGGTTCCAGCGTTCGCTGGAATGACGTCCGGGGGGGCTTTCGAGACTCTCCAGGAGCAATGCGATGCAAATGCGCACCCTCGGCCGCAGCGGCCTCACCGTTTCCTCCCTCGGTTTCGGCTGCATGGGCCTGAACTACGGCTACGGTCCCGGTTTGGAAAAACGGGACGCGATCGCACTGATCCGCGATGCTTTTGCCAGCGGCGTGACTTTCTTCGACACCGCCGAAGCCTATGGCCCGTTCACCAACGAGGAGCTGGTGGGCGAGGCGCTGGCGCCGATCCGCGACCAGGTGGTGATCGCCAGCAAGTTCGGCTTCAAGGATGGCGATTCGTCGACAGGCATGGACAGCCGGCCGGCGCGTATCCGCGAGGTCGCCGAGGCTGCGCTCAAGCGGCTGAGGACCGACCGCATCGACCTGTTCTACCAGCACCGCGTCGATCCGGACGTGCCGATGGAGGACGTGGCCGGCACGGTCAGGGATCTGATCGCCGAGGGCAAGGTAAAACACTTCGGCCTCTCCGAAGCCGGTGTGCAGTCGATCCGCAGGGCCCACGCGGTGCAGCCGGTTGCGGCATTGCAAAGCGAGTACTCGCTGTGGTGGCGCGAACCGGAGCAGGACGTGTTGCCGGCCTGCGAGGAACTGGGCATCGGCTTCGTGTCGTTCAGTCCGCTGGGTAAAGGCTTCCTGACCGGCAAGATCGACGCGAGCACCTCCTTCGCCAAGGACGACTTCCGCAACATCGTGCCGCGCTTTTCGCCGGAGGCGCGCAAGGCGAACCAGTCGCTGGTCGATCTGCTGGGCCGCATCGCCGCCGGCAGGCAGGCGACGCCGGCGCAGATCGCCCTGGCGTGGCTGCTGGCGCAGAAGCCGTGGATCGTGCCGATTCCGGGCACCACCAAGCTGCACCGGTTGAAGGAGAACCTTGGTGCTGCGGATGTCGAGTTGAGTACCGATGATCTTCGGCAGATCGAGGAGGCGCTGGCGCAGATCCGCGTGCAGGGCGACCGCTATCCGGCGCATCTGGCGGCGCGCGCAGGCAAGTGAAGCGCACCGTGATGGCTCTCCGCAGGGCGGGCACAGCCCGCCGCTCTTGGCCGAGATGCTCCAAAAGCCGGCGGGCAGTGCCCGCCCTACGGAGCTTCCGGTTTTTGCAGGAACAGGGAATGACCGTCACAACGGCGTCTCGAAAAGCTCCGCATATTTCTTCAGTCGTCCACAGGAGTCCGACCATGGAAATCATCCGCAACGGCTCTCGGCCCTCCGTCACCGGGCCGGCCGGGTACTTCACCGGCAAGGTGCGCATCGACTCGCCGTTCAAGGGCATCGGTGGCGCGAACGTGTCCGGCGCCAACGTGACCTTCGAACCGGGCGCGCGCAGCGCCTGGCATACCCATCCGCTGGGGCAGACGCTGATCGTCACTTCGGGCAAGGGCTGGACCCGGTGCGAAGGCGGCCCGATCGTCGAGATCAACGCGGGCGACATCATCTGCTGCCCGGCGAACCACCGGCACTGGCACGGCGCCACGCCGACCACGGCGATGACCCACATCGCCGTCCAGGAGGCGAAGGATGGCAAGGTGGTCGAATGGATGGAGAAGGTCACCGACGAGGAATATCTTGTGGGCCCGACCACTTGACCCCATTGCTTCATCCCCCAACAAGGAAAACCCCATGACCACCAAAGCCTACGGCGCACACGCCGCCGACAAGCCGCTGCAGCCCATCGACATCGAACGCCGCACGCCCGGCGCGCAGGATGTGCAGATCGACATCGCCTATTGCGGCGTCTGCCATTCCGACCTGCATACCGTGCGCTCGGAGTGGGGCGGCACGCTGTATCCCTGTGTGCCCGGCCACGAGATCGTCGGGCACGTCAGCGCCGTGGGCGGCGAAGTGGGCGGCTTCAAGGTCGGCGACACCGTGGGCGTGGGCTGCATGGTGGACAGCTGCCAGCATTGCGCGGCCTGCGACGAGGGGCTGGAGCAGTACTGCGAGAACGGCTTCGTCGGCACTTACAACGGCCTGACGAAGGACGCGCCCGGTCACACGCTGGGCGGCTATGCGCAGCGCATCGTGGTGGACCGGAAATTCGTGCTGAAGATCCGTCACCCCGAGGAACAACTCGCCGCGGTCGCGCCGCTGCTGTGCGCCGGCATCACCACCTATTCGCCGCTGCGGCATTGGAACGTCGGCCCCGGCAAGAAGGTCGGCGTGGTCGGCATCGGCGGGCTGGGCCACATGGGCGTGAAGCTTGCGCATGCGATGGGCGCGCACGTGGTGGCGTTCACCACCTCCGAAGGCAAGCGCCAGGCGGCGCTGGACCTGGGCGCGGACGAAGTGGTGGTCTCGCGCAACGAGGACGAGATGCGCGCGCATGCCAACAGCTTCGACTTCATCCTCAACACCGTGGCCGCCAGCCATTCGCTGGATGCCTTCACCGGCCTGCTCAAGCGTGACGGCACCCTGGTGCTGGTCGGCGTGCCGGAGCATCCACACCCGTCGCCGAGCGTGGCGAACCTGATCTTCAAGCGCCGGGCCATCGCCGGCTCGCTGATCGGCGGCATCGCCGAGACCCAGGAGATGCTGGATTTCTGCGCGGAGAAGGGCATCGTCTCCGACATCGAGATGATTCCGGTGCAGAAGATCGACGAGGCCTACGACCGCATGGTGAAGGGCGACGTGAAATACCGCTTCGTCATCGACAACGCGACGCTCGCCGGTTAATCCATCCCGACGCTGCCGGGCGGCACGGCTCCGTTGGGCGGACACCGTCCGCCGGCCTTGCGTCGAGGCACAAGGCTGGCGGACGGTGTCCGCCCTACGAAACGGCTTTAAAACTCGTCATCCCAGCGAATGCTGGGATCCAGTGTCTCTACATTTCAATAACTTGAAGTCGCTGGATCCCTGCCTTCGCTGGGATGACAAGCTTGAAACAGGTTGTTCGGGGGGGGCACTCAAGCCACGAACTGCAGCCGCGCCAGCTCCGCGTACAGCCCGCCTTCGGCCAGCAGACTCTCGTGCGTGCCTTGCGCCACGATGCGGCCGCCGTCCATCACCACGATGCGGTCGGCGCGCTGCACGGTGGCGAGGCGGTGGGCGATCACCAGCGTGGTGCGGCCTTGTTCCAGCCGCGCCAGCGCCTGCTGGATCGCTGCTTCCGATTGCGCATCGAGTGACGAGGTGGCTTCGTCCAGCAACAGCAGCGGCGCGTCGCGCAGGATCGCGCGGGCGATCGCGATGCGCTGGCGCTGGCCGCCGGACAGGCGCACGCCGCGCTC
>DATCUT010000081.1:0-21329 GCA_036561785.1 Rhodanobacter sp.
CGCTGGGCGTGCCGGGGCGGCGTGCGGCATGGGCGTGGCTGCCGCTGCCCGGTGCCTTGCTGTGGATCGGCGCCAGCGGCCTCGGCTGCCTGCGCGAATGGATAGCGCAGGGCACCGAGATTGCGGGTATGCATCAGTCCGCCGATTGCCTGATTTTCATCATCAGCTTCTCGGTGCCGCTGTCCGCCTTGCTGATCGTGCTGCTGCGCCGCGCCTGTCCGCTGCGGCCGGTGCTCACCGCGGTGCTGATCGGCCTGGCCAGCGCGGCCGCCTCGGCCAGCCTGCTGGAGATCTGCCACGCGTTCGACGCGGCCGCCACCGACTTGCTGACGCATGCGCTGGCGGTCGTCGTGGTGGTGGCAGCCAATGCCGCGATGGGTGGCCGGTTGCTCTCAAAAGCGTAGGAGCGCACCCTGTGCGCGATAGCTCTTCGTCACGTGGCGAAAAAGCATCGCGCACAGGGTGCGCTCCTACGGCGGCGGCGTGGAGCCTCAATCACGGAAATTGTCGAACTGCAGCGGAAGCTCGATCTCGGACTTGCGCAGCACCGCCATCGCCGCCTGCAGGTCGTCGCGCTTCTTGCCGCTGACGCGCAGCTTGTCGCCGTTGATCTGCGCCTCGACCTTGAGCTTGGCCGCCTTCAGCTCGGCCACCAGCTTCTTCGCGACCGGCTGCTCGATGCCCTGCTTCACGGTGATCTTCTGCCGCGAGCCGCCCAGGTTGGTTTCCGGATCGCCGACGTCGAGCGCGCGGATGTCGATCTTCCGCGCGGTCAGCCGGCCGCGCAGGATGTCCAGCATCTGCTGCAGCTGGAACTCACTGGGTGCGCTCTGGGTGATCACGCCATCGTCCAGCACGTACTGCGCGTCCACGCCCTTGAAGTCGAAGCGGGTGGTCAGCTCGCGGTTGGCCTGGTCGATCGCATTGGTCAGTTCGTGCTTGTCGACTTCGGAGATCACGTCAAAGGAAGGCATGGCGGCGGCTCGCTGGAAACAGGAACAAAGTGTAAGCCATGCGGCTGGGCGATAATGCGCGACTTCCCTTTTCGTCATTCCGGCGAAAGCCGGGATGACGAACAAAAGCAAAGCGGCGTAGCCATGGTGAGTTTTTGAAAACCGACGTGTTGATCATCGGCGCCGGCGCCGCGGGCCTGATGTGCGCGATCGCTGCAGGCCAGCGCGGCCGCCGCGTGCTGGTGGTCGACCACGCCAACAAGGTCGGCAAGAAGATCCTGATGTCCGGCGGCGGGCGCTGCAATTTCACCAACACGGGTGCGACGCCGGCGAACTACCTGTCAGCGAACCCGCATTTCGCCAAGTCCGCGCTGGCGCGCTACACGCCGCGGGATTTCATCGCGCTGGTCGAGAAGCACCGCATCGCCTATCACGAGAAGGAACTGGGCCAGCTGTTCTGCGACGACTCGTCCAAGCAGATCGTGCGCATGCTGCTGGACGAATGCGCCGCCGCCGGCGTCACGGTGGAAGCGAACTGCGGCGTGCAGCGCGTGCGCAAGACGCCGGAAGGTTTCAGCGCGCACACCGCACGCGGCGAAGTGCATGCCGAATCGCTGGTGGTCGCCTCGGGCGGCCTGTCGATTCCCAGCATGGGCGCCAGCGGTTTCGGCTACGAACTGGCGCGCCAGTTCGGCCACGCCGTGCTGCCCACGCGCGCCGGCCTGGTGCCGCTGACCCTGAGCGGCAAGCATCAGGAGCATTACCAGGATCTGGCCGGCGTGGCGCTGCCCGCGGTGGAGACGCGCGTCGGCAAGCAGAGTTTCCGTGCCGGCCTGCTGTTCACTCACCGGGGGCTCAGTGGTCCGGCGATCCTGCAGATTTCTTCCTACTGGCAACCGGGCGACGATCTGCGCATCGACCTGCTGCCGGATCTGGAAGCCAGCGCGCATCTGGTCGGGCAGCGCGCGGCGCGGCCGCTGGCGGAACTGAAGACCGTGCTCGGCGACGTGCTGCCGAAACGCCTGGCGCAGCGACTGTGCGAGCAATGGTTTGACAGCCGGCCAATGCGCCAGTATCGCGAAGCCGAGCTGACGCAAGTCGGCGCCCAGCTCAACGCATGGCCGATCACTGCCAGCGGCACCGAAGGGTATCGCACCGCCGAAGTCACCCTGGGCGGCGTCGACACCGACGGGCTGTCCTCCAGCACGATGCAGTCGAAACTGGTGCCGGGGCTGTACTTCATCGGCGAGGTGGTCGACGTCACCGGCTGGCTCGGCGGCTACAACTTCCAGTGGGCGTGGGCCTCGGGGCAGGCGGCAGGGCAGGCGGTGTGAGGCTGCCCGCGCGCGGCGGATTTCGCACGGATTGAATATCCCGCGTGCTTCACTGGGCGCCGGTTTCGACATGAGGACACCGGCATGAAAGTCGGATTCATCGGTCTCGGCGCGATGGGCAGCGCGATGGCCGGCAACCTGCTCGCGGCGGGTCACACGCTGACGGTGTGGAACCGTTCCGTCGCGGCCACCGAGCCGTTGGTCTCGCGGGGAGCGAAGCTGGCGCGCACGGCCGACCGCGCCGCGCAGGGCGAAGTGCTGTGCAGCATGCTGGCGAACGACCAGGCGGTGCGCGAGGTGTTCCTCGACGGCGGCCTGCTCGACGCGATGGATCGCGGCACCGTGCACGTCAACCACGCCACGATCTCGGTGGCGCTGGCGCAGGAGCTGGCCGCGGAACACGAGAAGCGCGGGCTGGAGTACGTCGCCGCGCCGGTGTTCGGCCGTCCGGACATGGCCGCCGCGGCGAAGCTCAACATCCTGGTGGCCGGCAAGCCCGCCGCCATCGAACGCGTGCGGCCCCTGCTGGAGGCGATGGGCAGCAGGCTGTGGTCGTTGGGCGAAGTGCCGGAGCGTGCGAACGTGGCGAAGATCGCAGGCAACTTCATGCTGGCCAGCGCGATCGAAAGCATGGCCGAGGCGACGGCGCTGACGCGCGCCTACGGCGTCAGCGCGGCGGACTTTCTCGAAGTGATGACGAGCACCTTGTTTGCGTCGCCCGCCTATCAAGGCTACGGCAGGCTGATCGCCGAGCAGCGCTTCAAACCAGCCGGGTTTGCGCTGCCACTGGGATTGAAAGATGTCGAGCTGGCCCTGTCTGCCGGTTCGACGGCACGTGTACCGCTACCGTTTGCCGGCGTGCTGCGCGACAGTCTGCTGGAGGCGCTGTCTGCCGGCGATGCCGAGCTGGACTGGTCGGCGCTGGCGTTGGTCGCCGCGCGCCGGGCGCATCTGGACGAGCGCGGATGACCTCGCGTCTGGAGCGCATGGCTTCGCAGGACGGGCACGGCCCGCCGCAGTTGTCGCGATAGCCGGAGTCAAGGGCCGGCGGGCCGTGCCCGTCCTGCCACGGCGACTGGCTTACGGCTGCCACTGCAGCGTGCCGTCGATCACCGTATGGCTGCGTCCGCCGACCCAGATCGCGTTGCCGTCGATATGCACGATCAGTTGCGCGTCGTGGCCGATCTCGCGCCCCTGGCTGACCCGGTAGCCGCGGGCCAGTGCGCCGTGCGGTTCGGCGTGCACGATATACGCGGCGATCAGTCCGTTGGCGGCGCCGGAAGCGGGGTCCTCGACGATGCCCACGCCCGCCGGGAACGCGCGCACCACCAACTGGTAGTCGGGGTGACCGCTTCTTGCGAACGCGCACAGTCCCATGCTGTCGCTGGCCCGGGCCAATGCGGCAATCGCCGCGTGGTCGGGCTGCCACGCGCGCAGGCTGGCTTCGTCCGCCACCTCGGCCAGCCACCAGCGCCGCCCGCCGTCGACCAGTGCCGGCGGCAGTACGCCCAGTTCGGTGCCGGCCAGCGTGGCCGCCAGCAACGGGTGGGCGTCGCGGCCGGTATCCAGCACGCGCTCGCCGGGCGACTGCAGCAACAACTCGCGGCTGGCGCCACGGTCTTCGACGCGGATCGGCAGCACGCCGGCGCCGCATTCCTGCCACAACAGGCCATCGTGCGGCTGGGCCAGGCCGCATTCCAGCGCGGCGTGGGCGCTGCCGATGCTGGGGTGGCCGGCGAACGGGATTTCCTTGTGCGGAGTGAAGATGCGCACGCGATAGCTGGCCCGCGGATCGGTCGGCGGCAGCAGGAAGGTGGTCTCGACCAGCGCCGTCCAGCGCGCGAAGCGCTGCATCGCCGCGCTGCTCCAGCCGTCCGCACCGATCACCACGCCGAGATGATTGCCGCCGCCCAGGGTGGCGGCAAAGACGTCCAGATGCAGATAGCGGAGCGAAGTCATGGGATCCATCGGGCGGCTGGCGGCCGCATAAAGCGCCGAATGATAGCCGCCTGCCGTCGGTCCGGGCAGTGACCTTTCGGAATATCGACGCGTTGGCAGGGCATAAGCGTCGGCAGAACGGCCGTGGCGTCGACGAAAAGTCGACAAGTCGCGGCAGCGGCGCCAAGATGACCGCTTTTGTTGCCTGGCGCGGAACCGTCTATGCCGATCACCCTGGTCATCATCGCCATCACCTGCATCGTCTCGTTCATGGCGTTCAAGAACAGCCGCCTGATGAACGACCTGATCCTGTGGCCGCCGGCGATCGCCCGCCAGCGCGAGTACCACCGGCTGGTGACCTACGGCGTGGTGCATGCGGACTTCGGGCACCTGCTGTTCAACATGATCACGCTGTACTTCTTCGGCCGGGTGATGGAGAGCTTCTTCACCTCGCGCATGGGGCCGTTCGGCTTCGCGCTGTTCTATATCGGCGGTCTGGTGATCTCGATCCTGCCGACCTACCTGAAGAACCGCAACAACCCGGATTACCGCAGCCTCGGCGCCTCGGGCGCGGTATCGGCGGTGCTGTTCGCCTTCATCCTGCTGGCGCCGTGGTCGCGGATCATCGTGCTGGTGATTCCGATGCCGGCGATCGTCTACGCGGTGCTGTACACCGGCTACTCGATCTACATGGATCGGCGCGGGCAGGGCAACGTCAACCACAGCGCACACCTGTGGGGCGCGGCGTACGGCGTGGTCTTCACCCTGCTGGCGGAGCCGCGGGTGCTGCCGCATTTCCTCAATGCGCTGATGCAGCCCAGTTTCCGATGATGAACGTTTCCTGCGCTGCGTAATGCCCGCCGCGGCCGGGGCGGGCATACTGGGCACGCTTCCATCGACCACCGCAGGAGAACGAACGCATGGCTATGACCCGCAAGTCGGCTGCGAAGAAGTCCGCGGCAAAGAAAGCAACCGCCCAAAAGGCGCCCGCCGGAAAATCAGCCGCGAAGAAACCCGCGCCGCGCAAGGCGGCGGTGAGGAAAGCTCCGGCGAAGAAAGTCGCCGCGAAGAAGCCCGCGACAAAGAAGCCGGCCGCACGGAAACCCGCAGCCGGGAAGGTCGCGGCAAATAAGGCGGTGGCGAAGAAGACAGTGGCAAAGAAAGCCGTGGCAAAGAAGGCCGCGGCCAGGAAGGTCGCCGTAAAGAAGGCGGCTGCGAAAAGGCCGGCGGCGAAGCCGGTTGCAACCAGGAAGGCCGCGCCAGCAAAACCGGCCGCAAAGAAACCGGTGGCAAGGCCTGCCATCCGCTCCGTCGCCGCCGCGAAAAAGCCGGCCCCGCGCAAACGTCCGCCGGCGGAAGCACCGATCCAGCACATCAGCCAGGAAGACGCCGTGGCGAAGATCCAGGCTTTGCTGGAGGCCAAGCAGGAGCGGGTGAGGCAGGGGCCCAACTGGCCGGATGCCAACCTGGCCCAGCCGGGGCCGGGCAGCATGGAGCTGCACCCGCCGATAGCCGGTTCAGGCGGTGGCGAAGGCAGCGATGCGCGCGTGCTGGCACCGGAACGTGGCGAGCAGAGCAAGCGCAAGGGTTGATGGCCGGTGGCCAGCTCCATGACCGGAGCCGTGCGACGGCGATACATGGCTGGCGGGTAAACGACGGCGGGCGACGCGCTGGAACTCAGTGCGCGTTCAAGCACCGCGGACTAGCGTGACATCGCTACTCCAAAACGGGGACGGATCATGAAACGCCTGTTGGCCAGTCTTGTCCTGATCGTCGCTGCGGCGACGTTGTCGGGCTGTTATTACGATCCGGGCTACAGCTATGTACGTGGCTCCGGCTACAGCGGTGATGCCTATTATGGCGACGGCGGCAATGCCTACTACGTGGCGCCGGGTTACTACGATGGCTATTACGGCGGCTACGGCGGCGGTTATTACGGCTGCTGCTATGCGCCCGGCGTGAGCGTGGGCGTCAGCAGCGTGTGGTACGGCGGTTCGCGCTATCGGCATGATGGCTATCGCGATCATCGCGACTATCGCAGTCACGCCGGCCAGTGGCGGGGCCATGGCGATGGCCGCAGCGACTATCGCGGCGGCAGTCGCGACGGCAACCGGCAGCGGCGAGGCTCCCGCAGCGGCGATCGCGATCATCGCGACTGAGGCTTGAGGCACAATCGGGGGATGCCCGGATTCGTGCCGCCACGCACCCGTATCGCAAGGCTCATCGTCATCGCGGCGGTGGGCCTTTTGCTGTGCGCCTGCGGCAGCCTGCGCTACTACGCGCAGGCTGCGCACGGGCAGGGTGCGCTGATCGTGCACCGGCGCGCGGTGAGCAAGCTGGTGCGCGACCCGGCCACCGATCCGAAACTCGCCGCGCGCCTGCGGCAGGCGCAGCAGGCGCGACGGTTCGCCTCGCAGCGGCTGGCCTTGCCGGACAACCGCAGTTATACCGGCTACGTCGCGCTGGATCGCCCCTACGTGGTGTGGAACGTGTTCGCCACGCCGCGCTTCTCGGTGCAGGCTGTGCCGCAGTGTTTTCCGGTCGCCGGTTGCGTCGCCTATCGCGGCTGGTTCAGGGAGGCCGATGCGAAGGCGGATGCGGCACGCCTGCGTGCGCGCGGCGACGATGTCTGGATCGGCGGCGTGCCGGCGTATTCCACGCTGGGCTGGTTCGCCGATCCGATCCTGTCGAGCATGCTGCGCTGGGACGACGACGAACTGGACGGCACGATCTTCCACGAGTTGGCGCACCAGCTGATCTACGTGAAGGGCGACACCGCATTCAACGAATCCTTCGCGAGCTTCGTGCAGAGCGAGGGCCTGCGCGAATGGCGCCAGTCACGCGGCCTGCCGCCACCGGACGAGCATGCCCGGGCGATGGGCGATGGTTTTACCCGTCTGGTGCTGGACCTGCGCACGCGCCTGGCGGCCCTGTATGCCAGCGGCGTGGACGCATCGGCGATGGAGGCGGGCAAGCAACGCGAGATCGCGGCGTTCCACGCCCGCTACGCGCAATGGCGCGATCGCGACTGGCCGGACGACCACCGCTACGACACCTGGGTCGCCATGCCGGTCAACAATGCGCGGTTGTTGCCGTTCGGCTTGTACGACCGATGGACACCGGCGTTCGCCGTGCTGTTCCAGCGTTCCGGGCGCCGCTGGCCGGCGTTCCACGCCAGCGTGCGCAAGCTGGCGCGCGAGCCGAAGGCGCAGCGTGAACGGATGCTGCTGGCGCTGCTGCAGCAACACCCTTGACCTGGCGTGGCGTGTTCGCGGCAATCGGTTGCCGGGCAGGTCGGAATGCGAGTTCGCCGATGGGCGGCTCGGCCGCATCGTCGGCCGCGGTCGCGCCGTGTATCAGCGTTCCGGCTTGCGCCCGGCCATGTGCCGCAGATACGCCAGCACGGCGTCGAGATCGGCGTCGGACAGCGCGTGCGTGTCGAACCCCTGCATTTTCGCCTGCGGCCATTGCCGCAGCGACTGCGGGTTGCGGATGAAGGCGCGCAACAGGTCGGCACGCAGGTATTCGGTGGGGTTGTGCGGAAGGTTCAGGTCCGGGCCGAGCTTCGAATCGCCCTGGCCGTTGAGCGTGTGGCAGGCGAAGCAGGTGCACTGGAAGACGGCGAAACCACGTTGCACTTCGCTGTCCGCCAGCAGCGAGGGATCGGGCAGGATCGCCGGGAAGCGCTCGGCCACGCCGGCCAGCTTGCGGATACGGGCCAGCTGGTACGGCCATTGTTCCGGACCGACGCGGGCGGCCTGCGGCCGGGTCCACACGATGTAGAACGGCCCGGCGCTGCCGCGGTTCTTGTCCAGCGCGGGCCAGGGTCGGGACGGGTCCTCGATCGCCAGCCAGGCTGTGCTGCCTTGCGTGTTCAGCAGCAAGGTGGCGGGGATCTCGGCGGCAAAGCCGTCGCCGGCGACGAACTGCAGGTGGTCGTCGGGACCGATGCCTTCGAGCAGGGCGGCCAGCGGCACGGCACGGTAGTGCGTCGTGCGATGGAACGCGACATCGCCGGGCACGCTGATGTCGCGCGCGTCGTGGCGCTTGAGCAGGGTTTCGGTGCGATAGGTGATGACGCCATGGCCGAGCTCGACCTTCAGCTCGGCGGCCGTCGCGGGCAGTACCAGGCACAACACGAGCAGGCCTATGGCGAACAGCTTCATGGTCGATTCCGCATGGAAGTAAAGAAATTGTAGGTGGTGGTGCTCGAGTCGCTTTCGTCCATCCCGTTGCAGCAAGCCTGTCAGAAAGCTGAACAAACTTCGACATGCACGTTGAACTCACGCGCCGCCGGCCACACTAAGTCCACGTATCGCCGAGATGGCGACAGGAAGTGACGCAGTACAGCGCGTCACTGAGGGGCCGGCATTTCCTCCCCTGGATGCCGCCTGACAAACCCCATCAGTCCTCCCCTGGCTGGTGGGGTTTATTTTTGCGCGGAACAAGCTGCGGTTCGCGTGGATAATGGCCCATCTTGCTCCCCGCCTGGGTCACTGATGATCATCGATTCGCTGCTCGACACCGACCTTTACAAGTTCTCGATGATGCAGGTGGTGCTGCACCAGTATCCGGCCGCCCAGGTCGAGTACCGCTTCAAGTGCCGCACGCCGGGCATCGACCTGGTGCCGTACATCGACGAGATCCGCACCGAGCTGAGAGCCTTGTGCCGGTTGCGTTTCGCACCGGACGAGCTCGACTACCTGCGCACGTGGCGCTTCATCAAGAGCGACTTCGTGGATTTCCTGGGGCTGTTCCAGCTCAACGAGAAGTACGTGGAGATCGCACCGGCTGCGGCGGCCAACGGCGAGATCGAGATCCGCATCCGCGGGCCGTGGCTGCACACCATCCTGTTCGAGGTGCCGCTGCTGGCGATCGTCAACGAGGTGTACTTCCGCAACACCAGCGGCGGCCTCGACCTTTCCCAGGGGCGCCAGCGGCTGCAGGCGAAGATCGAACTGCTGCGCGATACGCCGGACTACGCCGGCTGCAAGATCGCCGACTACGGCACGCGCCGGCGCTACTCGCGGGTGTGGCAGGAAAAGGTGGTGACCCTGTTGCGCGAGGGGTTGGGCGAGCAACTGGCCGGCACCAGCAACGTGTGGCTGGCGCGCAAGCTCAACCTGACTCCGCTGGGTACGCTGGCGCACGAATACCTGCAGGCGCACCAGGCGCTGGGTCCGCGCCTGCGCGATTCCCAGGTGGCGGCACTGGAAGCGTGGGCGAAGGAGTATCGCGGCGACCTCGGCATCGCGCTGTCGGACGTGTACGGGCTCGATGCGTTCCTGCGCGATTTCGACATGTATTTCTGCAAGCTGTTCGACGGTACCCGCCACGACTCCGGCGATCCGTTCGCCTGGGGCGAGAAAGTGCTGGCGCACTACGGCGCGAACCGCGTCGATCCGCGCAGCAAGGTGCTGGTGTTCAGCGACGGGCTGGATATTCCCAAGGTGATGCAGCTGTACGCGCACTTCCGCGGCCGCTGCCAGCTCGCGTTCGGCGTGGGCACCAACCTCACCAACGACGTGGGCCCCATGCCGCTCAACATCGTGATCAAGATGATCCGCTGCAACGGCCAGCCGGTGGCCAAGCTGAGCGACTCGCCGGGCAAGAACATGTGCGAAGACGAGGCCTACGTGGCGTATCTGCGCCGGGTGTTCCAGATTCCCGTGACTCAGGGGTGAGAGCGCATCGTCAGAACGCGGGCAGCACGGCGCCGTGGTACTTCTGCTCGATGAACGCCTTGATCTGCGGACTGTTCAGCACCCGGGCCAGTTTCTGCACGCGCGGGTCGTTCTGGTTGTCGGGGCGGCCGACCAGGTAGTTCACGTAGGGTGAGTCCTTGCTCTCGATCAGCAGCGCGTCCTTGGTGGGATTCAGCCCGGCGGCCAGCGCGTAGTTGGTGTTGATCAGCGCCAGGTCCACCTCGTCCAGCGTGCGCGGCAGCATCGCCGCTTCCAGCTCGCGGAACTTCAGGTGTTTCGGATTCGCGGTGACGTCCTTCAGCGTGGCCATCTCGTCGGTCGGATCCTTCAGCGTGATCAGGCCGTGTTTGGCCAGCAGCAACAGCGCGCGGCTGTTGTTGCTGGGGTCGTTCGGGAGCGTCACGCTGGCGCCGTCGGGCAGCTGGTCGATACTCTTGTATTTGTGCGAGTACGCACCGAACGGCTCGATGTGCACGCCGGTGATGATGGTGAGCCGGGTGCCGCGTTCGCGGTTGAACGCGTCCAGGTAGGGCTTGGTCTGGAAGTAGTTCAGGTCGATGTTCTTCTCGGCCACCTGGGTGTTCGGCTGCACGTAGTCGGCGAACACCTTGATCTGCAGCTCCACGCCTTCCTGCGCCAGCAGCGGCTTGGCCTGCTTGAGGATTTCCGCGTGCGGCACCGCAGTGGCGGCCACGGTGAGGACGTTGCCGTCCTGTTTGCCGGAGCCGGAGCAGCCGGCCAACAGCAGCAGGAAAAGGACGGCAGCAATGGCGGGCAGGAGAAGTTTCATGACGGCATGATCTTGTGCGGCGCACAAGAATAGCCGTCTATACCGCCAGATGCAAAGATACCCGTTCAGCGTCGGCCGTAGCGCGCCACGATGCGGTCGCCGATCATCTGCAGCAGCTGCACCAGCACGATCAGCAGTACCACGGTGACCAGCATGTAGTCGGACTTGTAGCTGAGGTAGCCATAGCGGTAGGCCAGATCGCCCAAGCCGCCGGAGCCGATCGCGCCGCCCATCGCGGTATAGCCGACCAGCGCGATCGCGGTGACCGTGATGCCGGCGAACAGGCCGCCACGCGCTTCGGGCAGCAAGACGTGGCGCACGATCTGCCACAGGCTGGCGCCCATCGCCTGACTGGCCTCGATCACGCCCTGCTGCACTTCGCGCAGCGCGGTTTCCACCAGCCGCGCGAAGAACGGCGCGGCGCCGATCACCAGTGGCGGGATCGCGCCGCGGATGCCCAGCTTGGTGCCGACCAGGGCATAGGTGACCGGCATCAGCACGATCATCAGGATGATGAACGGCACCGAGCGCAGGATGTTCACCAGCAGCGAGGTGCTTGCGTAGAGCTTCGGCATCGGCCGCAGCTGGCCCTTGCCGGTCAGGTACAGCAGCACGCCCAGCGGCAGGCCGATCAGCACGGTGAGCGCCAGCGAGCCGCCCAGCATCAGCAGGGTGTCGATGCAGGCGCGGCCGATCTCGCCCCAGTCGTCGATGTTCGGAAAGAGTTTCTGCAGCGGGTTCATCGGTGCAACTCCTCGATCTCGATGCCGGCCTCGCGCAGCGCGGCCAGCGCGGCGTCCACCTGTTCGCCCTGCATCGCCAAGGTGAGCTGGCCGTAGGGCAGGTCCTTGATGCGGTCGATGCGGCCGGCGAGGAGGTTGAACTCGACTCCGGTCTCGCGGGCGACGCGGCCCAGCGCCGGCGTCAGCGTGGCGTCGCCGCGGAAGCTCAGGCGCAGGATGCGTCCGGGCACCCGGGCGAACGGCGCCAGCTCGCTGGCCGCTTCCTCGGGCAACGCCTCGTTGACGAAGCGCTTCGTGGTGGGATGCCGCGGGTGCAGGAACACGTCGGCGACCGCGCCGCGCTCCACGATCGCGCCGGCGTCGAGCACTGCCACGCGATCGCACACGCGGCGCACCACGTCCATCTCGTGGGTAATCAGCACGATGGTGAGTTTCAGCTCGCGGTTGATTTCGGCCAGCAGCTCCAGCACCGAGGTGGTGGTCTGCGGGTCGAGCGCACTGGTGGCCTCGTCGCACAGCAGGATGGACGGCCGATTGGCCAGCGCGCGGGCGATGCCGACGCGCTGCTTCTGGCCGCCGGAAAGCTGCGACGGGTACTTGTCGGCGTGCGCGGTCAGTCCCACCCGCGCCAGCAATTCGTCGACGCGTGCGCGCAATACGCCGGCGTCGCGTTCGCCGGCCAGCCGCAGCGGGAACGCCACGTTGTCCGCCACCGTCTGCGAGGCGAGCAGGTTGAAGTGCTGGAAGATCATGCCGATCCGGCGCCGCTGCGCGCGCAACGCCGGTTCGGCCAACGCGGTCATCTCGGTGTCGCCCACGAAGATGCGCCCGCCGCTGGGCCGTTCGAGCAGGTTGATCAGCCGTATAAGCGTCGATTTGCCGGCACCGGACAGGCCGATGATGCCGAACACCTCGCCGTCGGCGATGTCGAGACTGAACGGCTGCAGCGCGGGAATGTCCTTGCCGTCGACGCGGTAGGACTTGTGGACATCGACGAAGCGGATCACGGCGGGAAAGTGGCCTGCGGACGGGTGCGCCATTCTATGCCACGGGCAGGGTCGACGATGGCGTATGCTGCTGGATGGATCCATCAAGACGGAGTCCGTCCATGTCCAGCGTCTACGATTTCACCGTTCACGATATCGATGGCAATCAGCGCTCGCTCGCCGAATGGCGCGGCAAGACCCTGCTGATCGTCAATGTGGCATCCAAATGCGGCTTCACCCCGCAATATCAGGGACTGGAGACGCTGTGGCAGGACCAGCGCGACCTGGGCCTGGTGGTGCTCGGTTTTCCATGCGACCAGTTCGGCCATCAGGAACCCGGCGACGAGGCCGAGATCAAGACCTTCTGCAGCACCCAGTACGACGTGACCTTCCCGCTGTTCGCCAAGCTCGAGGTGAACGGCGAGCACGCCGATCCGCTGTACAAGTGGCTGAAGAGCGAAGGCAAGGGCATCCTCGGCAGCGAGTCGATCAAGTGGAACTTCACCAAGTTCCTGGTCGGTGCGGACGGCCAGGTGGTGAAGCGCTATGCCTCCACCGACACGCCGGAGAAGATCGGCAAGGACACACGGGCCCGGCTCGCCGGCTGATCCGGCTCCTTCTCAGTCGCGCCCGCGATAGTTCGCCAGCAGCACCGCGATCGCATCCACGTCGCTGCCCGCGCTGGGCGCACCCTCCGGCCGCTGGTAGTTGTTGAGCATGATCGCGAACACCAGCCGTTCACCGGCTGCCGTGGTGACGTAGCCGGCCAGCGCGTGTACGTAGGCCAGGCTGCCGGTCTTCGCATGCACGTTGTTCTCGGCCGCGGTGCGGCGCATGCGGCCGGCCAGGCTGCCGTCCACGCCGGCAACCGGCAGCGCCTGGCGCAGCATTTCCGCATACGGCTGTGCCGCCAGGTAACTGAGCAGGCGCGCCAGGGCGTTCGGCGTGACCAGGTTGCGGCGCGACAGCCCGCTGCCTTCCTCGATCAGGCTGGCCGTTGGCGGGATGCCGATGTGCAGCAGCAGCTGCCGCAGCGCCTCGATGCCGCGGCTTTCGGCGCTGCTGAAGCCGGGCGTGCTGGCCGGTTGCTGCGCGCCCACGCCGAGCAGCAGGTTCTGCAGGTACAGGTTCTGCGAGCGCTTCAGGCCGCGCTGCACGATCTCCCGCAGCGGCGGCGACCACACTTCGCCCAGCACGCCCGCCTGGGCGAATCGCGCCGCTTCTTGCTGCGGCCAGTGCACCACCCGCAGCTGGCCGCCGACGTGGATGCCGTGCTGCTGCAGCGCCCGCCGCAACTGCATGCCGGCGAGCAGGGCCGGATCGGTCATCGCCAGCTTGAAATGCTGCGCCGGTGCGTCGGCGGCGATGCTGCCGAACGCGTGCAGGGTGGGCTTCCCCGGTGCGCGGTACAGGTTGATGTCGTTCGGCGTGTGCGCCGCGCCGGTGAGCAGTTGATCGTCGAGGTCGGGGCGAGCATCGGCGGGAGCGAACTCCAGCCGGGCCGGGCGGCCGGGTGCGGAACCCGGATTCACCGTGACGTTGACGGTGTTCTCCTGCGCGCTCAGCGCGGAGGACGGCACCGCAAACCAGCTCTGCAGGTCGCCCGCTTCCCAGCCGCTGCCGTAGAGCGGACCGGCGAAGTAGCTGTCGTCGGCGACCAGGTCGCCATGCACGAAACGCAGGCCGCGCGCCGCCGCCTGGCTTGCCAGCTGGTCGGCCCAGTCGGCGCTGCCGGTCGTACCGAGGGTGGGGTCACCCATGCCGTACAGGATCAGCGGGCCGTTCAGACGACCGTGCGCGATGCGTTCGCCGGCCAGCAGGCGGGTGGGGATCCGATGGTCGGGGCCCAGCACGGACAGGGCCAGCGCCGCCGTGAAAAGTTTTGCCGTGGACGCCGGCTGCAGCAACTGGTCGGCATGGTGCGCGTACAGCGTGCGGCCGCTGTCCAGCGACACCACGGCGATGCCCCATCTGGCGGCGGCAAAGCGCGGCTGGCCGATCTGTGCGTCGATCTGCGCCGCGAGTCCGGTGCGGGTGGTGGTGGCAGGTGTCGCCGGCGCCGCTGCAAGGGCGATCATCGGCGCGGCGAGCAGGCTGGCGGCGAGCAGCAGGCGGATCGGGAAACGGGGTGGGCAACGGCTTGGCAGCAGGCTCATGAGTTCCAGTATCGCCAATCCCGACGTAGCCCGCAGGCCGGTTGCGCGGTTCTGGTATTCTGCGCGGTTCGTGTCGGCACCTGGCCGGCGGACTTGAACCTATTCGCGAGAATCTCATGCAGATTGCCCAGAACTCCGTTGCCGCCTTCCATTACACGCTGACCGACGACGAGGGCCAGGTCATCGACAGCTCCGAGGGTCGCGAGCCGCTGACCTATCTGCACGGCAGCGGCCATATCGTGCCGGGCCTGGAAAAGCAGATGGAAGGCCGCGCGGTCGGCGACAAATTCATCGCCAACGTGGCGCCCGAAGAGGGCTACGGCGTGCGCCACGAGGAGCTGATGCAGGAAGTGCCGCGCGCCGCGTTCCAGGGCGTCGAGGACATCCAGCCCGGCATGCAGTTCCAGGGCAACGGCCCGGAAGGCCAGATCAACGTCACCGTGACCAAGGTCGAGAACGACGTGGTCTTCATCGACGCCAACCACCCGCTGGCCGGCAAGACCCTGCACTTCGCCATCGAGGTGACCGACGTGCGCGGCGCCACCGCGGAAGAGCTGGAGCACGGCCACGTGCACGGTGCCGGCGGGCACCACCACTGATCGCCGGCGCGGCCAGGCCGCGATCCGCAGATACGCGAAGGCCCGGCACTTGCACCGGGCCTTCGTCGTTTGCGAGCCGACCTAGTACCAGTCGAGCAGCGACACGCCCAGTCCCAGGTAGGTGGCGTTGTGGTTGTAGTCGATCAGGCTTTCGCCGTAGCCCTTGAACACTTCCATGTAGCCGCGCAGGTTGCCGGCCATCGGGAAGCTCCAGCTGAAGCGCGCCGAGCCGTGGCTGCGGCTGCCGCCGCGCAGGGAGTGACGCAGCAGCATGCCGAATTCCTGGCCGCGCCACTCGTGCACGACCTGCATTTCGGCGCGGCCCATGTAGTTGCCGATGTCGGGGTTGTTGTCGTCGCTGCGTGCTTCCGGGACACGCCACCACGGACGCAGCATCACGGTCCAGCCATCGCGCTCGAAGCCGACGTTGGCGATCACCCGGTTCCAGCTGCGCGACAGCGGATCACTGCGGCCGTTGGACTGGTGGTTGAAGCCGATGCTGAGCATCCGCCCATCCCAGCCCAGTACCTGATAGTGGGTGTTGAACACCAGCATCGCCTCGGGCTCGTAGTTGGTTTCGCGGAACGGGCGCGACAGCTGCGAGTTGTAGACCTGCCAGCGCGAGGACTGGGTATAGCCCACCCACAGGTCGCCGGCGTCGCCGAACACGCCCTGCCACACCTTGGCCTTCAGGCTGAGCTGGAATTTCGCCTCGACGTTGTCCAACTGCTCGCCCTGGTCCGTCACCGTATTGTTCGGGTTCGGGCTGTGCGGCTGGTTGTTCTGGTTGCTGGTGAGGAAGACCGGCAGCACGTACACCGGCTTGTAGCCGCGGATGTTGTAGGTGCCGAGCTTGCTTTCCGGCGACAGTTCCCAGCGGCTGTCGAGCAGCGACAGCGGCGTGGCCACTTCGCTGTTGGGTTCCACGCCGGCACTGGACGTCTTCTGGCGGTCGCGGCTGAAGATGCTCGGCGTCGTGGTCGTCTCGTCCACCCGCTTCTGCGCAATCGGCAGGTTGACCCGGCCGGTCGCATGGTCGTAGCAGGCCAGCCGCTGGGCGTCGCTCTCGATGGCGGTGCAGGCGCGGATGTCGGTGGGGTCCGGGTTCTGCGCGTGCGCGGCGGTGGCCAGCGTGCCGGCGGACAAGGCCAGGAGGACGGCCGCAGTCGATCGCTTCATGGGAAAAAGTTTCTGGCAGGGCGGCGGGTCAGTCTAGCGGAGCGGTCATGGGCGACGGTGACTGGCACGTGAAAACGCCGGCTGCGCGCGGCCGGCGTCTGTTGCGTATGGACTTATTTGCCTGCGGTCCAGCGCTGGTACTCGCTCTTGCTGACCCGGCCGTCACGGTTGTGATCGGCATAGAGGAAGTCGTTGGCGAGCAGCGGATAGGCCGAAGCCTGGTCCTCGCTGATGTACTTCCCACCGCCGGACAACTGCTCGAAAGCGGGCGCCGGACCGGCCGGCGGAGGTGGCGGCATGCTCGAATGCACGCTGAGCTCGCCCGCCGGCGTGTTCATGGTGGCCGCATCGGCCTGGCCGGTCGGCGGTGCGGCTGCCGTGCTGGCCGACGGCGGAGCTGGTGGCGGTGTCGCCGGCATGCTCGATTGTGCCGGCGCTGGTGATGCCGGAGGTGTCTGCGGGACCGGCTGTGGTTGCGGTGCCTGGTCTGTGGGGGGTGGAGGAGGAGTCGGCGGCGGCATGTCCTGCTGCGCGATCAGGCTGCCGGCGAACAGCAAGGTGCTGGCGGCGAGGACGGTCAATAAGGGTTTGCGGGATTTCATCATCGGTACTCCATGCCAGAATGATCGGTGAGGTTGTGCGGATGTCCGCACGCCATCGGGCGGGATCCCCCCGGCCGGCCCAACTCGGGTTTCACGCTAGCAGGGGCTTTGTAAATGCCGGCTCAATATCCAGGTCATGGCGTTGTGAAGATGCGTCGCCATTGGGCGCCGCTTCAGGTGATGGCCGCATGTTGAGTTTGGCGCAGGCGCGGGCCTTGCAACTGTCCGCACAAGGTCTGCTGCGGTCGCCGCGGCGACGGCCCCGGCGCGATGACGTGGTGGTGGCTATCGAGCGCATGCGCCTGCTCCAGATCGACACCATCCACGTGGTCGCACGCAGCCCCTACCTGGTGCTGCATTCGCGCCTGGGCGACTATCCGATGAGCTGGCTGGACGAGGCGCTGGCGCAGGGCCGGCTGGCCGAATGCTGGGCGCACGAGGCGTGCTTCGTCAGCGCGGCCGATGTCGCCTGGCATCGTGGCGGGCACGGCCATCGCACGCATCACTGGGCGCATCGGAATGCGGCGCGGATGCATCGCGAACAACGTACGGAGATGGATGCGCTGCTGGCGGCGGTTCGTGCATCCGGCCCGGTGCGGGCGGCGGATTTCGCGCGCAGGGACGGCGCCAGCAAACCGGGCTGGTGGGAGTGGAAACCGGAGAAACGCTGGCTGGAGGCGTGGTTTGCGCTGGGCGAGCTGATGGTGGCGCGGCGCGACAACTTCCAACGCGTCTATGACCTGGCCGCGAACGTGCTGGCCCGGCTCGACCCGCCGTTCGATCCCGCCGCCGCGCCCTCGGCGGCGCAACTGCGCCAGCGTTTCATCGTCGATGGCGTGCGCGCGCTGGGAGTGACCCAGGCTGGCTGGATCGCCGACTATTTCCGCCTGAAGCCGAAAGTAAGTGATCGCGAACTGGCACCGCTGCTGGCCAGCGGCGAACTGCTGGCAGTGCCGGTGCAGGGCTGGAGCACGCCCGGCTATGTGCACCGCGACCACGCCGAGGCGCTGGACGAGGCGCTGGCCGGCAGCCTGCGTGCCACCCGTACCGTACTGCTGTCGCCGTTCGATCCGCTGGTCTGGGATCGCGCGCGGGCGCTGGCGATGTTCGATTTCGAGTACACCATCGAGTGCTACACGCCGGCACCGAAGCGCCGCTACGGCTACTTCGTGCTGCCGATCCTGCATCGCGGCCGGTTGGTCGGCCGGCTCGATGCGAAGGCCCATCGCGATGCCGGGGTCTTCGAGGTCAAGGCCTTGTTCCTGGAACCCGGGGTGTCGCCGGAGCCGGCGCTGGTGCGGGCGGTGGCCGGGGCGATAGCCGATACCGCCCGCTGGCACGGCACCCCGGAGATCCGTTTGGGCAGCACCCAGCCCGCGGCGATGGCGCGGTTGCTGCGTGCGGCTTGGCGAGAAGCCGGCTAGCCGGCGCCCCGTTACTGCCCGATGGAGCTACGGCGTGCCGGCCGGCGCCGGGTTCTCCGTGCATGACTTGCCGTGCAGGGCCTGACGCAGCTGGCTGGCCAGCGAGTTGCAGCGTGCCGCCAGTTGCGGCCGGATCTCCGGGTTCTTCGAATCGCGCAACAGGCTGCTGCGCATCGCCTCGTAGCGGGATTGCAACTGGTCCGGCGCGTAGATCGCCGCTGCGCGATGGCAGGCGAGGTAACTGGAGAGATAATCGTCGCAAGCGGCGATGCCGGTGTTGCCGGACAGGTCGGGCTCGGCGGCAGGCTCGCTGCGGGTGGGGGCGGCGTGCTCCCGATGCGGGGTACTGGCGGCCTTTGTGGTGGAGGTGGACGGGGTTGTCGTGGTGGAGGTGGTCGTCGTCCTGGTGGCAGGGTGCTGCGCGCAACCAGCAAGCAGCAGGCCTCCGAGCAGGCTGACCAGGGTCAGGCGGGACAGGGCAGACATCATGGCGCTCCTCGACTTGATGACCATGCCGACGGGCCGGGGCGGCCAGCGGGTGATGGATCGGGTGACTGGCGACCACTAGACCGCGCCGAAGGTCAAGAAAATCTGAATTTATCGCGGAACCGGCAAAAAACGGTGAATTGGCTCCATTCCGTTCCGCCCCGTTGTGCCGTTATGATCCGCCCACTGTGTTTGCCGGGGTCAGCAGAGTTTGTGGCCCGATGCAGCTGATCCGCGATCTGCCTCATCGTTCACCCCTGGGTTGTTTCCTTGCATACCAGTCAAGCCGGCCGGTCGCTCTCTTGGCGGTCGCGTCTATAAACCTGTGGAGTGATTAACATGTCTGATCGTCAGATGGGTACCGTCAAGTGGTTCAACGACGCGAAGGGCTTCGGTTTCATTGCCCGCGACAATGGCCCGGACGTTTTCGTGCATTTCCGCGCCATTACCGGCGGCGGTTTCAAGAGCCTGCAGGAAGGCCAGCAGGTGTCGTTCAAGGTGGTGCAGGGCCAGAAAGGCCTGCAGGCCGAAGAAGTGACCCCGGCCTGATTGCCGCGTTTGTAGGGGAAACCGGGCAGAGATGCCCGGTTTTTTCCTGCCCGAATCATGTCCGCGACAGCCTGCTTGACAAATCACTCACGGGCTGAAAATCCGTTATGCTTGGGCCGCTGCGTCTGCTTGGCTACGTGAGTGCCCGGTAAGGATTTCCTGAATCCGACTGTTGCACCGGACCCTGCATGCTCAGTGAACCGTCGGCCCGTTGGGGCCGGTTTGTCTCAGCGTCTGGATAGGATCGGAGTTAGTCATGTCGGATCGTGAAGTAGGTACCGTCAAGTGGTTCAACGACGCCAAGGGTTTCGGTTTCATCAGCCGTGATAATGGCCCTGACGTATTCGTGCATTTCCGCGCCATCACCGGTTCGGGTTTCAAGAGTCTGCAAGAAGGCCAGAAGGTCAGCTTCAAGGTCGTCGACGGCCAGAAGGGCTTGCAGGCCGAAGACGTCACCCCCGTTTGATCGTGGTGGCGGAATCCGTTTGAGGAGGCCGGCGCAAGCCGGCCTCTTTTTTTGTAGTGGCGGGGGCAATTCGCTAGCCTGTCGGGATGTCCGATCATTCCATCGAAAGCATTCCTGCAGCGGCCGAGCCGCTGGTCATCCCGGTCGCTGTTGCCGACGGCGCCCGTTACGAGTTGTTGGCCGTGCTTCCCGCTGGCGTCTGGCAGCGCTTGCTGTACTGGATTCCGGCGATGGGCATACCGGCCCGGCATTACCTGCCGCTGGCCCAGGCGCTGGCGACAAGGGGCATCGCGGTGGTACTGCACGAGTGGCGCGGCATCGGTTCCAGCGATCGGCGCGCCGGCCGCCGCTGCGACTGGGGTTATCGCGAACTGCTGCAGGATGACCTGCCCGCCGGCATGGCGGCGGTGCGCCACCGCTGGCCGCAGGCGAACTGCTGGCTGGGCGGGCACAGCCTCGGCGGCCAGCTCGGGTTGCTTTACGCCAGCCTGCATCCGCACGACTTCACCGGCCTGGTGCTGGTTGCCAGCGGTGCGCCGTACTGGCGCCGGTTCCGGCATGGCTGGCTGATCGGGGTGGCTTACGCGCTGGCCCCGTTGCTGGCCGGGCTGGTGGGTTATCTGCCCGGGCGGCGGATCGGCTTTGGCGGCAACGAGGCGCGCAGGGTGATCGCCGACTGGGCGCGCAGCGGGCGCAGCGGCCGCTATGCAGTGGCCGGGATGGCGCAGGACTTCGAGCGCCAGCTGGCCGCGTTGCAGTTGCCGCTGCTGGCGTTGCGCCTGCAGCAGGACTGGCTGGGCCCGCCGGCGTCGCTGGAGTGGCTGCTGGGCAAGCTGGGTCCGGGCGAGCGCCGCGTGGACGTGATCACGCGCGAGGACATGGACGGCTTGCCGGCCGACCATTTCGGCTGGATGAAGACACCGGCGCCGCTGGCCTCGCGCATCGCCGACTGGCTGGCTGCGCCGGACGCAGCGTTCGCCGCGCGCGACGGCACGGCGGCTTGATTCCATGGGACTCTGCCTGCATCTCGGCAGTTCCACGACGCTGGATTCCCCATGAACCTGTTCGATCCGTTTCCCCAACGCAGCCTGACCTTGCGCAACCGCCTGGTGGTGTCGCCGATGTGCGAGTACTCGGCCACCGACGGCGTGCCGAACGACTGGCACATGGTGCACCTGGGCAGCCGTGCGGTCGGCGGCGCGGCGCTGGTGATCGCCGAAGCTTCGGCGGTTTCCGCGCAGGGACGCATCTCGCCGCAGGACACCGGCCTGTGGAACCAGGCCCAGTTGCAGGCGTGGCAGCCGATCACCCGTTTCATCAAGGCGCAGGGCGCGATCGCCGGCATGCAGCTGGCGCATGCCGGGCGCAAGGCCAGCACGCTGCGGCCGTGGGACGGGCACGGCCCGGTGCCGGCCGGGC
>DATCUT010000082.1:0-33475 GCA_036561785.1 Rhodanobacter sp.
GGCGGTCTTGCCCTGCCGCGGCGCACGCGGCTGACGCTGGCCGCCACCACCCTGCTTCGGACGCGGCGCACCGGCATCCACGCGCAGCGGGGCGGATGGCTCGTAGCCGGCGATCGGCGTGATCGCGATGTCCTGCTTCAGCAGTTTGCGGATGTCGAACAGCAGGCCGCTTTCGTCATGGCTCACCAGGGATACCGCGAGACCTTCCATGCCGGCGCGGCCGGTGCGGCCGATGCGGTGCACGTAGTCTTCGGCCACCGACGGCAGGTCGAAGTTGATCACGATCGGCAGCTGTTCGATGTCGATGCCGCGCGCGGCGATATCGGTGGCCACCAGCACGGTGACGCGGCCGCTCTTGAAGTCGCTGAGGGCGCGGGTGCGTGCGTTCTGGCTCTTGTTGCCGTGGATCGCGGCGGTGCGCAGGCCCGACGCGTTGAGGTAGGTGACCAGCTTGTCGGCGCCGTGCTTGGTGCGGCTGAACACCAGCGACTGCCGGCGGCTGTCGGCCGACAGCAGGTGCAGCAGCAGGTCGCGCTTGCGCGAGGCGTCGACCGGATGCACCTGGTGGCTGACCAGGGTGGTCACGGTGTTCGGCGCGGAGACCGAAATCTCGCGCGGGTTGTGCATGAAGTCCATCGCCAGCGCCTTGATCGCCGGCGCGAAGGTGGCCGAGAACAGCAGGGTCTGGCGCTTCTTCGGCAGTGCGGCGAGGATCCGCTTCAGCGCCGGCAGGAAGCCCATGTCGAGCATGCGGTCGGCTTCGTCCAGCACCAGCGTTTCCACCGCGGACAGGTCCAGCGTGCGCTGCTGCATGTGGTCCATCAGCCGGCCGGGGGTGGCGATGACGACGTCCACGCCGCGGCGCAGTGCGTTGATCTGCGGGCCCATGCTGACGCCGCCGAAGATGGTGGTGGCGCTGACATGGACGTGCTTGCCGTAGTCGCGCAGGTTTTCATGCACCTGGGCAGCCAGCTCGCGGGTCGGGGTCAGCACCAGTGCGCGCGGGCGGCGGGTCATGGTCTGGCCGCTGGTCGACAGCTTCTGCAGCAACGGCAGCGCGAACGCGGCGGTCTTGCCGGTGCCGGTCTGGGCGGCAGCGAGCAGGTCGTGGCCTTCCAGCGCGGGCGGAATGGCAGCGGACTGGATCGGGGTGGGCTGCGTGTAGCCGTAATCGGCAAGCGCGCGCAGCAACGCGGGCGCAAGGCCCAGCGAATCAAAAGACATGTAACACTCCTGAGCAACCCGGAGTGTTCATACCGTGTTGCAGACTAAGGGGAAGGGGCGACGGTGTGTCGCAGCACTCGTGGGGACGAATGCGTGGCCGAGTATAGCCGATCCGTCATCGCCGCGTGCGTTTGCGTGGGATCAAGCTGAACGGCATGCCGCGACGGCCTCAACGATGCGGCCGCGCCACGATCAGGTAGCTGTTGAACGGCGTGCGTCCGCGCAGCGGTTCGATGTGCACGTGGAGCCCGGCATCCTGCAGCGGCGCGCGCAGTTCGTCGGCGCTCGGATAGTGTTGCGCGCCGCCGGGAATCCAGCCGGAGGTACGCAGGAAAAACTCCTCGACACGCGTGGCGTGGAAGCGCCAGTTCGGCTCGCGCAGCACGTTGCGGATGATCAGGCAGCCATCGGGCGCCAGGTGCCGGGCGGCCTCCTGCAGCAGGGTGGGCTGGCGTGCGGCGGGCAGGTAGTGCAGTACGTCGAGCAGCGCGACATGGCCGTGCATCGGTGGCAGCTCGGCCACGTCGGCGTGACGCAGGTTCATCAGCGCACCGAGTCCGGCGCGCTGCACGGCCTGTTGCCCGGCGGCGATCTTGCGCGCGTCGTGATCCACGCCGAGGTAGGGTTGGGCATGGCCTAGCGTGTGCAGGTACAGCCCGAGCAGGCCGATGCCGCAGCCGATGTCGAGCAGGGGCAGCGTCGTGCGGGCGACCAGCGTGGCAGTAGCCGCATAGACCGGGTCGCCGGCCAGCTTGCCCCGGACGTAGCCGCGTTGCAGGTGGTTGTCGTAGAGGTGGGCGATGCGTTGGCGGCTGCGGCGGTCCATCCGGATCCCGGTTTTCGTCGATGGCGGCAGCTTAGAGCCTGTTCAAAGTCTCCGGATACCCCGCGCCGGGAGCTGTTTGCGCGCAGGCCAAGGAAGAACGAGGGAGTGGACGTCCGTCCACGACGGAGTGATGACGCCAGCATGCGCGCAAACAGACCCGGCCCTTCGGGTTGCCATCGAGTGGCCGCCAGGCGGCAGTGCGCGGCTTGGCCTGACGGCCAGTCAGGCGCTGCGCCACGCACTGCCGCCTGGCGGCCACTCGATGACAACGCGAGGCATCCGGAGACTTTGAACAGGCTCTTAAGCCATCGGGTGCACGAGTACCATCGTCGCCGGCGCGCCCTGTGCGTGAGGTCCCGTTCGAGGAGAGACCGATGTCACTGCTTGCACCCTTGCGTGAACTCGATACCGTTCAGCGGCACACGGTGCTGGCCAGTTTCCTGGGCTGGACACTGGATGCGTTCGATTATTTCCTGCTGACTTTCGTCATCGTCACAGTGGCGAAGGAGTTCGACGTGGGTACGGCGCAGATCACCTACGCGCTGTTCCTGACCCTGGCGGCGCGGCCGCTGGGCGCGCTGCTGTTCGGGCGGCTGGCCGACCGCTTCGGGCGGCGGCCGATCCTGATGCTCGACGTGATCCTGTTCTCGCTGTTCGAGTTCGCCACGGCATTCGCCTCGTCGCTGACCGCCTTGCTGGTGCTGCGTTTCCTGTTCGGGGTCGCGATGGGCGGCGAATGGGGCATCGGCGCGTCGCTGGCGATGGAGTCGATCCCGGCGAAAGCCCGCGGCGCGGTATCGGGCCTGCTGCAGAGCGGCTACCCGTGCGGCTTCTTCCTCGCCGCGCTGGCGAACTGGCTGCTGGTCGATCACATCGGCTGGCGCGGCCTGTTCGTGGCCGGTGCGATCCCGGCGCTGCTGGTTCTGTACATCCGCCGCAAGGTGCCGGAGTCGGCAGTCTGGAAAGAAGGGGCGCAGGCCACGAAACGGCCTGGCCTGTTCGAGGCCATGCGCGGGCACTGGAAGCTGGCGATCTACCTGATGCTGCTGATGATGGCGTTCAACATGTTCAGCCACGGCTCGCAGGACATGTACCACACCTTCGAAGAGGTGAACCTGCACCTGCCCACCGGCTCTGCCATGGCCTTCGTGCTGGTGGCACTGCTGAATCTTGGCGCGCTGGTGGGCGGCCTGTATTTCGGTGCGTTGTCGGAACGGATCGGCCGACGCAAGGCGATGATGATCGCCGCGCTGCTGGCGATACCGGTGATTCCGCTGTGGATGTACGGCGGCTCGCTGATCCTGCTGGGGCTGGGCGCGTTCCTGATCCAGGTGATGGTGCAGGGCGCCTGGGGCGTGGTGCCGACCCATCTGAACGAGTTGTCGCCGGCAGCGGTGCGCGGCACCCTGCCGGGGTTTGCCTACCAGATGGGCAACCTGCTGGCGGCGGTCACTGCCACCGCGCAAACCTGGCTGGCGCAGCGGCACGGCGGGGATTTCGCATTCGCGATGGCGCTGTGGATGGTGCTGGTGGCGCTGCTGCTGGCGTTGCTGCTGTGGCTGGGTCCGGAGGCGCGTGGCGTGGGCTTCGGCCATCATGAATCCTAGCCCGTCGGGCTACTGCTAGAATCCGCCGTTTGATCCCATCGACGAGACAGGCAATGAAGGCTGGCAAGGACAAGGTCATCGCAATCCACTACACGCTGACGGTGGATGGCGAAAAGGTTGAGAGCTCGCATGATCGCGACGAGCAGCTGTGGATCCTGCTTGGCCACGGCCAGCTGATCCCTGGCCTGGAAACGGCGCTGGAAGGCCACGAAGCCGGCGAGACACTGAGCGTGGACGTGGCGCCGGCCGACGGCTACGGCGAACGCGAGGAAGGCCAGATCCAGCGCATGTCGAAGAAGTATTTCCCGCAGGCCAACCGGCTCAAGCCGGGCATGACCGCCGTGCTGCAGCTGAAGCAGGGTGGCCAGCGCGCGGTGACCGTGCACAAGGTCGGCATGAGCGCGATCGACGTGGACCTGAACCACCCGATGGCGGGCAGGACCCTGCATTTCGACGTGGCCATCGGCGAAGTGCGCGACGCCACTGAGGAAGAGATCGCCCACGGCCACGCCCACGCGCCAGGCGCCGAAGCGCACTGAAGTGCGCTTCATCGGGTAAAACCAACGGCGCCCTCGGGCGCCGTTTCGTTTGCCCTCTCCCCCGTGGGGGAGAGTTGGAGAGGGGAGCCGAGGTTCGCCTCACACCCCGCTCCTTTCACCCGGCCACGCAAAGTGGTTGCAAGCCACCCTCAGTCCAGCACCCGCCGCCCATAAGCGAAATGGTCGCCCCAGTACGGCCCGTCGATATCGTCCAGCCGCACCGTGCCGCCGCTGTTCGGCGCGTGCACGAAACGGCCCTTGCCGACGTATACGCCGACGTGGCTGATCGCGCCGCCGATGTCGAAGAACACCAGGTCGCCGCTGGCCAGCTGGGTCATCTTGCGCACCTTGCGGGCGTCCATCGAGGCCATGTCGTGCGAGGTGCGCGGCAGCTTGATGCCGGCGGCGGTGCGATAGATGTAGTCGATCAGGCCGCTGCAGTCGAAGCCGCCGGCGGGGGTATTGCCGCCCCAGCGATATGGCGTGCCGACCAGTCCGATCGCACGAAACAGGATGTCGTTCGCCTCCCCGGCGCTGGCGGCCGAAGGTGCGCGCGGTGGCAGGTCGGCCAGCGCGGAGTGCGAGGTCTTGTAGGTGGGCTGGCGCCGCTGCGGGCTGCTGGCGCAGGCGGCCAGCAAGGCGACCGCAGAGAGAAGCAGAGCCCAGCGTGCGACCTGCGGCAGCGGTAACGACAGGGTGAATCGGGCGACGGACTGCGGACTCACGAGACAACCTCGGCTGGGGCGTGCCGAGGTTATCAACTCAATAATTCATATGCAAATCAATACACTTTTTTGCATTTTCAATTCAGTTTCTCAACTTGATCCCTGCTGGTCCCATCCGGAAAGCGGCGTCAGGTCGAATTTGACCGGCACGTGCGTAGCCGTCGACCGGCTTCCCGTCCTTCATCTGCGGATTGAAGTGCCATTGCCTTGCCGCATCACTGCCTTGCCGCATCACTGGCGGCGGCGATCAGGTCGGCAGACGTGGTGATGCTGTGCTTCGGATAAGCGGCTTTGTATCGCCCCCGCGAGGTGCCAGGCATCGTGCCCGTGGCGCCGGTGCCGACCCGGCATGCAAGTGTGCTTGCCGAGGCCTGGGACTAGTGCACCGTGATGGTCTTTTGGGACAAGGTTCTGCCGCGGATGTCCCAGGCGCGCAGGCGATAGCGTCCGGGGCGAAGATAGAGCTTGCTTGCGGCATCGCCCTGCATGAACGCGTAGCGGTCGGCGCTGATGGCTTCGTCGGGCTCGTTGACGTAGTGCGCATCGACGACGCAAGGGAAGCGTGTCTTGCACAGTGTTGTCCCGATCGCGTACGGGATGCGCCCGTTGCGCAGAGTCAACCAGTCGGGGCGCTGCCTGTTGAGGTGATTCGCCAGCATGAGATGGTCGCGGTCGGTGTCGCGCACGGTCGTCAAGGGCTGGATGTAGCCACTCTCGATGCCGCCTGTGTCGGCGGGAGGCAGCAATACGTTGAGGTCATACCGGTCGGGATGGGCGCTCCAGGGCCTGCCTGTGGTGCGGTTGACCAGTACGGTGGGGCCGTCCGGCGGGAAATCCCTGGTCAGTTTCTGATAGGCATCCGGCTTGCCGGGGAGCTGCTCGCGAAACTGGGTCTGGTCGATCGAGAGCGGCTCGATGCCGGTCAGCTGCTGCAGGTGCATGGCCATTGGCGCCGTATTGCCCAGGCGCCCCTTTGCCTTGTCGATGTGCGCGTAACCGGCATGCACGAAGAGCCGGGCGTGGGGATCCCTTGTGAGCACCTTTCGGTACAGGTTGTTCGCTTGTCCGGCTTCGCGGTCCTGCATCGTGCCGGTGTCCGCGTCGTAGGACACCAGGGTGAACCCCAACTTGATCGCCGTCCGCACGATGTCGCCGTAGGTGGGTTCGTGCAGGTACTCGGTGCCGCTGTCCTTGACCGGATAGCCGCGTTGCATCAGCTGGTCGTCTTTGTCCGAGAGGGTTTCCACGGCGAAGTAATTGAATCCGAGTGCACGCAGACGGGGTAGCAGGGCCAGCGTCAGCAGCCGGGTGTGGGCGTCGTGGTGTGCTTCGTTGATCAGCACGATGCGACGGTCGGCGGCCAGCTGCGTGATGACCTCGGCGGCATCGGCGGGTTTCCACTCGGCCGGAGTCGGCAAGGTGGCGTCCACCGCGATATAGCTCTTCAACGGAAAGTCGTGGACAGCTTCGTTGTAAAGCCCCAGTTCGTTCTCGACCGAGGCGAACATCTGCATCGCCAACTGCTGGTCGGAAACAGAAAGCTTCGGTATCACACTGAGCAGGTATGCGTAGCGGGCCAGGTCGTTGGGCTGTTGCCTCAGTTCGTGGAACATGCTGACTGCGTCCGGGCTGTAATCCTGCGCGGATACGGGCGCAGTCAGCGACATGACAAGGCTAACCGCGATGAAAGCCACTCGGGGAGCCATCCAGTTCGGCATGGTCGAGTCTCGGGATGATTTACGGCCAGCGTGCCCCTGAACCTGCCGCCGGGCAAGTACCAATCAGATCGGATCTGTCTGCTGCAACAGCCCGATGAATGCTTCGCGTAGTGATGTGTTGTTGAATCGGTTTGGCGGGGGTTTCTGGAAGCCACGCAAAATCGGCGCGCATGGAGCAGCGGAGGGATCGAGCCGAATCGGCTTTATACATGCCGGGACCCTGAATCAGCGTTCCCTGACCGTGATGACCTGCTGAGACAAGGTCCTGCCGCGGATATCCCAGGCGCGCAGCCGGTAGCGACCGGGCCGGAGGTACAGCTTGCTCACGGTGTCACCCTGCATGAAGGCGTAGCGATCGGCGGCGATGGCGTCCTCGTCTTCGTCGATGTAGTGCGCGTCGACGACGCAGGGTGTGGTGACCCGGCACAGCGTCGTGCTGATCGTGTACGGGAAGCGCTCGTCGCTCAGAGTGAGCCACTCCGGGCGCTGCGTATTGACGAAGTGTGCCAGCATGGACTGATTCCGGACCATGTCGTGCACGATCGTCGAGGGCTGGGTATAGCCGCTTTCGATGGCTCCCTGGCCTGCGGCGGGTGGCAGGAGCACGTTGACGTCGTATCGATCCGGGTGAGCACTCCACGGCTTGCCGGTGGTGCGATCGGCCAGGACGAAGGGACCTTCGGAAGGAAAATTTTTGACCAGCTCAGCATATGCGTCCGATTCGCTCGGGACCTGCTCGCGGAACTGGGTCTGGTCGATCGACAGCGGCTCGATGCCGGTCAGTTGCTGCAGTTGCATGGCCATCGGCACAGTGTTGCCCAAGCGCCCCTTCGCTTTGTCGATATGCGCATAGCCGGCGTGGACGAACAGCCGGGCGGCAGGGGCCTTGACAAACACTTTCCGGTACAGGTTTCTGGCCTGCCCGGTTTCACGTTCCTGCGTGGTGCCGCTGTCCACGTCATAGGACACGACCTTGAAGCCCAGTTTGATCGCTGTGCGCACGATCTCGCCATACGAGGGTTCGTGGATGTATTCGCTGCCGCTGGTCTCGGTCGGGTAGCCGCGGTTCATCAACTTGGCGTCCTTGTCGAGCAACACCTCCGCCGCGAAATAGTCGAATCCGAGCGCGCGCAGACGGGGCAGCAGGGCCAGTGTGAGCTGCCGGGTGTGGGCGTCGTGATGCGCCTCGTTGATCAGGACGATGCGACGGTCGGCTGCTTGCTGGACGATGACGTCGGCGGCGTCGGCGGCTTTCCATTGTGCCGCCGTGGGGATGGCGGTATTCGCCGCCACGTGGCTCTTGAGCGGGAAGTCGCGAAGCGCCTCGTTGTAAAGGCCCAGTTCGTTTTCGACCGAAGCGAACATCTGCATGGCGAGCGGCCGGTCGGCGACGGGAAGTGCCTGCACCGTCTTGACCAGGTAAACGTAGCGGGCCAGGTCGTTGGGCTGTTGCCTCAGCCCGTGGAACATCTCGATGGCGGCAGGGCTGAAGTCCTGCGCCAGCGCCGGCGGGACAAGTGGCGCGATCATGCAGAGCGCGATGGAAATCATTCGAAACGGCATGCTGACCGGCATGTTCAACCCCCGTGGATGACCCGTGGCTAGCGTGCCTGCGCACGCTCCGCCAGGCAAGCCTCCGTCCAGTCTCGGCGGAAACGGGACTGTGATGGACTGAGTACAATGCGCCGATGACCACATTCACCTTGCAGCGTGGCCGCGTGCCGATGCTGATCAGCCTGCCGCACGACGGCAGCTTCGTTCCCGACGATATCGCCGCGCGGATGCATCCGACGGCCCGTCGTGCACCGGACACCGACTGGCATGTCGGCCGGCTGTACGAACCGCTGGCCCAGACGTTGGGGGCCAGCATGCTGAAGCCGAAGGCTTCGCGCTACGTGATCGACCTGAATCGCCCCGCCGATGGCCATGCGCTGTATCCGGGGCAGCGCGAGACCGGCCTGGTGCCGGTGATCGGCTTCGACGGGGAACCGCTGTACCGGGGCGGCAGCGAGCCGGATGACGCCGAAATTCAACGGCGCATAAACGATTGCTGGCGGCCTTACCATCAGGCCATCGCGCAGGAACTTGCGCGGCTGTGTGCGGAGCACGGTCGGGCGGTGCTGTGGGAAGGGCATTCGATCCGCAGCCGGGTACCCATGCTGTTCGAGGGGCGGCTGCCGGATTTCAATCTCGGCACGGCAGCCGGCACGAGTTGCGACCCGGCGTTGCAGGCACGCTTGCAGGCTTGCCTGGAGTCGCAGCAGCGCTTCAGCTTCGCCGTCAACGGCCGCTTCAAGGGCGGTTACATCACGCGTCATTACGGCACGCCGACGACTGGCGTGCAGGCCGTGCAACTGGAGCTGGCACAGCTCAACTACATGGACGAGGAGAGCTTTGCGTACGACGAGGCGAAGGCGCCGGCGGTGCAGGACTTGATCGGCCGGATGCTGCAGGCCTGCCTGGCCTGAGCGCAAATAATTGCGGGCGTAATTGGACGCGGCAAAAGTCAAGATCTTGTGCGCGTATTGCGCAGGAAACCGCGTGTTGCATTCAGCCTTGGTATCCCATCGGCGTCGCATCGTCGGTTTGTCGCGCCACCCGAGTCGCCGGGTTCCGGCCGGGTTCGCGATACCTTAATCGTCCGAGGCTCGACATCATGATGCGTAAACTTCTGATCGCTTCCCTGCTTGTGGCGGGCGTTGCGCTTTCCGGTTCCGTGCTGGCCCAGGCTGCTGCCCCGCAGGCTGCTGCTCCCGCGGCACAGGAAACTCCTGCGGCGGCTCCCGCTGCTGCGGCCGACGCTGCGCCGAAGACCGCCATGCACCACAAGTCGCACCACAAGTCCCATCACAAGAGCCACAAGGCCGCGGCTCCTGCCGCAAACCCGGCTCCGGCGACGACGTCGGCTGGTTGATCGTGTTGTCGTGAATCGAAACCCCGCCGGTGCAGACCGGCGGGGTTTTCCATGTGCGCGACTTGCGCGCGCCGATCGAGGGAAATCAGCGCGACTGCGCCGGCAGGGCGGCGATGCACTTCAGTTCGATCGCGATCGGCGTCGGCAGTGCACTGATGCCCAGCGTGGTGCGGCTGGCGTCGATGCCGGCGAAATATTCCGCGTACAGCCGGTTGTAGGTGGCGAAATCGCGCTGCATGTCGGTCAGAAACACGGTGACGTCGACCAGGTCGGTCCAGGCGGCGCCGCTGGCTTCGAGCACGGCGCGCACGTTGGCGAACACCTGCCGGCATTGGGCTTCGATGTCGTAGTCGACCAGCCGGCCGTCCGCGTCGCAGACGTTGCCGGGAATCGCGTTGCTGCCGGGTTGGCGCGGACCCACGCCGGACAGGAACAGCAGGTTGCCGACGCGCCGGGCGTGCGGGTAGGCGCCGACCGGCGCGGGAGCGGCGTCGGTGCGGATCACCTCGCTCATCCGCGCGGCTCCGGCGTGCGCATCAGCTGCTGCATCGCATGGTGGTACGCCGGCAGCAGCGATTCGCGCGAGTGGACATGCATGTCCAGGTCGTTCACGTGACCGTTGTCCAGGCTGTAGCACCACGCATGCACCGACAGCGGCTGGCCGCGGTCCCAGGCGTCCATCACCATCGTGGTATGGCAGATGTTCGAGACCTGCTCGATCGCGTTGAGCTCGCACAGGCGGTTGTTGCGCAGTTGCATCAGGTCCAGCGCGGCGAGCATCGCGGAATGCTTTTCCGCCACCTCGCCCACGTGGCGCAGCCAATTGTCGACCAGGCCGAGCCGGCGCTCGTCCAGCACCGCCTGGATGCCGCCGCAGCCGTAGTGCCCGACGATGATGATGTGCTCCACCTTGAGGATGTCCACCGCGAACTGCACCGTGCTGAGGCAGTTGAGGTCGGTGTGCGAGACCACGTTGGCGACGTTGCGCTGCACGAAGATCTCGCCCGGTGGCAAGTCGACGATCTGGGTCGCCGGCACGCGCGAGTCGGAACAGCCGATCCACAGGTATTTCGGCGCCTGCTGCTTGGCCAGGCGCTCGAAGAAATGCGGGTCCTCCGCGCACACGGCGGCCGACCAGCGGCGGTTGCTGTCGATCAATGCTTGCAGGGGGCTGTTCAATATCTTGGTTCCCGTCAGTAGCGAATGCAGATGTTTTTCGGCTCGGTGAAGAAGTGCAGCGCCTCGCTGCCGCCTTCGCGGCCGAGCCCGGATTGCTTGGCGCCGCCGAACGGCGTGCGCAGGTCGCGCAGCAGCCAGCAGTTGATCCATACGATGCCGAATTCGAGCTGGCCGGCGAGCCGGTGCGCGCGGGACAGGTCCTGCGTCCACAGCGAGGCGGCCAGGCCGTAGCGGCTGTCGTTGGCTATCGCCAGCGCCTCGGCCTCGTCCTCGAACGGGATCAGGCTGACCACCGGGCCGAAGATCTCCTGCTGGTTGGTCTGCGCCGCGGACGGCAAGTCCTCGATCACGGTCGGCGCGATGAACCAGCCGCCGGCGCAGCGGCCGGGCAATTTGATCGCCTCGCCGCCACACGACACGCGGCCGCCTTCGGCGCGGGCCTGTTCGATGCAGCCGAGCACCTTGTCGTAGTGCGCCTGCGAGACCATCGCGCCGAGATCGCTGTTCGCGTCGCCCGGATCGCCCACGCGCAGCGCCTGCACGCGCGCCAGATAGCGTTCGCGGAAGGTTTCGAGGATCGAGCGCTGCACCAGCAGGCGCGAGCCGCACAGGCAGATCTCGCCCTGGTTGGCGAAGCCCGAGCGCGCGATGGTGTCCAGGTTCGCGTCGGAAAGATCGGCATCGGCGAACACGATCGCCGGATTCTTGCCGCCCATTTCCAGCGAGACCTTCTTGAACTGCGCGGCGGCCGCGCTGGCGATGCGTGCGCCGGTGGCCGTGCTGCCGGTGAAGGAGATCGCCTTCACCGCCGGATGTTCCACGAGCGCCTGGCCCACGCTGGGGCCGCGGCCCTGCACGATGTTCAGCACGCCGGGCGGGAAGCCGGCCTCGATGCTCAGCTCGCCGAGCAGGGCAGCGGTGCACGGCGTCACTTCCGACGGCTTGGCCACCACCGTGTTGCCGGCGGCCAGGGCCGGCGCGATCTTCCAAGTGAACAGGTACAGCGGCAGGTTCCACGGGCTGATGCAGCCGACCACGCCTAGCGGCTGGCGCAAGGTGTAGTTGATCGCGCCGGTGCCCATGGCGCCGGCTTCCATCGCGTGCGATTCGCTGCCCCAGCCGATGATCGCGGCGGCGAAGTAACGCAGGTTGCTGACCGCGCGCGGGATGTCGAGCCGGCGCGCGAGGCTCAGCGGCTTGCCGCTGTCGCGCGATTCCAGCGTCGCGAATTCCTCCAGCCGCGCCTCGACCAGGTCGGCCAGCCGCTGCAGCAGGTGCGCGCGCTGTTCGATCGGCGTGCCGGCCCAGCCGGGTGCGGCACGACTGGCGGCAGCGACCGCGGCAGCGACGTCCGCCGCACTGGAATCGGGGCAGTGCACAAACACCGCACCGGTGGCTGGCTCGTGCACCTCCAGCCATGCATCGTGGTGGGGCGCCTGCAGGCGACCATCGATCAGATTGGCTAGGCGCGGGGTGGGCATCAGCACAAGCTTAAAACCAGTGTGCCGCAATTGCACCGGACGCCGGCGTATGCGTGGGCCGAGAAGTGGAAAACGGGAAACGGGCGACGCGAGCCGAAGCGCTGGCCCGGGCTCAGCTCAACGCGCGTGTACGGCCGCCATCCACCGCGATGCTGACGCCGTTGACGTAGGCGGCGGCGGGGGTGCACAAGAACGCGATCACGGCGGCCACTTCGCTGGCTTCGCCGAAGCGGCGGGCGGGTACCGTTGTCAGCATGGCCTGGGCGATCATGTCCTCGTCGCGGCCGCTGGCGGCGGCTTGCGCGGCGAGCAGGCTGTCGAGGCGGCTGGTACGGGTGTAGCCGGGCAGCACGTTGTTGACCGTGATGCCGTCGGCGGCCAGTTCGGCGGACAAGGTCTTGGCCCAGCCGGCGACGGCGGCGCGCACGGTGTTGGACACGCCCAGCCCCGCGATCGGCTCCTTCACCGAGGTGGAGATCACATTGACGATGCGCCCGTAGCTACTGGCGCGCATACCGGGCAGCAACGCCTGCAGCAGGATCTGGCCGGCCAGCAAGTGCTGGCGGAATGCCGTCTCGAAGGCTGCGGGTTCCGCGCTGTACGCCGGACCGCCGGGCGGTCCGCCGCTGTTGTTGATCAGGATATGCACCGCGGCGCCGGCGGCGATTTCGGTAGCTGCCGCCTGCAGGCTGGCGGTGTCCAGCATGTCCACGCTGCGCCAGTCATGCCGTTGCCCGGCATGCGTCCGCGGCAGGCTTTCGGCGACCAGCTTGAGCTTGTCGGCCGAACGCGCCAGCAGGGTGACGCTGGCGCCGAGCTCGGCCAGTTCGACCGCGCTGGCTTGACCGATGCCTTGCGAGGCGCCGCAGACCAGCGCGTGACGTCCACCCAGATCCAGTTGCATGCTTGTTCCCTCAGTGCAGCCACAGCCGCATCGTCAGCGCGGCGAGCCAGCATAGCCAGCCCAGCCACTGGCTGTAACGCCAGACCAGGCGCCAGCGGTCGATCGCCGCATCGCCCAGTGCGGGCAGGGCCGGAGAGCGCAGCACCTGCTGCATGCTGGCCCAGATGCGGAACCCGGGAAGCCTGCCTTGCGCGGCTGTGGCGATGACCTGCCAGTGCTGCGGATAACGCCAGCGCAGCAGCGCGGCAATCCGGAACGGCGCCACGTACGACAGCACGAACAGGCCGACGCCGCTCGCCAGCAGCGCGAGATAGAGGACGATCATGGCGGGCTGTGGCCGGTCTTGCTGTCATTGCTCCAGGGCAACGGCAACGCGGTGCGCAGGGTGTTGAGCACACCGTCGCCCTTTGTCGCCTTCTTGCAGAGCGCGTTGGTCAGGGCCTTCTCGTAGGTCTTGTTCATCATGCCGACCCACAGCGCGCCATCCGGGCCGTGCGGGATGCTGAAGCTGCCGGCGGAGTTCATCTGCAGCGATGCGGCGGTGGAACTGGAGAACGAGGCCGGCGACTGTTCCCAGTAGGTCTTGCCCGACTGCTGCTCGGCCGAGCTGTAGACCAGCAGGTAGCGCGCCTGCTTGCTATCGACCTTCAGGCTGCCGAAGGCGCCGCTCGTCTCGTCACTCCAGCCCATGTGCTCGCACAGCCCGATGTCCTCGGAGCGGATCGGCTGGAAACCCTCGTCCAGCAGCACGACGGTGGGTGCGAACAGGTAGCTGGCGTGCAGCCAGCGGCCGTTCAATTCCGACTTCAGGGCGACCTGGTACGGCAGTTTCACGTCGACCGGCAGGCGGAAGGCGAGGAAGTAGCTCTGCGTACCGTTGAGGTTGGCGACCATGCTGCCGCTGCCCAGCACGAACTTCTGCGGCTGCCACGGCAACATGCTGCGATAGGAGAAGTCGGCGAAGCTGCTGCAGCACGGCGTGGCCTGCATCAGCTGCAGCTGGGCCAGCTTCAGCGCATCGCCGGTATTTTCCGACGGCGGGCGCAGGTTCGGCGGCAGCAAGGCCTTGGCGTTATGGCAGCCGCCCAGCAGGGCGGCGAAGGCCAGTACGGCGGCGATGGCAGGGAGTCGAAGCGACATGGCGGGTGGGTTGCTCAGAATTCGGCCGTTCCGGCGGCACGGGGATAGGGGATGGCGTCGCGGATGTTGGACAGGCCGCAGATATAGACCAGCAGGCGCTCGAAGCCGAGACCGAAGCCGGCATGCGGTACCGTGCCATAACGGCGCAGGTCGCGATACCAGCCGTAGGCTGCCGGGTCGAGGCCGAACTGGACCATGCGGCGGTCGAGGTAGTCCAGCCGCTCCTCGCGCTGGCTGCCGCCGATGATTTCGCCGATGCCCGGCGCCAGCACGTCCATCGCCGCGACCGTCTTCTCGTCATCGTTCAAGCGCATGTAGAACGCCTTGATCGCCTCGGGGTAGTTCATGACGACCACGGGACGGCCGATATGTTTCTCGGCCAGGTAGCGTTCGTGCTCGGTCTGCAGGTCGATGCCCCAGGCCACGGGATATTCGAACTTCTGCCCGGACTTCTGCAGGATCGTGATGGCGTCGGTGTAGTCGATGCGCTCGAACGGCTTGGCGATGAATGCCTCCATCCGGCTGATCGCATCCGGCTGCACGCGCTCGGCGAAGAACGCCATGTCGTCCGGGCGTTCGTCCAGCACGGCCCTGAAGATTGCCTTCAGGAACGCCTCGGCGCAGTCCGCGTCGGCAGCCAGGTCGGCGAACGCGATCTCCGGCTCGACCATCCAGAACTCGGCCAGGTGGCGCGGGGTGTTGGAGTTCTCGGCGCGGAAGGTGGGGCCGAAGGTGTAGACCTTGCTCATCGCCAGCGCGTACGCCTCGACGTTGAGCTGGCCGGACACGGTGAGGAACGCCTCGCGGCCGAAGAAATCCTTGCGGAAGTCGATCTTGCCCTTGTCATCGCGCGGCAGGTTGGCCAGGTCCAGCGTGGACAGGCGGAACATGTCGCCGGCGCCCTCGGCATCCGAGGTGGTGATGATCGGCGTGTTGATCCAGAAGAAGCCCTGCTCGGTGAGGTGGCGGTGGATCGCCGTCATCATGGTGTGGCGCACCCGGGTCACCGCGCCGAACAGGTTGGTGCGCGGGCGCAGGTGGGCGACCTCGCGCAGGAATTCCATGGTGTGCTGCTTGGGCTGGATCGGGTAGGTTTCCGGGTCGTCGACGAAACCGGTGACGATGACCTCGTCCGCCTGCAGCTCGAACGCCTGGCCCTTGCCCTGCGACGCCACCAGGGTGCCGCTGACGATCACGCCGGCGCCGGCGGTGAGGTGTTTCACCTCGCTGTCGTAGTTGGCCAGGGTGGCCGGTACCACGGCCTGGATCGGGTCGAAGCAGGAGCCGTCGGTGACGTTGACGAAGGACAGGCCGGCTTTGGAGTCGCGGCGGGTGCGTACCCAGCCGCGCACGGTCACCGCGCTGCCGGCGTCGAGCTTGCCGGAAAGAGCCTGCTTCACGCTGCATAGCGTCGGACTGACCACGGCCATCGGTTGAAACTCCTGCAGAAGCGCCGCATGTCGGCGCATGAATGGATGAACGGCGCGTGCGTGGCGGCACGCAAGGCCAAATCGGCATGATAATGTAGCTGTTGCCTGCGCTGCGACTTTCCGGGCCACTGAATCGAGGTTGATCCACCGTCATGAGCATCACCATCACCCCCGCTGCCAACGAACGCATGCGCCACTTCCTGGCCGGCACGCCGACGGCGGCCGGCGTGCGTTTCGGGGTCAAGCGTACCGGCTGCTCCGGTTTCGCCTACGTGGTGGATCTGGCCGAGGTGCTCGGCAAAGACGACCAACTGGTCGAGGTGGACGGGTTGCCGCTGATCGTCGACGGCAAGAGCCTGGCCATGGTCGAGGGCACCGTGATCGACTTCCAGCGGCAGGGCCTCAACGCCAGCTTCGTGTTCCACAACCCGAATGCCACGGGCGAATGCGGCTGCGGCGAGAGCTTTACGGTCAGTTGAACAAGGCGGCGGCAAGCAGCGAGGGATGAGCGTCGCTCCTCCGTCTCTCGCCCTTTCCATTCAATAGCTTGCATGGATGCCATCGGCACCCTTACAATTCCGCTTCTGTCCGCCCCGAAACCGGTGCCGGCAGGACACTTGCCTCACCGCACCAGCGGGAGGCTGCGAGGCCGCAAGGCCGCATCCACAAGGAGTCAACCCACAATGACCCTGCGTCATTACGAAGTTGTGTTCATGGTCCACCCTGACCAGAGCGAGCAGGTTCCGGCGATGCTCGAGCGCTACAAGGCGCTGATCGAGACCGACGGCGGCAAGATCCACCGCCTGGAAGACTGGGGCCGCCGCCAGCTGGCGTATCCGATCGTGAACCTGGCCAAGGCACATTACGTGCTGCTCAACATCGAAGTGAGCCAGAACGCGCTGAACGAGCTGGAGTCGGGTTTCCGCTTCAACGACGCCGTGCTGCGCCATCTCGTGATCCGTCGCGACGAGGCCGATACCGAGCCGTCCTTCATCCTGAAGTCGAAGGAAAAGGATGACGCCAAGTCCACCCGTCGCCGCGACGACGAGGGTGATGGCGAAGGCCGCGGCCGTGACCGCGACGACCGCGACAACCATCGCGACAGCGACGACTGATCAGGAGCACAGACATGTCCAAGTTTTTCCGCCGCCGCAAGTTCTGCCGCTTCACTGCCGAAGACGTGAAGGAGATCGACTACAAGGATCTCAACACCCTGCGCCAGTACGTCACCGAGAACGGCAAGATCGTGCCGAGCCGCATCACCGGCACCAAGGCCCGCTACCAGCGTCAGCTGGCGACCGCGATCAAGCGCGCGCGCTTCCTCTCGCTGCTGCCGTACACCGACAACCACGACGTCTGATTTAGAGCCGGGAATCGGGATACGGGATACGGGAATCGCAAAAGCACTTGGCTCTGCGATTTCCCGTTCCCGGTTCCGGACTCCCGATTCTCTGTCCTTCGGACAACCGCCTCTGGCTGCACCGGACCCACCGGTGCTAACGAACAGGAAAGCATCATGGAACTCATTCTTCTGCAGAAAGTCCGCAACCTCGGCACGCTCGGCGACAAGGTCGTCGTGAAGCCCGGTTACGGCCGCAATTACCTGCTGCCGCAAGGCAAGGCCGTGCGCGTCAACGCCGCCAACCTGGCCGCGTTCGAACAGCGTCGCGCCGAGTACGAGGCCAAGGCCAACACGGCACTGGCCGACGCCGAAGCACGCAAGGCCAAGCTGGCCGATGCCTCGGTGACCATCTCCGCGCACGCCAGTGCGGAAGGCAAGCTGTTCGGTTCGGTCGGCCCGCGCGATATCGCCGAGGCGCTGGCTGCTGCCGGTCAGGCCGTGCACAAGGGTGAAGTGATCCTGGGCGAAGGCCCGCTTCGCAACACCGGCGAGTACGACGTGGTGGTGAGCCTGCACGCCGACGTGCAGACCACGGTCAAGGTGATCGTGGTCGGCGACAAGTAAGCTCGACCCGCTGCTCCAGATTGCAAGTCGACGGGCGCCTCAGGGCGCCCGTTGTCTTTCTGCGGACGGGGATCGGGAGTGTCGGCGGTGGGAAGCCTGGAGCCTGCCCGTTCGGACGATTCGCGATGCGTTCGCCGTGCCGGTTTATCCCCAGCAACGCACAGCTTATCCACAGAGTTATGGTCTCGACGGGTGAGACGTCGCCGCGCATGATGGTGTCGGTGTGACTACCCGCGGGATGTCGGCGCGTCGTGCGCCGGTCGTGGGGCAATTCTCCTGAGGTAAGTCGATGTCCTTCGTGCCCGAGCGCAAACCTTCCTCTCCCGCCATCGAGGCGTTGCGCGTACCGCCGCATTCGATCGATGCCGAACAGGCGGTACTGGGTGGCCTGATGCTGGCGCCGGATGCACTGGACAAGGTCGCCGACCGGCTCGCCGAAAACGACTTCTACCGCAAGGACCACCGGCTGATCTGGCGCGCGATCAACGAGCTGGCGAACAAGGGCATGCCGTGCGACGCGGTGACCCTGGGCGACTGGTTCGAGAGCAATGGCCTGGCCGAGATGGTCGGTGGCGCCGGCTACCTGATCGAACTGGCCAACAGCACGCCCAGTGCGGCCAACATCGCCGCGTACGCCGAGATCGTGCGCGAGAAGTCGGTGCTGCGCCAGCTGATCGATGCCGGTACCTCGATCACCGAGGACGGTTACCGGCCCGAGGGCAAGAGCGTGCACGAGGTGCTTGAAAGTGCCGAGCAGCGCGTGTTCCACATCGCCGAATCCGGCGCGCGCGGCAAGAAGGATTCCGTCTCGATGCGCGAGGCGGTGAAGGACGCGTTCCGCCTGCTCACCGAACGCTACGAAAACCGCGGCCAGCTCACCGGTGTCAGCACCGGCTTCACCGACCTGGATGCGCTCACCTCCGGCCTGCAGCCGTCGGACCTGATCATCGTGGCGGCGCGCCCGTCGATGGGCAAGACCGCGTTCGCGCTGAACATCGCCGAGGCCGCCGCACTGGGCGGCAAGAAGGCGGTGGTGGTGTTCTCGATGGAGATGTCCTCCTCGCAGCTGGCGTTCCGCCTGATTTCCTCGGTCGGCCGCATCCACCAGCAGCACCTGCGCAACGGCACTCTCGAAGAAGAGGACTGGCCGCGCGTCTCCAACGCCATCGCACTGCTTTCCGACGCCAAGATCTTCATCGACGACACGCCCAGCCTGTCGCCGGTGGAGCTGCGATCGCGCGCACGGCGGCTGCACCGCGAGCACGGCGGGCTGGGCCTGATCGTGATCGACTACCTGCAGCTGATGCAGGTGCCCGGCAACAAGGAGAATCGCGCCACCGAGATCTCGGAGATCTCGCGTTCGCTGAAGGGGCTGGCCAAGGAACTGAACGTGCCGGTGATCGCCCTGTCGCAGTTGAACCGCTCGCTGGAACAGCGCGCCGACAAGCGTCCGATGATGTCCGACCTGCGCGAATCGGGCGCGATCGAGCAGGACGCCGACGTGATCATGTTCATCTACCGCGACGAGTACTACAACAAGGAATCGCCCGACAAGGGCGTCGCCGAAATCATCATCGGCAAGCAGCGCAACGGTCCCACCGACACCTGCAAGCTCACCTTCCTCGGTCACTACACCCAGTTCGTGAACTACGCGTCGGATTCGTTCGTGGGGTCGTTCGACTGAGCCCGGAGAGTCGGAGTGGAGCAGTCGCTCCCGAAGATCATGCGGCCGGCGGCGAAAGCTGACAGCTCCCTGCGCCGAAGCGTCTCGCCGTTTGCGATGACCGCGGGCTAAGCTCGCTTCTTCCACGTATCCAGCCGGACAACCCTGCATGGCCAAAGCCAAGACCGCCTATGTCTGCACCGATTGCGGTGCCGAGCATCCGAAGTGGCAGGGCTCGTGCGTCGAGTGCGGGGCATGGAACACGCTCAGCGAGATCGTGCTGGCGCCGGCCTCGGCGGCGAAGTCGTCGGTGGGGGCACAGCGTTCCAGTTACGCCGGCGCGGCCGCGGGCGCACCGCGCATCACGCCGCTGACCGCGGTGGCGTTGACCACCGAGGCGCGCACGCTGACCGGCATCGGCGAGCTGGACCGGGTACTCGGCGGCGGCCTGGTGCAGGGCTCGGTGGTGCTGATCGGCGGCGACCCGGGCATCGGCAAGTCGACCCTGCTGCTGCAGATGCTCGGTACGCTGGGCGCGCATCTGCCCAGCGTGTATGTCACCGGCGAGGAGTCGCTGTCGCAGGTAGCCTCGCGGGCGCAGCGGCTTGGCCTGCCGCTGGAGCCGCTGCAGGCACTGGCCGAGACCTGCATCGAGCGGATCCTCGAGCCGGCGATGGCGACGCGCCCGCGGGTGCTGGTGATCGACTCGATCCAGACCATCTGGACGGAATTGCTGACGGCCGCGCCGGGTTCGGTGAGCCAGGTGCGCGAGTCGGCGGCCAAGCTCACCCGTTTCGCCAAGGAAACCGGCACCTCGGTATTCCTGGTCGGCCATGTCACGAAGGAGGGCGGCATCGCCGGCCCGCGCGTGCTCGAGCACATGGTCGACGCGGTGCTGTACTTCGAAGGCGAATCCGGTTCGCGCTTCCGCGTGCTGCGCGCGTTCAAGAACCGCTTCGGCGCGGTCAACGAACTGGGCGTGTTCGCGATGTCGGACAAGGGCCTGCGCGAGGTGCCGAACCCGTCGGCGATCTTCCTGTCGTCGCATTCGGGGCCGACTTCGGGCAGCGCGGTGATGGTGACCCGCGAAGGCACCCGGCCGCTGCTGGTCGAGGTGCAGGCGCTGGTGGACCAGTCCTCGCTGGGCAATCCGCGCCGGGTCACCCTGGGGCTGGAGCAGAACCGGCTGGCGATGCTGCTGGCCGTGCTGCATCGGCACGGTGGCGTGGCGGCGTACGACCAGGACGTGTTCGTCAACGTGGTCGGCGGCATCCGCGTGCAGGAAACCGCGGCCGACCTGCCGGTGCTGCTGGCCGTGTTGTCCAGTCTGCGCGACCGGCCATTGCCGGAGCACACGGTCACCTTCGGCGAGGTGGGTTTGTCCGGCGAGATCCGTCCGGTGCCGAACGGCGACGAGCGCCTGAAGGAAGCCGCTCACCATGGCTTCCGTCGCGCGATCGTGCCGAAGGCGAACGCGCCGAAGAAGGGCAAGGTCGGCGAGATGGACGTGGTCGGGGTGGAGCGCTTGAGCGAGGCGATCGACGCCTGCCGCTGAACGTGCGGCTACATTGCGCGGTGCAGGATCAGTTCCAGCACTGCCTTGCTGCCGAAGAACGCCAGTACCAGCACGGCCATCCCGATCAGGGCCAGGTTGACCGCGCGCGTGCCGCGCCAGCCGTGCCGCCAGCGACCGTACAGCAGTACGCCGAACATCAGCCAGGCCACGATCGACAGCACGGTCTTGTGTGCCAGATGCTGGCCGAACAGGTTGTCGACGAACAGCGCGCCGGTGAGCAGGGTCAGCGTGAGCAGCACGAAGCCGGCGCTGATCAGGCGGAACAGCAGGGTCTCGGTCAGCGTCAGCGGCGGCAGCGCACGCAGCCAGCGGCCGAACTGGCGATGGCGCAGCGCACGCTCCTGCACGGCCAGCAGAATGGCCAGCACAGCGGCGATCGACAGCACGCCGAACGCGATCAGCGCCACCGTGACATGCAGTTTGATGTGCCAGTCCATCGGTTGCGGCAGGGTCGTCGGCGCCAGGAAGCTGTCCACCGCGACGAGCGCGGCGGTCAGCGGAAACACGATCACGCCGAGTGCGGCGACCGGGCGCGAGGCGTTCACCAGCAGAGTCAGCGCCGAGACGACGAACGCGACCAGCGACAGTGCCGCGAAGAAGTGCAGGTCCAGCGCGCCGCGGTGCATGCCCAGCAGGATCCCGGCATGGACCAGCACGGCGGCGCCGGCCAGCCCCAGCGCCAGCCGGTTCAGCGGTTGACCGCCACTCAGCAAGGGTCGCGCCAGGCCGGCGGCGGCGGCAAGGTAGAGCACGATGGCGATCAGGGCCAGAACGTGGATGGTCATAGCCGCGCAGTGTCGCACAGGGCCATGCCGGCTTGCATGCGAAGCGGGGCGATCCGTCCGCTATAATCGTGCACTTTCCGTTTGCCGGTTCCGTCATGTTCGAGTCGCTCAGTCAACGCCTTTCCACCACCGTCAATCGCCTGCGCGGTCGCGGCCGGCTGACCGAGGAAAACATCCGCGAGGCCTTGCGCGAGGTGCGCATCGCGCTGCTGGAGGCGGACGTGGCGTTGCCGGTGGTGCAGGCGCTGATCCAGCGGATCAAGGTGCGCGCGGTCGGCCAGGACGTGATCAAGAGCCTGTCGCCGGGCCAGGCGCTGGTGAAGGTGGTCAGCGACGAGCTGACCGTGGTGATGGGCACCGCCAACACCGAGCTGAACCTGGCCCAGCAGCCGCCGGCGGTGGTGCTGATGGCCGGCCTGCAGGGCGCCGGCAAGACCACCACGGTGGCCAAGCTGGCGCGCCTGCTGACCGAGCGCAAGAAGAAAAAGGTGATGGTGGTCAGCTGCGACGTCTATCGTCCGGCGGCGATCGAGCAGTTGCGCACGCTGGCCGAACAGGTCGGTGTGAAGTTCTTCCCGTCCGAGGCAGGCCAGGACCCGGTCGCCATCGCCAGGGCCGCCGTCGCGGCAGCCCGTCGCGAAGTGGTCGACGTGCTGATCGTCGACACCGCCGGCCGCCTGCACGTGGACGAGGCGATGATGGCCGAGATCAAGGCGCTGCACGCCGCGGTCACGCCGATCGAAACCCTGTTCGTGGTCGATTCGATGACCGGCCAGGACGCCGCCAACACGGCCAAGGCGTTCAACGAGGCGCTGCCGCTGACCGGCGTGGTGCTGACCAAGACCGATGGCGACGCCCGTGGCGGCGCGGCGCTGTCGGTGCGCTACGTCACCGGCAAGCCGATCAAGTTCCTCGGCGCGGGCGAGAAGAGCGACGCGCTGGAACCGTTCCATCCGGATCGCCTGGCCCAGCGCATCCTCGGCATGGGCGACGTGCTGTCGCTGGTCGAGGAGGTCGAGCGCAAGGTCGACCAGGACAAGGCGCAGAAGCTGGCCCAGAAGGTGATGAAGGGCAAGCGCTTCGACCTGAACGACATGAAGGACCAACTGGAGCAGATGGGCAACATGGGCGGCCTGGCCGGCCTGATGGACAAGCTGCCTGGCGTGTCCGGTCTGCCGGACAGCGTCAAGTCCAAGGTCAACGACGGCGAGATGAACAAGATGATCGCGATCATCTGTTCGATGACCAAGAAGGAACGCCGCCACCCGGACCTGCTGAACGGCTCGCGCCGCGCCCGCGTGGCACGCGGCTCGGGCACCCAGCCGGCCGACGTCAACCGGTTGCTCAAACAGTACATGCAGATGGAAAAGATGATGTCCAAGCTGTCCAAGGGCGGCACCAAGGGCCTGATGCGGCAGATGCGCGGCGCCATGAAGGGCATGGGCGGCATGGGCGGTGGATTGCCGCCGATGCGCTGAAGGTCGCCGGAGGCTCGTCCGAAGCCGGTTGTCATTCCCGCTTGACCAGCTTCGCTGTTGAAAAGCGCCTCGCGGGAATGACGCCGGAGCGGGGGCTGCCAGGTCGCACAGCTCTTCCCTTTTCCCGAAAAACCGCTAAAATGCCCCGTTTACCGCGCACGTCTCTCGTGTGCCTGCCGCTCATTCGGCAATTCTGGAGTTTTACCATGGTCAAGATTCGTCTTTCGCGCGGTGGCGCCAAGGGCCGTCCGTTCTACCACGTCGTCGTGACCGATCAGCGCAGCAAGCGCGACGGCCGCAACATCGAGAACATCGGCTATTACAACCCGGTTGCGTCGGGCAAGGACAAGCGCCTTGAGCTGAACGTCGAGCGCGTCAAGGAATGGGTGGGCAAGGGTGCGCAGCTGACCGACAAGGTCGCCGCCCTGGTCAAGGAAGCCGGCAAGCAGCAGGCTGCCTGAGTCATGACGGCAGCCGGTCGGCGCGTCCTGATCGGACGCATCGTCGGGCTGTACGGCGTGCAGGGCTGGCTCAAGATCGAATCCTGGGCCGAGCCACGCATGCGGATCTTCGACTACCAGCCGTGGCTGCTCGGTGCAGCGCCCGGCATGGAGACGCAGATCACGGGGGTGAAGGGTCGTACGCAGGGCAAGGGCATGGTGGCCCAGTTGCCCGGGGTGGACGACCGGGAACAGGCCGCGGCGTTGATCGGGACCGACATCTATGTCGCCCGTGGGCAGCTGCCACCTCCGGCGGAAGGTGAGTATTACTGGGTCGATCTCGAAGGACTCGAGGTCGTCACCACGGAAGACGTGAAGCTGGGGCGGGTCAGTCACCTGTTCGCCACCGGTGCCAACGATGTCGTGGTGGTGAGGGATGGCGAGCGCGAGCGGCTGATTCCTTTCGTCCAGGGTTCGTATGTGCGTTCGGTGGACTTGTCCGCAGGGCGCATGGTGGTGGACTGGGATCCTGAATTCTGACGTCGCCGGGTCGCGGGCTTAAGGGTCAAGGATCATGCGTATCGATGTCGTCAGCCTGTTTCCCGACTTCGTGCGCCAGTGCGCCGCCGTCGGCGTGGTGGGACGCGCGCAGCAACGCGAGTTGCTGCAGGTGGAAACCTGGAACCCGCGCGACTACGCCACCGACAGGCACCGCAGCGTGGACAGCAGCTCGTATGGCGGCGGTCCCGGGATGGTGATGATGATCGAGCCGTTGCGCACGACCCTGGCGGCCATGCGCGCGGCGGCACCGGAACCGGTGCATCTGGTTTATCTCAGTCCGCAGGGAGCGCGGCTGACGCAGGGCAGGGTGGAAGCGCTGGCGAGGCTGCCGCGCATCGCGCTGCTCTGTGGGCGTTACGAAGGTGTGGACGAGCGTCTGCTGGCGCACGAGGTCGACGAGGAGCTCTCCATCGGCGATTATGTGCTGTCCGGCGGCGAGCTCGCCGCCGCGGTGATCATCGACGCGGTGGGGCGCTTGCAGGACGGCGCGTTGAACGACGCGCAGTCGGCCGAGCAGGATTCGTTTTCGGATGGCCTGCTGGATTGCCCGCATTATGGAAAACCGGTGCACGATGCGCTGGGTGATGTACCGGAGGTGTTGCTGTCCGGTGACCATGCGGCGATTGCCCGCTGGCGCCTCAAGCAATCGCTGGGACGAACCTGGTTGCGCCGCCCGGACTTGTTGTCACAGCGTGGGCTGGATGCGAAATCCCGTGCATTGCTGGATGAATTCCGCCGTGAACATGCTCAGCAGGAGCGGTTGCGGCAAGACGGTGCGGCCGACTGACGACCGCAGCATTGATATCGCTAAAGTGAACCGACAGGTGCGCCATGAACAAGATCATTGAGCAGTTTGAATCCGAGCAGATCACCCGCCAGCTGCCGGAATTCAGCCCCGGCGATACCGTGGTGGTCAACGTCAAGGTGAAGGAAGGCAACCGCGAGCGCGTGCAGGCGTTCGAGGGCATCGTCATCGCCAAGCGCAGCCGCGGCCTGCATTCGGCCTTCACCGTGCGCAAGATCTCGCATGGCACCGGCGTGGAGCGCGTGTTCCAGGCGCACAGCCCGGCCATCGACTCGGTGACCGTGAAGCGCAAGGGCAAGGTGCGCGGCGCCAAGCTGTATTACCTGCGTGGCCTGGAAGGCAAGGCCGCCCGCATCAAGGAAGATGTCGCCGCCGCTGCCGCCGCCAAGGCGAATGCGAAGGCCGCCGCTGCCGCTGCTGCCGAGTAATCCGCTCCGCAGTTGCTGCCGCATGAAAAAACCCGCGGAGCGATCCGCGGGTTTTTTGTGGCCCGAACAAAAGTCCGGGCGCGATGTGTCGGAACGATTTATTCCAGCCGCTGCGGCTGCTGCAGGAAGTTGCCCTGCACGAAATCCACGCCGCAGGCGAACAGCAGCGAGGTGCTGGTGGCATCCTCGACCCATTCGGCGATGGTCTGACGCTTCAGTTCGCGTGCCTGCTGGCAGATCTCGGCAATTTTCTTCTGGCTTTCCGGGTGCTGCGGCAGGTCGGCCATGTAGCTGCGATCGATCTTCAGGTAGTCCGCGTCGATGTGGTTGAGCAACTGGAACGAGTTCAGGCCCGAGCCGAACTGCTCCAGCGCGAAGCGGCCGCCGACTTTCTTCCAGCCGTTGACGAACTCCTGGGCCGGACGCAGCAGGGTCATCACCTTGCTCTCGGTCATTTCCAGCACCAGCTGGCCGCGCTTCAGCGCCGCCTGCTTGAGCCGGGTGCCCAGCCACGACAGCAGCGTGTCGTCCTGCAGCGAGGCGGCGGTGAGCTTGACGAAGAACGTGGTCTGCTGGCCCTGGCTCTCGCGTTCCTGCAGCGCGTTGATGGCCTGGTCGAGCACCCAGCGGTCGATCGCGCCGGTGAGGTTGTGCTTCTCGGCGATCGGCATGAAGAAACCGGGCAGCACCTCGCCCTGCGGGCCGTTCATGCGCAGCAGGATTTCCGAGTAGTCGCCTTCGGCGTCCTGCAGGCTGATGGTCTGCTGGTGGTAGAGCACCAGGCCTTCCCCGGTCAGCGCCTTGCGCAGCAGCTCCAGCCAGTAGCGTTCGCGCTCCTCGTCGGCCTTCTCGCGAGCGGCCGGGTCGTGCAGCTCCACCTGGCTGCCGCCGAGGCTCTGTGCAGTGCGCAAGGCCTGGCTGGCCTGGTTGAGCAGCAGTTCGGTGTTCGCATTCTTCTCGCCCAGCAGGCTGCCGCCGATGCTGGCGGTGACCGTGATCGAACGCGAGCCGGCATCGAAGATCTCGTTGCTGACGCTGTGTTGCAGCTTGGCAATCCACTCCTTGATCGCCTCGTCCGGGCGCGAATCGAGCACCACACCCAGCGTGTGTTCGGCAAGCATGCCGGCCACATCGTCGGCGCCGAGCAGCATGCGGATGCGGTCGGCGAAGCCGGACAGCAGTTCGTCGGCCTTGCCCAGGCCGATGCCGCCCACCAGCGAGGCCCAGTTGTCGGGTTCGATCAGCAGCAGCGACTGGCCCTTCTTGCCCTTCGCCGCCGCGGTGACGGCGTCGTCGATGGATTCCAGCATGCGGGCACGGTTGAACAGACCGGTGACCGGGTCGCGCTGCAGCTGTTCCAGCACGGCCTGGTCGACCAGTTGCCGGCGGAACACGATCTGCAGGCAGGGTTCGCCCTCGAAGGTGGCCGGCGCGAATTCCACCGTGGCGTCGAACTGGCTGCCGTCGGCGCGGCGCGCATGCAGGGTGAGCTGGGACGGCGTCTTCTCCTGCCGCGCGTGGCCCCTGAGCAGCGACTTGAATTCGTCGGCGTTGGCCGAGTCGATCATGTCCAGCACAGGCAGCCCGAGCAGGTCGTCGAAGCTGTCGTAGCCGAACGTTTCCAGGTAGGCGTGGTTGGCCCGCACGTGCATGCCCTCGTGCACGTACGCGATCGCATCGGTGGAAGAGTCGAGCAGCGCGTCGCAGCGTCGCTCCGATTCGCGCAGAGCGGTCTCCAGGCGGCGCACCTGGCGGCGCGTCTGCAGCGACTCGAACTCGCGCTGCAGCACCGCGATCAGCTGCTTCGGCTGGCTGCGAGAGGCGACGCCGCGGGCGCCGTGCACGAACAGGTCCGCCACGATCTGGTTGTCGATCGAGTTGACCAGGCCCAGCAGCGAGTAGTCGCGGCCGTAGGCATCGAGCACCTTGACGGCTTCCTCCAGGCTGATGCTGGTGATCGCCGGGTCGAACATCACCACGTCCGGTTCCAGCTCGTTCACCGCAGCCTGCATCTGTTCCACGTTGGTGGCACGGGCCGGCCGCACGGCAATGCCGGTATTGCGCAGCAGGCTGATGATCTGCTCGGCCTCTTCGAGAGAGCTTTCGACGAAGAGGATCTTGATGACGAAATCTTTTTTCATGGGGCGTGATGCTGTCCGTTGATCATCGCAGGCGGTGCGGGGGAGGTTTGTGCGGTCAGCCGCGATCAGTGTTTGTAACGGATTCCGCCAGCAGCCGCCAGCGGAAAAACCATACAACAGTGACCGCGGTCCGGTTCACAGCGGCCGCTTGGAGGTATCGCCGCCCACCTCACGCACCAGCCGGGGCACCAGATAACCCGGCAGGCGGGCGCGCAGCGCCTCCATCAACGCCAGTGCGTGGTTGTCGTCGACCTCGAAATGCGCGGCGCCCTGCACGCGGTCGAGCTGGTGCAGGTAGTACGGCAGCACGCCGGCGGCGAACAGCCGTTCGGACAGGTCGGCCAGCGTGTCGGCGTCGTCGTTGATCCCGCGCAGCAGCACCGACTGGTTGAGCACGGTGGCGCCGGCCGCGCGCAGGCGGGCGCAGGCGGCGTCGACGCTGGCGTCCAGTTCGTTGGCATGGTTCGCATGCAGCACGACCACCTTCTGCAGCGGCACGGCGGCCAGCCAACCGATGAAGGCGTCGTCGACCCGCTCCGGCAGCACCACCGGCAGGCGGCTGTGGATGCGCAGGCGGATCACCTGGGGCAGCTCGGCCAAGCCGCGGGTCAATTCCTCAAGCTTGTGGGTGGCCAGCGCCAACGGGTCGCCGCCGGACAGGATCAGTTCGCGAATGGACGGGTCGGCCTTCAGCTGCGCCAGGGCATCCCGCCACTGCGAGGCGGCGGCGATCTCCTCGCCGTAGGGGAAGTGGCGGCGGAAGCAGTAGCGGCAATTCACCGCGCAGCTGCCGCTGGCAATCAGCAAGGCGCGACCGTCGTACTTGTGCAGGAAGCCTTGCCCGGCTCTGGACGCCATGTCGCCGACGGCGTCGAGCGTGAAGCCCTCGACCTGATCGTGCTCGGCCCGCTGCGGCAGCACCTGCAGCAACAGCGGGTCGGTTGGGTCATTGCGGCGCATCCGCGCCACGAACCCGCGGGGAACCCGCAAGGCGAAGCCGGCGTCGTCCGGCGGCAGCAGGTCGGCACGGTCGCCCAGGCCCACGGCCTGCAGCAGTTCCCCGGGATCGGTGATGGCGTCCCGCCACAGTTCGCGCCAGCCAGGTGTGGGCGACGATAGGCGGGCGTGGGGGCTTGCGGTTATCATGGCGGGCCTTGGAGCGGGCGCTGAAGCCCGTGACAGACACCCATTTTAGCCGCCCAACGGGCGAAATTGACTCCGGAGCACTAATCGCATGGCGACCCTTGGCCTCAATGACGTCAAAACGGGCAAGAAGATCCTTCACAACGGTGACCCCTGGGTCATCACCGAAGCGGACTTCGTCAAGCCGGGCAAGGGCCAGGCGTTCACCCGCATCCGCATCCGCAACCTGAAGGACGGCCGCACGACCGAGCAGACGCTCAAGTCCAGCGACTCCTTCGAAGAGGCCGATGTCACCGATACCGACATGCAGCTTTCCTTCATCGATGGCCTCGGCAAGGATCGGTTGTGGCACTTCATGAACATGGAGACCTTCGAGATGGTGCCGGCGACGCTGGCCGCGATGGGCGATGCATGGAAGTGGCTCAAGGGCGAGGAAGAATGCGTGGTCACGCTGTTCAACGGCGCTGTTGTCGCCGTGCAAGCGCCGAAGTTCGTCGACCTGAAGATCACCGAGACCGATCCCGGCGTGCGTGGTGACACTTCCGGTGGCGGCGGCAAGCCGGCCACGCTGGAGACCGGTGCCGTGGTGCGCGTGCCGCTGTTCGTCAACCAGGACGAAGTCATCAAGGTCGATACCCGCACCGGCGAGTACGACAGCCGCGTCAAGTGACGAACTGGCGCGCGAGCTTCGCTCGCGCCTTTGCCAGTTCGTCATCCCTGCGAAGGCAGGACGAGCGCGCAGCGCGAAGAACGTCCGAAGGACGGCCCCGAAGGGGCGAGCGGAGCGAGTCATCCAGTGAGGTACTAGTGCGAAGCACACAAAGCTTCCTTGCATGCTTTGCGCAACCCAGCCACTGGATTCCGGCCTCCGCCGGAATGACGATCAATCGCTGACGATCCAAAGCATGGGGCGGCCACCGCAAGGTACCGCCCCATCTCGTATCCAAACTGACAGAGCGAGAACTGGTGATGAGTCCGACGACCCCACAGCCCGTCGACCTGATGATCGAAGCACGCTGGGTCGTGCCGGTCGAGCCGCATGCGGTGGTGCTGGAGAACCACGCGGTGGTGGTACAGGACGAGCGCATCGTGGCCCTGCTGCCGATCGCCGACGCGCGGCTCGCCTATGCGCCGCGCGAGCGCGTCGAACTGGGCGAGCACGCGCTGATCCCCGGCCTGGTCAACAGTCACACGCACAACCCGATGACCCTGCTGCGCGGCCTCGCCGACGACCTGCCGCTGATGGTCTGGCTGCAGCAGCACATCTGGCCGGCCGAGGCGAAGGTGATCGGGCCGGAGTTCGTGCGCGACGGCGTCGAGCTGGCGGTGGCCGAGATGCTGCGCGGCGGCACCACCTGCGCCAACGAGAACTACTTCTTCCCCGACGTCATCGGCGCCACCTACCGCAAGCTGGGTTTCCGCGCGGTGGTCGGCCTGCCGGTGATCGAGTTTCCCACCGCGTGGGCGAAAAGCCAGGACGAATATTTCGAGCGCGCCAGTGAAGTGCACGACAGCTTCCGCGGCGACCACCTGGTCAGCACCGCGTTCGCACCGCACGCGCCGTACACGGTGTCGGACGAGAGCTTCGAGCGCATCCGCATGCTGTCCGACCAGCTCGACATCCCGGTGCACCTGCACACGCACGAGACCGCGCACGAGGTCGAGGACGAAAAGGCCAAGAGCGGCCTGCGCCCGTTCCAGCGGCTGCAGAAGCTGGGTCTGGTCAACGACCGCCTGATCGCCGTGCACATGACCCAGCTGACCGACGGCGAGATCGCCGCCTGCGCTGCCGCCGGCGTGTCGGTGGTGCATTGCCCGGAGTCCAACCTGAAGCTGGCCTCCGGCTTCTGCCCGGCGGAGAAGCTGCGCCTGGCCGGCGTCAACGTGGCGTTGGGCACTGACGGCTGCGCCTCGAACAACGACCTGGACATGTTCGGCGAGATGCGCACCGCCGCACTGCTGGCCAAGGCGGTGGCCGGCGACGCGGCAGCGTTCGACGCGGCGTTCGCGCTGCGCGCGGCCACGCTCAACGGCGCGAAGGCGGTCGGACTGGAAGCGAAGATCGGTTCGATCGAAGTCGGCAAACAGGCCGACTTCGCCGCCGTGCGGCTGAGCGAGCTGGAAACCCAGCCGATGTTCCACGTCATCTCGCAGCTGGTCTACGCTACCGGCCGCCACCAGGTCAGCGACGTGTGGATCGCCGGCCGGCGCAAGCTGGCCGGGCGCGAGCTGGTCGGCATGGACACCGCGGCGATCCTGGAGCGCACGCGCGCCTGGCGCGAACGCATCGCCTCGGCCTGATCCGGAGTCTTCGATGAACCGTTACCTGATCCTGCTGATTCGTCGGCCGCACCTCGACCCGGCGGTAGTGCCGCTGCACCTGGCGTTCCTGGAGGGTTTGCGTGAAGAGGGCCGGGTGGAACTGTCCGGCGGCTTCAGCGACAAGTCCGGCGGTGCCTACCTGCTGCACGCGGCCGACCTGGCCGAGGCGACCGCGATCGTGCACGACGACCCGGCCCACGTCAGCGGCGGCTGGGATATCACGGTGTACGAGTGGCAAGCGCATTAAACTTCGTGCCTGCTCTTGAGGATTGGACGATGCACACGACACCCAACGTCAGCCCCGACGAGATCGCCCGCTTCGACAGCCTGGCGGCGCGCTGGTGGGACCCCGATGGCGAGTCGCGCCCGCTGCACGACCTCAATCCGGTGCGCGCCGCCTATATCGCCGCGCGCACCGACCTGCGCGCAGCGAAGGTCGCCGATGTCGGCTGCGGCGGCGGCCTGCTCAGCGAGACGCTGGCACGCGCCGGCGCGAAGGTTACCGGCATCGACCTGGGCGGCAAGGTGATCGACGTCGCGAAGCTGCACCTGCATGAATCCGGCCTCAGCGTCGACTACCGCGTGCAGTCCTCGGCCGCGCTGGCCGCGGCCGAGCCGGAAAGTTTCGACGCGGTGTGCTGCATGGAATTGATCGAGCACGTGCCCGATCCGGAAGCGCTGGTGAACGACCTGGCCGCGATGCTGAAGCCGGGCGCGCGGCTGTTCATGTCCACCATCAACCGCACGCCGGCCGCGTTCGGCGCGGCGATCGTGGGCGCCGAATACGTGATGCGCATGTTGCCGCGCGGCACCCATCACTACGCGCAGTTCCTGAAGCCGTCCGAGCTGGGCCGCCTGCTGCGCCATGCCGGGCTGGAACTGGAGGACGTCTCCGGACTCGCCTACAACCCGCTCAGCCGCAAGGCCTGGTTGGGCAAGATCACCGCGGTCAATTACGTGCTCAGCGCACGCAAACCGGCATGAAGCCCTTGCCCGAAAACATCCAGGGCGTGCTGTTCGACCTGGACGGCACCTTGCTCGACAGCGCTCCCGATCTGTACGCCGCATTGCTGGCGCAGTGCGCGGAAGAGGGCGTGCCGCCGCCGCCGTACGCACCGGTGCGCGAGGTGGTCTCGCGCGGCGCGCGTGCCGTGTTGCGCTGTGCGTTTGCCGGGCGCGGCGAAGCTGCGCTGGAAGCGCTGGTGCCGCGCTACCTGCAGCTGTACCAGGACGTGATGGCGCAGCAGACGCGCGTGTTCGACGGCGTCGACGAGCTGCTGGCGCGGATCGAGGCGCACGGACTGCGCTGGGGCATCGTCACCAACAAGGCGGCCTTCCTTACCGATGAACTGGTCGCCCGCATCGGCTGGGCACAGCGGGCCAGCGCCGTGGTTTCCGGCGATACGCTGGCGGTGAAGAAACCCGATCCGGCACCGGTGCTGCTGGCCTGCGAACGCGCCGGCGTGGCGCCCGCGCAAAGCCTGTTCGTCGGCGACGACCGCCGCGACATTCAGGCCGGCGCCGCTGCCGGCCTGTACACGGTGGCGGTGAGCTGGGGCTATCTCGATGGCGGCGATCCGCATGCGTGGGGCGCCGACAAGGTACTGGATCATCCGGCCGAACTGGCCGAGCTGCTGCAGCTGCAGCCGGTCACGGCATGATCGAGCTGATCGAACAAAACGCCGTGCTGCAGGGCTTCATCGACAAGTGGCTGGCGGTGCAACCGCAGCGGCGCGTCGCGCTGGTGTTCGTCGATGGCCGGCGCTATCCCGGCCATGTCGCGCTGGCTGCGCTGGAGCAGGAACTGCTCGGCGCCGCCTACGGCATCCGCGAGCCGCAGGTGGCCACGGCCAAGCTCAACTGGTGGGCCGAGGAGCTGGCCGGCGCGCCGGCCAGCGGTGGCCGCCATCCGCTGACCCAGGTGTTGTTCGACGACGAGCGTGCGCATGCCCTCGCCAGCGATCTGTGGCTGGCCCCGGTGCTGGCGGCCATGGCCCAGCTGGAGCAGGGCACCGCCGCGGATTTTGCCGCGCAGATCGAGGCGGCGATGCCGCTGCACGGCGCGTTGGCCGCGCTGGAAACCGCCTGGTGGTACGGTGCCGAGGCGTCACCGGCGCGGGCGTCGCGGGTCGCCGTGCTGAATCACCTGCTGTATGCACTGCTGCGGTTGCAGCAGGACGCCGATCGCGACCGTCTGCCGCTGCCGATGGCGCGACTGGCCCGGCATGGCCTGAGCCGCGCGCAATTGCGCAGCCACGGTGCGGCGCGGCAGCAGGCGGTCAAGGCGCAGCTGGACGACCTGTTGGCCAGTTGGACGGAGTCGACCACGCTGGCCGGGCCGCTCAGCGTGTTTCGCGCGCTGGAATCGCGCCACGCGAGCAAGCTGGCGCAGCGCGCGGCGCGGGCCGGCGATTCACTGGCGGTATTGCAGGCCGGCCAGTCGCGCACCGGGTTGGCGACCTCGTTGCAGGCGTGGCGGG
>DATCUT010000083.1:0-11731 GCA_036561785.1 Rhodanobacter sp.
GCGCTGCCGCCGGGGCCGCTGGGCTGGCTGACCTTGCTGCCGGAGTTGATCGCGATCTGGAAGATCCAGGCGCAGATGGTCAGCGACATCGCCGCCGCCTACGGCCGCCACGCCGGCCTCGGGCGCGAGCAGATGATGTGGTGCCTGTTCCGCCACACCGCGGCGCAGGCGTTCCGCGACCTGGTGGTGCGCATGGGTGACCGGCTGGTGTTCCGGCGCATGTCCTACGGCGTTGCCCAGCGCGTGGCGAAGCAGGTCGGCGTCAAGCTGACCCAGCGCACGCTCAGCAAGGGTGTCTCGCGCTGGTTGCCGGTGATCGGCGCGCTCGGCGTGGGCGCCTACGCGTACTACGACACCGGGCAGGTCGCCGGCACCGCGATCGAAATGTTCGAAGGCGAAGTCACGCTCGAAGACGCCACCGCCGATACGCCGAAAGCAAAGCCCCGCCGCCGCGTGGTGGACAGCCTGGTCGACAAGGCCGTGGCCGGCGCCGCCCGCAAGGTGGCCAGTACCGCACGCAAGGCCGCCAGCAAGAAGCCGCGCAAACCCAGCGCCGACTGAGCGTTGCGCCGGATGACGCGACGCGGGCTTTGCGGCAAGCTGCGGCTTGGATACCCGCCGGAACCGCCCCATGCCGCCACGCCATGATCGTCCCGTCGCGCTGATCACCGGCGCCGGCCGTCGCGTCGGCGCGGTAACCGCGCGCACCCTGCACGCGGCCGGCTATGACCTGGCGCTGCACTACCGCCGTTCCGCCGACGACGCCCGCGCGCTGGCCGACGAGCTGGAACGGCAACGCAGCGGCAGCACCTTGCTGCTGCAGGCCGAACTGGCCGACCTGCCCGCCTTGCCGGCGATGATCGAACAGTTGCTGGCGCACTACGGCCGGCTCGACGCGCTGGTCAACAACGCCTCGGCGTTCTTCCCCACGCCGCTGGGCACGGCAACGCCGCAGCAGTGGGACGCGTTGTTCGCCTCCAACGCGCAGGCGCCGTTCTTCCTCAGCCAGGCGGCGATCCCGGCGCTGCGCGAAGCGCGCGGCGGCATCGTCAACATGGTCGACATCTACGCCGAACGGCCGCTGGCGGAGCATCCGTTGTACTGCATGGCGAAGGCCGCACTCGCGGCGATGACCCGCTCGCTGGCGCTGGAGCTGGGCCCGGAAATCCGCGTCAACGGCGTGGCGCCCGGCGCCGTGCTGTGGCCCAGCGACGGCAAGCCGTACGCCGACCAGCAGGCGATGCTGGCGCGCACGCCGTTGCAACACGCCGGTACGCCCGAGGATGTCGCCGGCGCGGTGCTGTGGCTGCTGCGCGATGCGCCGTATGTCACCGGGCAGATCATTCGCGTGGATGGTGGGCGTACGCTGTCGGTGTGAGTCTCGCGGAGAGCGCCAAGAGCACCCCACCCATACCCTCCCCTGCAAAGCAGGGGAGGGTATTACGGCACACTCGGACTTTGCGGTTGCGTGGTTCGCGCTGCCGGCTATTTCTTCTTCGGCGCGAAGGCCTGCTGCAGCAGCGCCTGGTCGAAACCGACGCTGGCTTCGCCCGCTTCCGCGTAGCGGTACAGCGCGGCCGAATAGATGCCCTGCAGCGACGCCTGGACCAGGCCGAGCAGGGTCAGCCCGAGCACCACCACGGCCACCGCCAGCACGATCGCCACGGCCGACTGCAACGCGACCGCGCCGCCGATCAGGACCGCGCCGAGCAGCACCGCCAGCACCATCAGCAGGCCGAACACCACGCCGATACCGCCGTTGCCGATCAGGTTCTCGCCCCAGCTGCGCTTGAGCAGCTCCACGCTGCGCTTGACCGCGTCGACCGGGCCCACGTCCTGGCTGGCCAGGATCGGCACCACCAGGAAGGTCGCCACGGTCCAGGCCAGGCCGATGAAGCCGACCACCAACCGGCCAATCAGGCCGAGGCGTTCCTGGATCATCCGCAGCAGCAGGCCGACGGTGGCGGCGATCAGCGCGTAGCCGAGGATCTGCGGCAACTTCGCGCGGGCCAGCGCGAAGCCGGCGCCAACGCTGGTCGGCTCGCCGCGCAGGTGCATCAGCGCCACGCCGGTCAGCGCGGTCTGGAAAAAGATGATCACGAAATACTGCACCAGGTAGAAGCCGAACATCAGCAGGTAGGCACCCGCGGACATGCCCTGCTCGAACTGCTGCCCAGCGTGTTCGTTGCCGATCACCATCACCCCGACCGGGATCAGGAAACTCGCCGCCACCAGCAGCGTGCACAACCCCGACAGCAACGGAAACACCAGCAACGACTTGTCCGAACGCAACACCGCCGCGCTCGCCTTCAGCAACGCCCAACTGCGTGCAAATTTCCCGGCCATGCGTGTCTCCCCTTGATCCGTTGGTCGTGAATCGGCAACCTCGCTTCTACATGATGCGTAGGGCGGGCACTGCCCGCCGACTTCTTGCCTGGCCATGACAAAGGGCGGCGGGCACTGCCCGCCCTACGAAATGAACCCGGATTGGCGTGGCACGCCCTTTCTAGCATCCGCGCGACGTGCGCGACAGTGCGTGTGGCTCAATCCGGCAGCGATTCGACCTGCAGCGGCTCGCTTCCGGCCGGAAACGCCGCCCACAACTCGGCCATGCTCAGCCCGCTGACGGGATGCCGGAACGCCGGCGCGATGTCCGCGATCGGCCGCAGCACGAACGCGTGCTGCAACTCCTTGCGCGGGATCTGCAGGTGGCCCGGACCGTCGAGCACCAGCGCGTCGTAGAACACGATGTCGACGTCCAGCGTGCGGTCCGAGTAGCGCGGCACGTCGCGGCGGCGGCCGTGGCGGTCCTCCAGCGCATGCAGCCAGTCGTTCAGCGCCTCGGGCGACAGCTCGGTATCCAGTCCCACCGCCAGGTTGACGAAGTCCGCGCTGTCGAAACCCACCGACCGGCTGCGATACGCCGGCGACACGGCGATCGCGCCGAAGCGCTCGCGCAACTCGCTGATCGCCGCGGAGAGGTAACGTTGCGGCTCGAGGTTGGAGCCCAGGCTCAGGTAGACCCGTGCCATCAGTGCGTTCGCGTGCCGCGTTCGATGCACACGCCGACGGCTTTCGCGCCGCGCACCGCACCCGGCTTGGACAGCTTCAGGCGCACCCAGCCGACCCCGAACTCCTCGCGGATGATCGCCGCGCAGCGTTCGGCCAGCGTCTCGACCAGGCCGAAGCTGGACGCTTCCACATAGCCGACCAGGCGCTTCGACACGTCCTTGTAGTTCAGCGTCAGCGCGATGTCGTCGCTGCCCGCCGGCACGGTGTTGTCGAACGCCATCTCGATGTCGAACGACAGCGTCTGCCGCACCCGACGCTCCCAGTCGTAGATGCCGATGACGGCGTCGATGCGCAGATCTTCGATGAAAACGGTATCCATGGCGGTGATCACGAGAGGCGGTAGCCGTACAGGGTCCGCGAGCCGGCCGCCGGATGCAAGCCTGTGGCGCGATGGCCGCCATGCGATCATGCGCGAATGACCACGTTCAGCACGCTCCCGCTCAAACCCGCCCTGCTCGCCAGCGTCGAGACGCTCGGCTACACCGACATGACCCCGGTGCAGGCGCAAAGCCTGCCGCCGATGCTGGAAGGACGCGACGTGATCGCGCAGGCGCAGACCGGCAGCGGCAAGACCGCAGCGTTCGGGCTGAGCCTGCTGCAGACGCTGGACGCGGACGCGATCCGACTGCAGGCGCTGGTGCTGTGCCCCACCCGCGAGCTGGCCGACCAGGTCAGCAAGGCGATCCGCAAGCTGGCCGCGAACATTCCGAATGTGAAGCTGCTGACCCTGTGCGGCGGCATGCCGCTGGGCCCACAGCTGGCCTCGCTGACGCATGACCCGCACATCGTGGTGGGCACGCCCGGCCGCGTGCAGGAACACCTGAAGCGCGGCAGCCTGCACGGCGGCGGCATCAAGGTGCTGGTGCTGGACGAGGCCGACCGCATGCTCGACATGGGCTTTTCCGAGGCGATCGACGACATCATCGGGCGCATCGCGAAACACCATCAGACCCTGCTGTTCTCGGCCACCTATCCGGACGAGATCCGCGCGGTGAGCCAGCGCGTGCAGAAGGATCCGGTGGTGGTCACGGTGGACGCGCCGGCCGAGCAGAAGCCGGCGATCGAGCAGCAGTTCATCGAGGTGGATCCGGCGCAGAAGCCTGATGCGCTGGCGCAGTTGCTGGCCAGCGAGCGCGGCCCGGACTCAAAACGGGATGGTGCACTGGTGTTCTGCAACATGCGCCGCGACGTGGACGCGGTAGCGCAGGAACTGGACCGCCGCGGCTTCTCTGCGCTGGCCCTGCACGGCGACATGGAACAACGCGACCGCGACGAAGTGCTGGTGCGCTTCGCCAACCACAGCTGCGCCGTGCTGGTCGCCACCGACGTGGCCGCGCGCGGGCTGGACATCGTCGCGCTGCCGCTGGTGCTGAGCTACGACGTCGCGCACGACCCTGACACCCACACCCACCGCATCGGCCGCACCGGCCGCGCGGGCGAAGCGGGCCTGGCGATCACCTTGTGCACGCCGCGCGAGCGGCCGAAGGCGGCGAACATCGAGGAACTCAACGGCGCGCCGCTACCGTGGCGCGCACTGAAAGTCGCGCCGCCGCGCGGCAAGACCCTGCATCTGGCGCCGATGAAGACCCTGGTGATCGACGCCGGCCGACAGGACAAGCTGCGTCCCGGCGACATCCTCGGCGCGCTCACCGGCGACGCCGGGCTGGACGCGAAGGACATCGGCAAGATCGACGTGTTCGCCACCCGCGCCTACGTGGCGATCAGCCGCGCACTGGCGAACAAGGCGCTGGAGCGCCTGCGCGCGGGCAAGATCAAGGGCCGCAATTTCCGCGTGCGTCCGCTAGGCTGAGAGGCTGTGACACAACAGCCTCTCAGCCCGGCCATGGATGGCCGGTCGCGAAGCAGGCACGCAAGTGCCGGACTCGCGATAGAGAAAACCGCAGGATGTGTGTTTTTTCACAAGCGCTGAGCGCCCCAACCCGTCCGGAAGCCGACCCGATGCCGCGCTGGCCCACCTGCACCCTAGCCTTCGCCCTGCTCGCCTGCGCCGCTCCGGCCTGGGCAGCCATCCCGGTCTACGGCTACCAGGTCGTGCGCGTCTACCCGCACGACACCGGCGCCTATACCGAGGGGCTGTTCTACAAGGATGGCTACCTCTACGAGAGCACCGGCCAGGTCGGCCAATCGACCGTGCGCAAGGTGGCGCTGGAGACCGGCGACGTGGTGCAACGCCATCGCCTGCCGAAGCAATACTTCGGCGAGGGCATCGTCGACTGGAAGGAGCGGCTGGTGCAGCTCACCTGGCAGAGCCAGACCGGCTTCGTCTACGACCTGGCCAGCTTCACGCCACAGCGCAGCTTCAGCTACCCCGGCGAAGGCTGGGCGTTGACCCGCGACGACACGCATCTGTACATGAGCGACGGCACGCCGGTGCTGCGTGTGCTGAATCCGGAAACACTGCAAGTCGTCCGCCGCATCACGGTGACCGCCGACGGCGCACCGGTCACCAATCTCAACGAACTGGAGTGGGTCGACGGCGAGATCTACGCGAACGTGTGGCTGACCGACCGCATCGCGCGGATCGACCCGGCCAGCGGCCATGTCGTGGGCTGGATCGACCTCACTGGCCTGTTCGACATCAACCGGCTGCCGAACCCCGGCGACGACGTGCTCAACGGGATCGCCTGGGACGCGGAGCACGACCGCCTGTTCGTCACCGGCAAGTGCTGGCCGCAGTTGTTCGAGATCAAGCTGATGAAGCGGCCCGCGCGATGAACCCGCGCCGTGGCCGGTGGCGTCACAGCGTATTCAGATAAGTCGACAGTGCCTGCACGTCATCGTCGCCGAGCGTGGCCGCTATGCCCCGCATCACCTTCGCATTGCTGCTGCCGGCGCGCGCACCGCTCTTGAAGTCGCCCAGTTGCTTGGCGACATACAGCGACGACTGGCCGCGCAGATACGGATAGGTCGCCCACGGCGGCTGCGGTGCACTGCTCCAGTGCGGCTGCGGGCCCAACCCGCTCGGGCCGTGGCAGCCCTGGCACGGCGGAATGCCCTGTGCCGGGTCGCCGGCCAGGTACAGCTGCGCGCCACGCGAGGCGGCATCGGCCTGACCGGCCGGCTTCGGCGCCAGCGAGGCGTAGTAGCTGGCCAGGTCGCGCATGTCGGCGTCGCTCAGCGCGGCGGCCTGGCCGGTCATCACCGGGTCGTTGCGCTCGCCGTCGTGGAACTCCTTCAGCTGCACGTACAGGTAGGTGGCCGATTGTCCGGCCAGATTCGGGAAGTTCGGCGCGATCGCCACGCCCTGCGCGCCATGGCAGGCCGCACATACTGCGGCCTTGCCCGCGCCAGCCTGGGCGTCGCCGCTGACCGGCTGCATGCGGCGCAGGTCCACGACCTTGGCCGGCACGGCGGCGGGAGGCGATTGCTGGGCCCCGGCGTTCATGGCAACGCCTGACGCCAGCAGGAACGTGAACAGGAGGCTAGTGCGATACGTCATCCCGGCGCTCCTCACAGTTTCAGGTTCAGCATCACGCCGACCAGGCTGGTGCTGTAATGCAGCTGGCCGCCCTTGTCGGTGTAGATGCGATGGTCGTAGCTGAGCGTGTTGTCGAAGCCGGCATAGTGCCAGTCGCTGAAGGCGCCGGTCTGGTAGCGGCCGAACAGGCGCACGCCGACGCTGCGGTTGACGGCGAAGTTCAAGCCGAGGTCGAGCGTGTTGGTACGGTACTTGTTGTCGGGGAAGCCGTTGCTGGCTGCGGCCACCGCGGCGGGGTCGCGGTAGGCCAGCCCGCCGACCGTGTCGTAGGTGTAGCCGACGTGGCCGAACGAACCGGTGTAGTTGTAGCTGGCGTCCAGGCGCACGCGGCCGAAGTCGTGGCTGAAGCTGAGCCCGGCATTGCGGTTGCTCTCGCGGTCGAACTCCCACCACTGGTTCGCGAACGGATACAGCGGCCCGCCAAGGTTGGGGTCGGTCTGGCCGATCGTGCCGAAGGCGGCGCCGTTGTCGGGGCCGTCCGCGTCGCCGACGTTGGCGATGCCCAGGCGCGAGGTCTCCGCGCCGAGGTAGGCGTTCACCGTGGTCGCCGGGGTCGGTTGCCAGTCCCACTGCACGGTGGCGCCGGTGGTGCGGGAGCTCTGCCGACCGATCACCGCGTCGTACTGGTCGCGGTTGCCATAGAACGTGGCTGACAGCGTGGCCGACTCGCCCCATGGATAGGTGACGATCACGCGCGCCTTGCTCTCGGTGCGGTCGGACAGGTCGTACTTGCGCATGTCGGCGACGGTATGCGCAGCGATGCCCATGACCGGCTCGACGAAACCGGGCAGCGATTCGGAGAAGAACTGCGCGTACGGATCGTAGTTGTACTTGTCGCCGTCGCGCTTCGCATACTCCCAGCTCAGCCGCACGGTGGCGCCGACCACGTCGCGGCTGACCCAGTCGAACTTGATGCGCTGGTCGTCGACGCGCTTGCGCTCGCGGTATTTCGGCCGGTTGTGGTCGTAGGTGTAGACGACGCCGAGCGAATTCTTGCGGCCGAACTGCCAGTCGCCGCCCAGCTCGAAGATGGTGTCGGTGTAGCCGAACGGGTTGTTGCGCACGGTGACCATGTACGAGCGGTACAGCGGGTTGCTCGGGTCGAAGATGCCGGTCTCGCCCGGCACCACGCTGCCCTGCGAGCCGTTCTCGGAGATGTAGCCGTACTGGCCGGTGAGCGGGTTGTAGGCGAGGTAGCGGGTCTTGTCGTCCTCACGGTACCAGCGCAGACCGGCGTGCCAGCCGAACGAGGCCGTGGGATGGAAGGTGACGCGGGCATCGAACAGGCCGGTGTCGATGCGCGCGTTCGCGTTCTTCTGCGACAGTGCCGCGGTGGTGTTCCAGTTGGCGCATTGAAAGGTGTAGTCCACCGGCGGTGCGATGAAGATGCCGCCCACGCCGGTGCAGGTGGTGGGCGCCAGCAACGCATCGTTCTGGCGCATCGTGCCCCACGCCCCGACCACGGTGAACTGGCCGTTCCACTTCAGCTCGCGTGACAGGTCCAGGCGCAGGTTGTGGTAGTCGTTGTCCGGCTCCAGCGAGAACTGGCCGTCCTTGATGTCGGCCACCTGCGGCGTGCCGGTCACGTTCCACAAGGCGAACGGGCTTTCGAAGTTCAGGTGATCCTTGTGGTTGCGGAAGAACGAACCGTTGTAGGTGGCCAGGAAGCGCCAGACTTTGCCCACGTTGCGCAGGCTGAGGTTGACGTCGGTGGTGCGGAAGTCGATCGGTCGCACCGTCTCCAGCACGCCGCCGTTGTCGGGGAACGGGTAGTTGAAGAACATCGAGCCGCCCCACAGGCGGGTGCCCGTGCGCTTCTCGTTGGTGATCGAGGCCGAGCCGATCCAGTTGCGATACAGCGTGCCTTCGTAGCCCAGCCCCGCGCGGGTGCGCACCATGCCGATGCTGCGCCGTGGCGTGGCCGCCGACACGGCGGCCACCTGCGCCGGCGTGCTGGCGCCGGCCACCAGCGATGCCGGAAGGGTCAGGTCGGTGCTGCCTACGCCGTTCCAGATCGGGTAGGCGCTGGTGGATACCGTGTGTGGCATGTCGCGGTAGAAGCCCTCGACCCGGTAGCTGCCGTAGCGGCCGGCGCGCAGACGGTAGAACTGGTCGCCACCGCTGACCCGGCTGCCGCGGAAATCCACGTACTCGCCGGTTTTCCGGTTGTTGAAATCAAGTGCGAACAGGCCCAGCACCGCGCCGCTGCGCCAGTCGTCGTACTGGCGAAAATATTCCGCGTTGCGGTCGCCGCCGACGTGCAGGTAGCCGAACTCGAGCAGGCCGGCATAGGTCCAGTCACCCTGCCCCAGCGGCTTGCCCGCATCGGCCATCGGCGGGTACGGATACAGCGCGCCGGTGGGCGTGCGCAGCATGCCGGCGTGCAGATAGGACGTACCGTCGGGATCGGCGGGGTACAGCATCGGCGTCCAGCCACGCAGGTCGAGCCCGTTGCCGTATTGCATGTCGCCCACGCGCATGGTGCCGCTGGTATCGCCAGCCATCGCGCACTGCATGCCGAACAGGCCAGCCAGCAGCCCCAGCGCCAGGGCTTTCGGTGTCGTGCGATTTCCTTTTTGCGCAAGCATCGTCGGCCTCCGTCACTTGTGGAACTTCGGTCCGGAAGGATTGTTCGAGCCGTGGATATTGGTGTGGCAACTGAGGCAGCCGCGCCCCATCAGCCGCTCGTCGGGATGCGGGCCGGTGCCGAGCCCGGCACTGGTCTGCAGGTCGTTCGGGTGACGCGTCATGGTGTGGCACTGCTGGCACAGCATCGGGACAGGCGCGACCAGCAGGGTCTGCTGGTTGGAGCCGTGCACGTCGTGGCAGTTGAGGCAGTTCTGCCGCACTGGCGCATGCTCGAACAGGAACGGCCCGCGTTTCTCGGCATGGCAGGTGTAGCAGGTCTCGTTGACCGTGTCGGTCTTCAGCAGCGGCTTGGTGATCGAGCCGTGCGGGTTGTGGCAATCGGTGCAGGCCATCTGCCCTTCCGGCAGCGGCATGTGCGAGCGGCGGTTGAACTTGGCGCGGATGTCCTGGTGGCAGGTCGCGCAGACTTCGTTGATCGACGACTTGGCCAGCACGCCCTCGGGCGACAGTTTGGCCATCGGGTTGTGGCAATCGGTGCAGGACAGGCCACGGTTCTGGTGGATCGAACCGATCCAGTGTTGCCGCGCACCGCCGGCATGGCAGGACAGGCACACCCCGGCCTGGGTCTGCGGCGAGGTCTTCGCGTCGTGGGTGAAGCCGATGATCAGGCCGGGCGCGGTGGGGGCCTTGGCGTGCTCGGAACCCGGGCCGTGGCAACTTTCGCAGGCCGCCTGCGGGCCGGTGTTCGCCGCACCGGCGCGGAACGAAGCGACGTGCAGCGTATGCGAGGCCTGCACGTTCTCCTGTGTGTGGCAGGCCACGCAGCTCTTCGCACCGATCGCGTCGGCCTGCGGCGCCAGCGGATTGGCCGGAATGGACGCGGCATCGAACGGCGTAGCCGGGCTGTCGCTCACCGGCGGCAAGTGGGGGTTGTTCGCCCGCGCCGCGCCGGCACCCATGTCGGTGGCCGGCAGCATCTTCGCGATGTCGCTCTGGCTGAGTGCGCTGGACGGGCTGTGCGCGGAATCCGCCGCCGCGGGGGCGGTTGCCTGCTGGGCCTGCGCCACCCGGGAGCCCGACAGGACGCCACCGGCACCCAGCACCACGCACAGCAAGGCGGCGGGAAACAACGAAATCACACGCATGGCTTGAAGCCCCTTGGCTAGCGTGAACAAACTTCAATCGGCCGACACCAACCCGTCCTGCGCGCCCGCCCTGCGCGCACTCCCCGGGTGCGTCCGGCCTTGTCCCAAGCTGGAGTATTCACCCGCGAGCAGCAGATTGATAAGCCCTTTCGATTGCGTTGAATGTCCATGATCACAGAACAATTCCCAGTGATTGTGCGCCGCAACAAGACATTGCGCCGCATCGCGCTAGCCTGACCCCGGCCGCAAGGACATGCCGTGCAGGATCTCAACGACATTTACTACTTCGTGCAGGTGGTGGAGCTGGGTTCGTTCACCGCCGCCAGCAAGGCGCTGGGCGTGGCCAAGTCGCAGCTGAGTTTCCGGGTGGCGCGGCTGGAGGCCAGCCTCGGCGTGCGGCTGATCCAGCGCACCACGCGGCGCTCGCACGTCAGCGAGATCGGCCAGCGCTACTACGAACAATGCCGGCAGCTGCTGGCCGCCGCCGAGCAGACCCAGCGCGTCATCGACGAAGCCCAGGCCGCGCCGCGCGGACGCATCCACGTGGCCTGCCCGGTGCTGTTCGCGCAGCTGTTGCTGGCGCCGATCCTGGTCGACTTCCTGCGGCAGCATCCCGAGGTGCAGGTCGACCTCGACATCTGCCATCACCAGGTCGATGTGATCGCCGGCGGTTACGACATCGCGTTCCGGGTGCGTGATTCGGTCAAGGATTCCAGTCTGGTGATGCGCAGCTACGGCATGGATCCGCAGATGCTGGTGGCCAGCCCCGAGCTGCTGCTGCGGCAGGGGCGGCCGACCCAGCCGACGGACCTGAAGCGCCTTTCCAGCGTGGGCGTGATCCACGCCGAAGGACGGTACTTCTGGCATCTGCAGGCCGGTGACGGCCGCACGCAACAGGTCGAACATCATCCGAGCCTGGTCAGCGACGACCTGCAGGTGCTGTATCAGGCGGTGATCGGCGGGGTCGGCGTGGCGCAGCTGCCGCAGTTCGTCTGCCGCGGACCGATTGCCGAAGGCCGGCTGGTGCCACTGCTGCCGGCGTGGTCGCTGCCACCGGGCAACGTGCACGCGGTGTACCCCTCGCGCCACGGCCACACCCCGGCACTGCGCAGCTTCATCGACTTCGTGGCGCAGCACATGCCGCAGGTACTGCGCCGTACGCAGCAGGGCGTGCTGGCCGAGAACGTGAAACCCGCACCGGCAGACCTGATCGCCGGCTGAAACCGGACCGGCTACGCGCCCAGCCGGCGCGCCGCGGCGCGGCCGGCGATCAGGCCACTGGCAAAGCAGGCGGTCAGCAGGTAACCGCCGGTGGGCGCCTCCCAGTCCAGCATCTCGCCGGCACAGAACACGCCGGGGCGGGCGCGCAGCATCAGGCTTTCATCCAGCGCCTCCAGCCGCACGCCGCCGGCCGTGCTGATCGCCT
>DATCUT010000084.1:0-14104 GCA_036561785.1 Rhodanobacter sp.
CCCGCCACGAACAGGCCGCCGGCTTCATGGCCGCGACCTGGGGCCGCCTGACCGGCGAGGCCGGCGTGGCGCTGGCCACGCTCGGGCCCGGCGCCACCAACCTGGTCACCGCGGCGGCCTACGCCCAGCTCGGCGCCATGCCGATGCTGATGATCACCGGCCAGAAACCGATCCGCACGCACAAGCAGGGCCTGTTCCAGCTGGTCGACGTGGTCGACATGATGCAGCCGCTGACCAAGTACACGCGCCAGCTGGTCTCCGCGCCGACGATCCCGGCGCGCGTGCGTGAAGCGTTCCGCCGCGCCGAAGAGGAACGTCCCGGCGCGGTGCACCTGGAGCTGCCGGAGGACATCGCCCGCGACGAAGTCGAAGACGCGATCCTGCTGCCCACCGGATACGCGCGCCGTCCCTCGCCCGACGACGCCGCGCTGGTGCAGGCGGCCGAGGCGATCGGCAATGCAAGAAAACCCATTCTGATGATCGGCGCCGCCGCCAACCGCCAGCGCACCGCGATGGCGCTGCGCGCGTTCATCGACAAGCTGGGCCTGCCGTTCTTCACCACCCAGATGGGCAAGGGCGTGGTCGACGAGGACCATCCGCTGTGGCTGGGCAACGCCGCGCTGTCCGACGGCGACTTCGTGCATCGCGCGATCGATGCCGCCGACGTGATCGTCAACGTCGGCCACGATGTGGTGGAGAAACCGCCGTTCTTCATGCAGAAAGGCCGGCGCACGGTGATCCACATCAACTTTGCCTCGGCCGAGGTGGACACCGTGTACTTCCCGCAGATCGAGGTGGTCGGCGATATCGCACATACCGTCGAACGGCTCACCGACGCGCTGGAGCCGCAGCCGCACTGGGATTTTGCCTATTTCGACAAGGTGCGCCAGGCCTTCCACGCGCAGCTGAAGGAACACGCGGACGACGCACGCTTCCCGATGCACCCGGTGCGCATCGTCGCCGACACCCGCCGCTTCATGCCCGACGACGGCGTGCTGTGCCTGGACAACGGCATGTACAAGCTGTGGTACGCCCGCTATTACCGTGCGCGCCAGCCGAACACCGTGCTGCTGGACAACGCGCTGGCCACCATGGGCGCCGGCCTGCCCTCGGCGATGGCGGCGAAGATGGTGTACCCGCAGCGCAAGGTGCTGGCGATCTGCGGCGACGGCGGCTTCATGATGAACGCGCAGGAGCTGGAAACCGCGGTGCGGCTGAAGCTCGACCTGGTGATCCTGCTGCTGCGCGACGACGCCTACGGCATGATCCGCTGGAAGCAGGCCGAGATGGGTTACGCCGACTACGGCATGCAGTTCGGCAATCCCGATTTCGTGCTGTTCGCCCAGGCACACGGTGCGCACGGCCACCGCCCGGCCAGCGCCGACGAATTCCTGCCGACCCTGCAGCGCGCCTATGCGCAAGGCGGCGTGCACCTGATCGACCTTGCCATCGACTACAGCGACAACCACCGCATCCTCGACGAGGAAATCCGTCGACTGAGCGCGGCCGTCTGACCCGGAGATTTCCATGCTCGCCAAGACCTACCCCTACTATCTCGCCAACCAGCCGCAGACGTCGAAGGACATGCTCGACGTGCGCGACAAGTACAGCGGCAAGCTCGCCACCCGCGTCGCGGTGCCTGACGCCAGGGCCACCGAGAAGGCGATCGCCGCCGCAGTGAAGGCCGCCAAACCGATGCGCGAGTACAAGCCGTGGGCGCGCCAGGCGGTGCTGCAGCATTGCGCGCAGCGCTTCGCCGAGCGCCGCGACGAACTGGCCGAGGCGCTGTGCATCGAGGCTGGCAAGCCGATCAAGGATGCGGCCGGCGAGGTGACCCGGCTGATCGAGACCTTCCGCATCGCCGCCGAGGAGGCCGTGCGCATCAACGGCGAGACGATCAACCTGGAGCTGGCCAGCCGTCTGGACGGCTATCACGGCTACACGAAACGCGTGCCGCTCGGGCCGGTGTCGTTCATCACGCCGTTCAATTTTCCGTTGAACCTGGTGGCGCACAAGGTGGCGCCGGCGATCGCCGCCGGCTGCCCGTTCGTGTTGAAGCCGTCGGAGAAGACCCCGATCGGCGCGCTGATCATCGGCGAGGTGCTGGCCGAGACCGACCTGCCGAAAGGCGCGTTCTCGATCCTCACCCTGGACGGCGCACACGCCGGTCCGCTGGTCGAGGACCCGCGCTTCAAGCTGCTCTCGTTCACCGGCGGGCAGATCGGCTGGGACCTGAAGGCCCGTGCCGGCCACAAGAAGGTGACGCTGGAGCTGGGCGGCAACGCGGCGTGCATCGTCGACGCCGACCAGGATCCGCAGCTCGACCGCGTGGTCGAACGGCTGATCTTCGGCGCGTTCTACCAGTCCGGCCAGAGCTGCATCGGTGTGCAGCGCATCTACGCGCATGCCGACATCTACGACGCGCTGAAGCGCAAGCTTGTCACTGCCACGAAAAAGCTCAAGGCCGGTGATCCGAAAGACAAGAGCGTGTTCCTCGGCCCGATGATCGACGAGGCCGCCGCCGGGCGCCTGCACGGCTGGATCCTGGACGCGAAGAAGGCCGGCGGCAGGATCCTCTGCGGCGGCAAGCGCCACGGCAACATGCTCGACGCCACCCTGATGGAAGACGTGCCCGCCGACGCCAGGGCGAACCGCATGGAGGCGTTCGGCCCGTTCGCCCTGCTCGCCCCGTTCCGGCGCTTCGACGAGGCGATCGCGATGGTCAACGACTCCGACTACGGCCTGCAGGCCGGCGTCTTCACCGACAGTCTCGACCATGCGATGCGCGCGTGGAACGAACTGGAACAGGGCGGCGTGATCGTCAACGACATCCCCAGCTTCCGCGTGGACAACATGCCGTACGGCGGCGTGAAGCTGTCCGGGCTGGGCCGCGAGGGCGTGCGCTACGCGATCGAGGACATGAGCGAGATCCGCCTGATGGTGATGCGCCAGTCTTGAGTGCCGCTGCTCGACAAGGCGACCCGATTCGGCTGGCACAACAAAATCGCGATATGCAGGAGCCCACTGGTGGGCGATGGCTCTTTGCGGCAGGGTGGATGAGCATCGCCTGCCAGTAGGCTCCTACAACGAGCCGGGCTTTGTTGCCTGCACGTTCCAGCCCATCGCGTTGTACACGCGGTAGCGCGCGATGCCGGCGTACTCGTGCAGGGCCAGGTCGGCCATCGCGAAGTTGTACGACAGCGGCAGCCAGGACAGCTCGCCGCCAACGTAGTCGGCGCGCACCGGCACGGCATGGACGCCGAAGTGCGCGAAGTACAGCATGCCGCGGCGCAGGTGGAAGCCGGACGACACCAGCAGCACGCGGTCGGCGCCGTAGGTCTTCAACAACGGTCCACTGAATTGCGCGTTCTGCCAGGTGTTCATGCTGCGCGGTTCCAGCAGCAGGTCGGCGGCACCCACGCCGAGCCGCTGCAGGTCGCCGGCGTAGATCCCCGCCTCCGGCTGGCCGAGCCAGCGCGCATCGCCGCCGCTCACCTCGACCTTGCACTCGCGTCCGGCCTGCCGGCACTCGCGGTACAGCTCCGCGGCCTTGCTGATGCGCCCGTAGGCAAACAGGCTCGCCTCGACCTCGCCGCTGCCTGCCACGCGCACGCTGCCGGCGCCCAGCAACACGATCGCATTGCGCTGGCCCCAGCTGATCGGCGCGGTCGTTGCGTAGCCTGACTGCAGCTGCGCCAGCAGCCAGATCGGCAGCGGCCCGCAACCGGCGGCCAGCAGCAGGACCAGCGCCAACGCCAGCAGCGCGCGGCTGCAGCGGCGCCGCTTCAACCGCGCCAGCACGACGGCCAGCACGATCAGGATAAGCAACACGTTCATGGTCATGGGCAAGTCCGGTGGAGATGGCGGGACGCTGGTGCCATTATGCCGGTGCGCCGCACGGGAGCTGAGCCATGACCACCCTCGTCTTCGTCCACGGCTGGAGCGTCACCAACACCTCGACCTACGGCCAGCTGCCGCAGCAGCTGCAGCAGCAGGCGGTTGCCGCCGGCCTCACGCTGATCCTGGCCGACATCTGGCTGTCCGAATACGTGAGCTTCGACGATGCAGTGACCATGCCCGACCTGGTGCGCGCGTTCGACCACGCCTTGCGCGACCTGCACCTGCTCGACGCCAGCTTCGCCTGCATCACCCACTCCACCGGCGGCCCGGTGCTGCGCGAATGGCTGCGCGCCCAGCGCGACAAGCCGGCCACGCACAGCACGATCAAGCTCAGCCACCTGGTGATGCTGGCGCCGGCGAACTTCGGCTCGGCGCTGGCGCAGCTCGGCAAGGGCATGCTCGGCCGGCTGAAGTCGTGGTTCGCCGGTGTCGAACCCGGCCAGCGCATCCTCGACTGGCTGGAGCTGGGCAGCGCCGAATCGCTGTCGCTCAACCTCGACTACATCCACAGCGACGACCCGGTGCAGCGCGGGCAGTTCCTGTTCGTGCTCACCGGCGACCGTCCCGATCGCAAGCTGTACGACCATCTCAACAGCTACACCGGCGAGGACGGCTCCGACGGCGTGGTGCGCATCGCCGCCGCCAACCTCAACGCCCATCACGCCGTGCTGTCGCCGCAGGCCAATGCCCGCGGCGACACCGACACGCTGGCGCTCAACCTGAACCGAGGCCCGCGCTGCGCGTTCAAGCTGATGGCCGACGCGGCCCATGCCGGCGACGAGCACGGCATCATGGCCAGTGCCGCGCCGGCCACCGTACAGGCGATCCTGCGCTGCCTGCAGGTACGCAGCGCCAGCGATTACGAAGGCCTCTGCGATGCCTTCGAGCGCGAGAACGCCGCGCGTGATGCGGACAAGGTGGAACTGGAGCCAGCCGGCCCGTTCGCCCCGCGCGTGCATATCCACGACCCGCGCAGCCTGCTGATCGTGCGGCTCACCGACGAGGCCGGCGAACCGCTGAACGGCGCCGGTTTTCTGCTCACCGCCGGCGCGCAGGCCAGTGCCGACCTGCTGCCGGACGGCTTCATGCTCGACCGCCAGGCCAATTCGAAGCAGCGCACCACCATCTCGCTGTTCCTCGACCACAGCCTGCTCGCCGGCGACGCCCGCGTGGCTGACCCGCACAACAGCCGCAAGACGCTGCGCCCCGCCGTCGACAGCCATCGCCCCTACGGCGCCAGCGTGCAACCGGTCGATCTCGGCGGCCTGGTCCACCACGCGCTGGCGAAAAGCGCCACCGGCGACGACCTGTTCGCCATGCTCGGCCCGCACCAGACCACCGTGCTCGACGCGGTGCTGCCGCGCAAGATCCATGAAGGCGTGTTTCGGCTGACCCAGACGCTGACGCCGGAGGATTTCAGCAGGCCGGTGGCGGGCGTCCCGATCGGCTGAGCGACCTGCTCCGCCGCCGTTAAGCGACCTCGTGCACACTGTCATCCCCTAGCGTCTGCCGATCCCTCAAGGGCATGCAAAAGAAACCGATCTTCTTCGACCCCACCGGCCGGCGGGCCAGCCGTGTCTCGCGACTGGCGCTGGTCGCCGCGGTGATCAGCACGCTGTTCGTGGTGGCGTGTGCAGCCAGCCTGTTCGTGTGGCCCAGCATGGCCGGCCTGCACATCGGCGAACACGGCCGGACCCGGCACGCGCTGGCCGGGGTGGCGGCCGCGCCGGAACTGCTGAAGCCGGCCGCCAGACTGGCCGCCGAGGTGCGCGCCCGGCAGAAGCTGCTGCACTCGCCGCGCACGCACGCCAGCAAAGCCGCGTCCACGCACATGCCGCCGCCATCACTGGACAAGCCGGCTGGCCGGCCGCTGGCGATCGGCTTCTATGTCAACTGGGATGACAGCAGCTACCCGTCGCTGAAACGCGCGCTGCCCACGCTGGACTGGGTGATCCCGACGTGGATGAGCGTGAGCGGCCCCGACATGGCGCTGCACACCAGCATCGACGCCAAGGCGCTGAACCTGATCCGCACGCAGAAACCTTCCACCCCGATCCTGCCGCTGCTGCAGAACGCGGCAAACGGTGCCTGGGACGGCACCGGCCTGGCGCGCATGCTGGCCGATCCCGCCGCACGGCAGGCGCGCATCGCGCAGATCGTGGCGTTCCTCGCCGCCCATCATTTCCAGGGTGTGACGATCGACTTCGAGGAAATCCCCGCGAGCGCGCAACCGAACCTCAAGGCCTTTCTGTCCGAACTCAACGATGCGTTCGATCCGCACGGCTGGGGCATCGTGCTGTCGGTGCCGTTCGACGACGCCGACTGGGACTACGCCGGTTATGCCGACATCGTCGACTTCGAGTTGCTGATGGCCTACGACCAGCACTGGGCCGGCAAGGACGCCGGCAGCATCGCCAGCCAGGACTGGTTCGAAAGCACGCTCGACAAGCGCATGAAGGTGCTCGACCCGGATCAGGTCATCGTGGCCATCGGCAGCTACGGCTACGACTGGTCGCACGGACAGAATGCCGAGACGCTGACCTTCCAGGACGCGATGGATCGCGCCTCCGATGCGCAAGCCGACATCGCGTTCGACCCGGACACGCAGAACCCGCACTTCTCCTACAGCGAGGACGACGGCAGCACGCACCAGGTCTGGTTCCTCGACGGCGTCACCGCGTACAACCAGATCCACGCCGCCGATGACTACAAGCCCTACGGCTACGCGTTGTGGCGGCTGGGCTCGGAAGACCCGTCGATCTGGTCGGTGCTCGGTCGCAACTACGGTGCGGCAGCACCGGACCAGCTGCGCACGATCGGCCAGGGCCAGGACATCGATATCGAAGGCCAGGGCGAGGTGCTCGAAATCACCGCCGAACCATCGCCCGGCGCGCGCACCGTCGATCTGGACAAGGGCGATGGCAGCATCGACGACGAAAGCTATACCGCCCTGCCCAGCTCCTACGTGATCCAGCGCGCCGGCACCCTGCCGCACAAGATCGCGCTGACCTTCGACGACGGCCCGGACCCGGAGTGGACGCCGCAGATCCTCGACATCCTCAAGGCGAAGCACGTGCCGGCCACGTTCTTCATCGTCGGCGCGAACGCCGAGATGTCTCCGCGGCTGGTGCAACGCGAGATCACCGAAGGCCACGACGTCGGCAACCACACCTTCACCCACCCCAACCTCGGCGACAGCCCGCCCGGCATCGTGTCGCTGGAACTCAACGCCACCCAGCGCCTGTTCGAGGCGCTCACCGGGCGCTCGATGCGGCTGTTCCGCGCGCCCTACTTCGGCGACGCCGAACCGACCACGGCCGACGAGCTGGTGCCGATCGGGATCGCGCAGAAGATGGGCTACCTCTCGGTCGGCCTGCACATCGACCCGGACGACTGGCAACGGCCCGGCGTGGACAAGATCGTCGACAACGTGATGACCCAGATCGCCACTACCAACCCAGACCGCAAGGGCCAGGTGGTGCTGCTGCACGACGCCGGCGGCGAACGCTCGCAGACGGTGGCGGCGCTGCCGCGGATCATCGACGGCCTGCGCGCGCAGGGCTACGACTTCGTCACCGTCTCGACGCTGGCCGGCCTCAGCCGCGAACAGGCGATGCCGCCACTGGCACCCGGTTCGCTGTCGCAGTGGGCCGACCGCTCGGTCTTCCTCGCGCTGGGCTGGTTCGGCCACTTCATCCGCTGGCTGCTGACCGCGGCCATCACGCTGGGCGTGGCCCGCCTGCTGCTGCTCGGCGGCCTCGCCCTGCTCAACCGGATGCGGGAGCGCCGGCGCGCGATGCCGACCCTGCCGGACGATCCGCCGCTGGTCTCGGTGCTGATCCCCGCCTACAACGAGGAGAAGGTGATCGCCAGCTCGATCCGCCATATCCTCAAAAGCCACTACGCGAACCTCGAAGTCATCGTCGTCGATGATGGCTCGACCGACGCCACCTCGGCGGCGGTGCGCCAGCACTACGCGCACGAGCCGCGCGTGCGCCTGATCACCATCCCCAACGGCGGCAAGGCGCACGCGGTCAATACCGCGCTGCGCGAGTCGAGCGGCGCGGTGGTGGTGGCGCTGGACGCCGACACCCAGTTCGAACGGGACACCATCCCGCGGCTGGTGCGCTGGTTCGCCGACCCGAAGGTCGGCGCCGTGGCCGGCAACGCCAAGGTCGGCAACCGCATCAATCTGATCACCTTGTGGCAGGCGCTGGAATACATCACCGCGCAGAACCTGGAACGCCGAGCACTAGCCGCGCTGGGCGCGATCACCGTGGTGCCCGGCGCCGTCGGTGCCTGGCGGCGCGAGGCGCTGGAACGGCTCGGCGGCTTCCCGTCCGACACGTTGGCAGAAGACCAGGACCTCACCATCGCCGTGCAGAAGGCCGGCTACCACACCCTGTTCGACGCCGAGGCGATCGCCTGGACCGAGGCGCCGGACACCGCCCGCGGCCTCGCCCGCCAGCGTTTCCGCTGGGCCTACGGCACCTTGCAATGCCTGTGGAAGCACCGCGACGCCACCTTCAATCCGCGCCACGGCGCGCTCGGCATGGTGGCGCTGCCGCAGGTGTGGCTGTTCCAGATCCTGTTCTCGGTGGTGTCGCCGCTGGTCGACCTGGTGCTGGTCTGGCAGATCATCGCCACCAGCCTCGACTACCTGCAGCACCGCGGCCAGTTCGACGACACCAACCTGCTGCGGATGCTGGCGTTCTACGCCGCCTTCATGGCGGTCGACCTCGGCGCCTCGGCACTCGCCTTCGCGATGGAAAAGAAGGAAAAGTGGAGCCTGCTGTGGTGGCTGGTGCTGCAACGCTTCGGCTACCGCCAGCTGATGTACTACGTGGTGGTGCGCTCGGTTTGGACGGCCATCCGCGGCCCGTCGGTAGGCTGGGGCAAGCAGGAGCGCAAGGCGACGGTGAATACCAGCGAGGAATCGAGATCGTGAGCGGCGTCGGTGGCTCTCAATTCGCCAGCGGCTCGGCCAGCATGGGCCGGCGTACGCTCAACGCGGTGCCCGCCGCCGCCACGATGATCGTCACGATGGCCAGCCACTGCAGTAGGCTGAGCCGTTCGCCCAGCAACGCCACGCCGGCCAGCGCCGCGATGGCCGGCTCCAGGCTCAACAAGGTGCTGAACGTGCGCGCCGGCAACCGGGTCAGCGCGACCATCTCCAGCGAATACGGCAGCGCCGAGCTGAGCACCGCCACGCCCAGCGCATACGGCAACAGCGTCGGCGACAGCAGTGCGCTGCCGGCATGCGCGATACCGAACGGGATCGCCAGCAACGCGCCGATCGACGTGCCCAGCGTCACTGCGTCCGCACCGTAGGCCGCTCCCGCCTTCTTCCCCAGCACGATGTACAACGCCCAGCCCACGCCGGCAGCCAGCGCGTACATCACGCCCACCGGATCGAGCGCGTGCATCTGCCCGCGCAGCGGCAGCAACAGGGCCAGCCCGGCCACCACCAGCGCGATCCAGACGAAGTCGAGCCACCGGCGCGAGCCGAACAGCGCCAGCGCCAGTGGCCCGGTGAATTCCAGCGCTACCGCGATGCCCAGCGGGATCGTGCGCAGCGACATGTAGAACACCAGGTTCATCGCCCCCATCGAGAGGCCATATCCCCATAGCGCGCGCCAGTCGCGCCGAGCAGTGTTCTGACCCGTGCCCGACCGGCGCCACGGCCGCCGCCACAACAGCAGGATCAACGCGCTGAGCCCCAGCCGATAGGCCGTGGCGCCCTGCGCGCCGACCTGCGGGAACAGGTGCTTGGCCAGCGACGCGCCGCATTGGTACGAGACCATGCTGATCAACAGCATGCCGATCGCGAGCGCGAGCGGAGCAACGGCGGAACGTGATGACATGAGCGCGCAGCCACGACGGGAGACCCTGCCATGATGCTCGCAGACCCAAGCGAAACCCACCATGCCGGCCGTCTCGCTGCCGCCATTGCTGACAGCGCCTGACAGCAATAGTGCGGCACGATGGGCCTCCCCTCATTCAGCCAGTGCCGCGCACCCGCATCATCAGCCCCTTCGGGAAATTCCGCAGCAGCCGATCTCGGAATTCGCTGGGCGCATCCTCGCTGCCGTGCAGAGTTCCTTGAATCTCCGTGGTGGTGCGCACGGTCTCCGTCAGTGGATTGAAGGCGGCGGGAGCGCGAGGCGACGATGAACGCGCGGGGCGAAACATCGCACTGACGCCTGTTCCCCGCTTGGGGAGCGTAGGGCAGCTCTCATCGACAGGCGTACAAGCGAAGCGTGCCCGCACAAAAAAGCCCTTGTCGGGCAAGGGCCTTTTCAATACGGTTCAACATTGCTGGCTCCTGTAAACCCGACAATCCCTCGCCGCTCAAAAAATCGAACCAAGCATCACCATTGATGCACCACTGGCAACGCAAAAATCAACGCAGGATGCAGGGTAAACGCACCTTCACGCATCCCGAAGCAGCCACTATTTCAGGATCAATTCCCGCGTCAGTTCGCTACCCAGCAGTTCGCGCATCGATTCCCGATCCATGCTGGCCTTGTCCCGGCTGTCCATGGGGCCCATCACCTTGGTCGAGATCGCATCGGCCTCATCGGTCCGATCCAGCGCAGCCATGTTCGGAAACGCGATCGTCAGAATCAGGTCGGCATCCTGTGGCGTGTGCGCCTGCGAACGGTACACGGCGTAGCCGGTGATCAGGCCAGCCTTCTTCATCGCTTCCATGTTGGCCTTGTAAGGCCCGTCCAGGTATTTCATGTAGTTGTTGAACTGCCCGGGCTTGATCTTGATGAAGCTGACTTGCAAGACATGGCCTTCCTTGTAGGGCTTCGTCTCCTGCGCAAATACCACCCCTGCAACTACGCACATCAGCAACGACACAAGAAGCATTGCGATACGTTTCACAGTCCATCTCCTTGACAAGGCTGCATGGATATGCAGCGCCGATCGACGCTACGCTCAGCACTTGCAAGCGTCAATCAGTCCGTTTGTCCCCCGCACGCTTCGTGCCAAGTGAAGGGTATCCCGACAGCGGAGTGGATCAACCACCGCGGCGCACCCGCATCGTCAGTCCCTTCAGGAAATTGCGCAGCAGCTGGTCGCCGCACAGCCTGAAGTTCTTGTGGTCGGGTTGGCGGAACAGCGCACTGAGTTCCGGCTTGGAGATCGGGAAACCTGCGGCTTCGAGAATCTCGTGCATGTCGACGTCCTTCAGCTCGAACGCCACGCGCAGCTTCTTCAGCACCACGTTGTTGGTGACGCGTTTTTCCGGCGGGCGCGGCGGGCGGCCTTCGTCCTTGCCGCGGCGGTGGAAGACCAGGCCATCGAGGAAGACGGCCAGCACCTTGTTGCTGCATTCGACGTAGCCGGATTCGTCGTCCTTTTTCAGGAACGCCTGCACGTCTTCCTTCCCGATCGAAGCCGACGGATCCGCCAGATGGATGATGTCGACCACCTTGCCGTCGCTGAGATCGAGCATGTAGCGGATGGCGCGCAGTACGTCGTTGTTGATCATGTCGTTCCGATGGATCCCGCTGAGGGCGCCATGTTACCGCGCGACGATTAACCCCGTTTGTGGCAAGCCTGCGTTTCATCTTCCACAACCGGAGGAGAACCGCCCCATGAACGTGAAAGCCCTGTTGCGCACCCTAGTGCTGGCCCTGCTGGTGATCCTGGCCGGCTGCGGCGTCTCGAAGAAACCCATCGCGAACATGCCGATGACCGGCGACGCGGCACCGATCGGCCCGCCGCCGGTCGAACCCGTGCCTGTCAAACCAGCGGCACCAGCCGACAAGATGGCGAACGAGACCGTCGCGCCGATGCCGACGAACCTGCCGCCGCCGGCGCCGAAGCAGCCCGCCCCCACGATGCAGCGCATGGTGGCGAGCAAGGGCATGCTCGCCGGCGCCTACCTGGTACGCCCGATGGCGATGCAGCCGATGCCCGGCGACATCAACACCGAGAACTACACCCATCGCGACAGCAACCCGGTGCAGCTGGTGAACGAGCAGTCGGTGTCCACCTTCAGCATCGACGTCGACACCGGCTCGTACACCAACGTGCGGCGCATGCTGAGCGCGGGCCAGCTGCCGCCGGCCGACGCGGTGCGCGCGGAGGAGTTCATCAACTACTTCGACTACGGCTACACGCCGCCGGCCGATCGCGAACAACCGTTCAGCGTCACCACCGAACTGGCGCCGGCACCATGGAACGCGCAGCGGCAGCTGCTGCTGATCGGCATCCAGGGCTATCGCGTGCCGAAAGCGGAGATCCCCGCCTCGAACCTGGTGTTCCTGATCGACACCTCCGGCTCGATGAACGAACCGGACAAGCTGCCGCTGCTGCAGGCGTCACTGAAGCAACTGGTGCGTGAGCTGCGCAAGCAGGACCGGGTGGCCATCGTCACCTATGCCGGTTACGCCGGCGTCGCCCTGCCCTCCACCGCCGGCGACCAGCACGCCACCATCGACGCGGCGATCGAAAGCCTCGGCGCCGGCGGCTCCACCAACGGCGGCGCCGGCATCGAGCTGGCCTATGCGCAGGCCGAACAAGGCTTCATCAAGGGCGGCGTGAACCGGGTGATCCTGGCCACCGACGGCGATTTCAACGTGGGTACGGTCAGCGAGGAAGCGCTGAAGACCACGATCGAGGATCACCGCAAGAGTGGCGTCGCGCTGACCACGCTGGGTTTCGGCGAGGGCAACTACAACGATGCGATGGCGGTGATGCTGGCCGACGTGGGCAACGGCAGCCACCACTACATCGACAGCCTGCAGGAAGGTCGCCGCGTGCTGGTCGACGAGATGTCCGCCACCCTGCTGACGATCGCCAAGGACGTGAAGATCCAGGTCGAATTCAATCCGTCGCAGGTGCAGGAATACCGCCTGATCGGCTACGAGAAGCGCCTGCTGAAGCGCGAGGATTTCAACAACGACCAGGTCGACGCCGGTGAGATCGGCGCGGGCGCCAACGTCACCGCGATCTACGAGATCACCCCGAAGGGTTCGGCGGCCGCGCGTATCGATCCGCTGCGCTATGGCGACAAGGCCGCACCGGCCAGGAGCGGCAACGAATTGGCCTTCCTGCGCCTGCGCTACAAGCTGCCGGGGCAGTCGGACAGCCAGCTGATCGAACGGCCGATCGCTGCAAACGCGGAGGCACGGCCCAGCGAGCGCCTGCGCTACGCCGCCGCCGTGGCCGCGTTCGCCGATGCCCTGCGCGGTGGCAAGTACCTGGACGGCTACGGCTACGCACAGATCGCGCAGCTCGCCAGCGGCGCACGCGGCGACGACGCCAGCGGCTATCGCGCCGGCCTCGTGCAACTGGTGAAGCTGGCCGACGGGCTGGCCACGCACGGCCATGACGACGCCGGCGACACCGCCGCGCGCTGAGGTTTCCGGCCTTGTGGCGCCATCGGGCCCAGCCTCCCCCTGCTCGCAGGGGGAGGCTGGGTGGGGTAACGCTTTTCGCAGGAAGCACCAGCGCCTACCCGCTACCCGGCGATTTGGCTTACCCTCGCACCCCATGGATGCCGCGGTCGATCCCGATGCGATGCTGATGCTTGCCTACGCGCACGGCGACCTTGCCGCGTTCGAGGCGCTGTATGCGCGCCATCGCGGCATGCTGTACCGGTTCCTGCTGCGCAGCGTACGCGATCCGCATCGCACCGACGAGCTGTTCCAGGAAACCTGGAGTCGGGTGATCAGCGCGCGGACACGCTATCAACCGCAGGCGAAGTTCAGTACCTGGCTGCTGCAGATCGCGCACAACCTGATGATCGACAGTGTGCGTCGCCAGCGGCCGATGGCCGATGGCGACGAGGCCGAAACCGCGCTGGCCAACGTCGCCACGCCGGAGCAGGATCAACCGGACCACGCCCTGTCCGAGTTCGAGCGCCGGCGCAGCCTGCAGCGCGCGATCGAGCAGTTGCCGGACGAACAACGCACGGCGGTGCTGCTGCGGCTGGAACAGGAACTGAGCCTGGAGGAGATCGCCGCGGTGACCGGCGCCGGCCGCGAAACGGTGAAGTCGCGCCTGCGCTATGCCATGACCCGTCTACGCGAAGTGCTGTCCGAATGACCACCCCACTGCCACCACAGGATCCACGCGAGCCGGACGAGATGCTGCCCGGCGAAGCCGATCTGGCCGCGCTGTATCGCCAGCTGCCGCAGAACGAGCCCGGCCCGGCGCTGGACGCGGCCGTGCTGCGCGCCGCCGC
>DATCUT010000085.1:0-6903 GCA_036561785.1 Rhodanobacter sp.
GCCGTGCCCGCCCTGCCCGCCGTGCCGCCGGCACCACCGCTGCCCCCTGCCCCGCCGCACGACGCCAGCGGTCTGCGCGTCCACCACGCCAACGTCGCCATCCATAGCAACGCCGGCGAAGGCTTCGCGTTGCTCGACGGCGATGCCGCCATCGTCAACGGCAGCGATGTCGACCTCGCCGCCGCGAAACGCCTGCAGCGGGACGGCAAGCCCACGATGTGGTTTCGCCGTGGCGACAAGGCCTATCTGATCGACGACCCCGCCTACGTGCAACGTGCCAAGGCCGCCTACGCGCCGGTCGACGCCCTGGCCAGGCAACAAGGCGAGCTGGGCGGCAAGCAAGGTGCGCTCGGCGGCAAGCAGGGAGCCTTGGGCGCGCAGCAAGGCATGCTGGGCGCCAGGCAAGGGCAGCTCGCCGGCCAGCGCGCGATGCTGGCCAACCAGCAAGCCATGCTCGCCGCGCAATCCAGCCAGCATGAACGCTCCGCGGAAACGCAGGCGAACCGTATCAAGCTGGAAGCCGGCGAGCAGGAGCTCGATCAGCAGCAGGAAAAGCTCAGTCAGCAACAGTCGGCACTGGGCCGGCAGCAGGCCGAACTGGGCAAGCAGCAGGAAGCGCTCGGCGCGCAACAGGAAGCTCTGGGCAAGCGCCAGGAACAGGCCACCAGCCAGGCCAGTCAGCAGATCAGGAAGCTGCTCGACGAAGCGATCGCCAAGGGTATCGCGAAGCCGACGAGCCTGCGCTGACCGAAACTTCTAAAGCCCCCTCCTGCCCCAATACTCCGAACTTAAGGCCCGTCATCCCGGCGAAAGCCGGGATCTAGCGACTTTCGTCACGCTCCGAAGACTCTGGATTCCGGCTTTCGCCGGAATGACGAGCTTTGGAATCCCTTAAGTTCGGAGCACTGCCTCCAGCCCTCCCTGCTACGCAAGGGGAAGGATCGAACCTGTGCTTCTGCTCTTTCCCCCCGCAAGCAGGGGGAGGAACAAAAGCGGCGACACCTCACACGCTCACACCCGCTCAGCGCCAGGGCCATGCCTTCAGCTGGTACGCCGCCGGTGGTGTGTTCCCGGCCAGGTGCTGCACGAAGTAATCCCAGCGCCGACGGGTGGCGTACGGGGTGGCCTCGGCGTAGCCGTGGTGGGCGTTCGGGATCAGCAGCAGGTCGAAATCCTTGTTCGCCTTGATCAGCGCGTCGGCCACCAGCAGGGTCTGGTAGGGCGGCACGTTGTCGTCCATCGTGCCGTGCACCAGCATCAGCCGCCCCTTCAGGTTCTTCGCGAAACTCTGGTTGGCCTGGGCGTCGTAGTTGGTCTTGCCGTCCTTGTCGGTGACCAGCAGGCCCTGCCATTTCTCGGCCCAGTCGTCTTCGTAGTTGCGGTTGTCGTGGTTGCCGCTTTCGGCCCAGCCGACCTTGAAGAAATCCGGGTAGTGGAACATCGCGGCCGCGGTGGCGTTGCCGCCGCCGGAGTGGCCCCAGATGCCCACGCGGTCGAGATCGATCCACGGATACTTCTTGCCGAGTTCCTTCAGGCCAAGCACCTGGTCAGGCAGGGTGTTGTCCTCGACGTGCTCGAAGTAGGCGTCGTGAAATGCTTTCGAACGCCATGGCGTGCCCATGCCGTCGAGCGCCACCACGATGAAGCCCAGCTCGGCCAGCGACTGGTTGTCGCCATGCGCCGGCAGGAAGCTGCGCCCGCGCACCGAGCCGGTCTGCGGACCCGGGTAGATGTAGTCGATGATCGGGTACTTCTTCGACGCATCGAAGTTGGTCGGCTTGAACATCACGCCGTACAGGTCGGTCTTGCCGTCGCGCCCTTTCACGGTGAACGGGATCGGCGGCACCCAGCCGGCGGCCTTCAGGCGCGAGATGTCCGCAGTGGCCACGGTGGCCACGTTGCGGCCGTCGTCGGAACTGCGCAGCACGGTGACCGGCGGCGTGGTGGTAGTGGAGTACGCGTCGACGAAGTGCCGGCCGTCCGGCGACAGCGTGACGGTGTGGTCGGCCGCTTCCGGCGTCAGCAGCACCGGCTTGCCGCCGTCCAGGCTGACCTTGAAGAACTGCTGGTAGTACGGGTTCACGCCTGCCGTGCGGCCGACGCCGCGGAACCACACGGTGCGCGTCTTCGGATCGACCTTCAGCACCTCGGTGACGTTGCCCTCGCCCTTGGTAATCGCGCGCTTGAGCTTACCGCTGGTGAGGTCGTACAGGTACAGGTTGCCCCAGTTGTTGCGCTCGCTGAACCAGATCGCCTCGTTCGTCTCGGGCAGGTAGCGCCAGTTCACCGCGCCGTTGCCGCTCTCGTAGTACGTGGGCACCACTTCCTCGAACACCGTGCGCACCTTGCCGGTGCTGGTGTCGGCGATGCGGAACCATTCGTGCTTGTGGTCGCGCGAGGTGGAGACGAAGGCCAGGGTCTTGCCGTCCGCCGCCCACTTCACGTCGTCCCAGCCGCCGTCGGGGCCGCAGCTGACGTCGTCGCACAGGCTGGAGCGATGCTGGTCCGGCGGCATCTGCAGGCGCAGCACCTTCTTCGCCGCCACGTCGACGATGACGCGCTCGATCATCGTCACGTCCTTGTCGCCGACCAGCGGGTACTTCCACTTCTCCAGCTTCGGATGGCCGACGCTGGTGCTGACCAGGTACATCTCGCCGGTCTTGCGCTGGTCCTGCTGGAACGTGGCGATCTGCTTCGAATCCGGCGACCACTCCACGATGGCCTTGTCGGTGTGCTTCCAGCCGGCGTTGTCGGTGGCGTAGCCGAAGTTCTCCACGCCGTCGGTGGTGAGCTGGGTTTCCTGGCCGCTGGCGACGTCGCGCAGCCACAGGTTCCAGTCGCGGATGAACACCTCGCTCTTCTTGTCCGGCGATAGCGCGCCAGGCTCCTTGCCGGTCTTCACCAGCGAGGCGCGGTCGACGCAGCTCGCCTCGGCGGCGGCGAGGTCGCACACGTAGTGCTTGCTGCGCACGGCGATATCGAGGCGCCCGTCCGGTCGCACTTCGTAGCCGGTCACCGGCAATTTCTTCGCATCGACCGGCTTGCCGCCGGCCTTGCCCAGCGCGGCGGCAAGCTTCACCTGGTCGAACAGCGGTGCGACCTTGCCGCTGGCCGCCTCCATCCGCACGAAGTGATCGCCGCCGGCATCGTGGTCGACATACCAGAAGTGGCCGTCGTCCAGCCATTCGACCTTCTGCACCGCGTGATCGACCAGCGGCGCGGTGTTGTAGCTCATGAAGCGTTCCGCCCGCGCGTAGTCGTTCGCGCTCAGCGTGCGTCCCTGCGCGGCGACGCCGGCGGACAATGTTCCCATTACCAGCGCGCCAAGCACGCGCGAACTGCTGATCTTCAAGCCCATGTTGCGTTCCCCTTGCGAAAGCGGATTTCTGCGGTTGCCGATCCTGGCCCAGGTGCACCCGAACAGCCGATGCTAACGTGAGCATGACCGATGGCACCCCTGCCATTGGTCCCGATTGCGCCGCCCTGCCGCAAATGCGCCGGCACATGATGGCCATGCGGCCCGCGCCGTCTGCCCACGGAAGCGATCCCGGCACTGCCGGATGCCGCCGGCTGAACACCGCCGCAGGCCCTGCTTGACGGGCCTGCGCCGGCCGTCGCACGCTGCGGCATCCGTGTTCCCGGAGTCGCGTCATGGCGCAGCGCCTCAGAATCATCGGCAATTACCTCTCACCCTATGTGCGCAAGGTGCTGGTATGCCTTGAACTGAAGGGGCTGGAATACGAGATCGACCCGATCGCGCCGTTCGTCGGCAACGACGAATTCACCCGGCTCAGCCCGCTGCGCCGCATACCGGTGCTGGTCGACGGCGAACTGGTGCTCAGCGATTCCTCGGTGATCTGCCAGTACCTGGAAGACCAGCAGTCCACGCCGGCAGTCTATCCGCGCGACATCGCCGACCGCGCCCGCGCCCGCTGGCTGGAGGAATACGCCGACACGCGGCTGGCCGACGGACTGATCTGGCGGCTGTTCCACCAACTGGCGATCAAACGCCACGTCTTCGGCGAGGCGCCCAACGAGGCGGTGGTGCAGCATGCGCGCGAAGTGGCGATTCCCGCCGCGCTCGACTACCTGGAACAGCAGCTGCCGGACGAAGGCTTCGTGTTCGGCGTACTGTCGATCGCCGACATCAGCCTCGCCAGCTTCTTCCGCACCGCCTCGTTCGTGCGTTACACGATCGACGCCGAACGCTGGCCGCTGATGGCCGCGCTGGTGGCGCAGGTGCAGGCGCTGCCGGTGTTCCAGAAACTGGCCGGCTTCGAGGACTGCATGCTGCGCCTGCCCTTGGCCGAACAGCGCGGCGCCCTGATCACCGCCGGCGCTCCGCTGACCAGCGACACCCTGGGCACCAGCGCGCCACGCCCCGGCCCGCCGCGCGCGTCGTAGGCATCCAGCCAGCCCGCAGGAGCATCCACCATGCAGACCCGTACTCTCGGCCACAACGGTCCGGCCGTCTCCGCCCTCGGCCTCGGCTGCATGGGCATGAGCGCGTTCTACGGCCAGCACGACGACGCCGAATCGATCGCCACCATCCACCACGCGCTGGACCGCGGCCTCAACCTGCTCGACACCGCCGACATGTACGGTCCGCACACCAACGAGGTGCTGGTGGGCAAGGCGATCAAGGGCCGCCGCGAGCAGGCCTTCATCGCCACCAAGTTCGGCATCGTGCGCGATCCGGACAACCCGCAGGCGCGCGGCGTCAACGGTCGCCCGGACTACGTGCACGCGGCCTGCGACGCCAGCCTGCAGCGGCTCGGCATCGACACCATCGACCTGTACTACCAGCACCGTGTCGACCCGGGCGTGCCGATCGAGGACACCGTCGGCGCGATGGCAGAACTGGTTGTCGCCGGCAAGGTGCGTTACCTCGGCCTGAGCGAAGCCTCCGGCGCCACGCTGGAACGTGCGTGCAAGGTGCATCCGATCGCCGCGCTGCAAAGCGAATTCTCGCTGTGGACGCGCGACCCGCAAATGAACGGCATGCTCGCCGCCTGCCGCAAATTCGGCGTCAGCCTGGTCGCCTATTCGCCGCTGGGCCGCGGTTTTCTGACCGGCGCGATCCGCTCGCCGGACGATTTTGACGCCGACGACTATCGCCGCAACAGCCCGCGTTTCATGGGCGACAACTTCGCCCGCAATCTGCAGTTGGTCGAGCAGGTGAAGGCACTGGCCGCCAGCAGGGGCTGCTCGCCGGCGCAGCTGGCGCTGGCCTGGGTACTGGCGCAGGGCGACGACGTGCTGGCGATTCCCGGTACGCGGCGGCGCAGCCGGCTGGACGAGAACCTCGGCGCACTCGACCTGCAATTCAGTGCGGCCGAACTTGCGGCCATCGACGCGGCGTTTCCACCCGGCGCCGCCACGGGCAACCGCTACGCGGACTCGATGATGCACATGGTGAACGTGTAAGACGTCCAAATCCCCTCGTCTCCCGTGGGAGCCCGCTCGCGGGCGATGATCTGCGATTCCCGATTCCCGGCGAAAAGCATCGCGCGCCAGCGGGCTCCTGCGCGCGCGCATCAACCTGGGAGGGTCCTCGGTGAAGGGGCTAAACTTCACCGCATGAGCACCCCCGAACACTCCCCGCTCGGCAAGGACACCGTCTACGCCGACCGCTACGATCCGCGCCTGCTGTTTCCGATCCCGCGCGCGGACAAGCGCGCCGAGATCGGCGTGGCCGAAACGCTGCCGTTCCATGGCGTGGATGTCTGGAATGCCTACGAATTGTCGTGGCTCGACCTGCGCGGCAAGCCGCGGGTGGCGCTGGCCGAGTTCCATGTGCCGGCGTCCTCGCCGCACATCATCGAATCGAAGTCGTTCAAGCTGTACCTCAACGGCTTCGCGCAGGAGCGCATCGTTGACGCCGCGACGCTGTCCGCCACCCTGATGCACGACCTGTCCGCGGCGGCCGGTGCGGTGGTCAACGTGCAATTGCGCGACGCGCATGCAAGCGCGCTCCCCGTCGTTGAACTGGATGGACGCCTGCTCGACGACCAGAACATCGCCATCGACCACTACGGCCCGCCGAACGCCGATTTCCTGCAGGCCGACATCGCCGCCACGCCGGTGGCGGAAACCCTGGTCTCGCACCTGCTGCGCTCGAACTGCCCGGTCACCGGACAGCCCGACTGGGGCAGCGTGCAGATCGCCTACCACGGCGCGCCGATCGACCACGCCGGCCTGCTGCGCTACCTGGTCTCGTTCCGCACCCACAACGAATTCCACGAGCAATGCGTGGAACGCATCTTCGTCGACCTGACGCAGCGCTGCGCGCCGCGGCGGCTCAGCGTGTACGCGCGCTATACCCGCCGCGGCGGGCTGGACATCAACCCGTTCCGCAGCAGCACGCCGGCCACGCCCGACAATCCGCGCACGGTTCGGCAGTAGCGCCGCGCGTCGTCGCCGCGTGAAAGTCCGGACCCGGCGATTTCCGCCGGTAATCGGCGCTTCAGATCGGCGGCGCTAGCCTCGGTGTCCTGACCCCACAGGTTGTTGAAAAAGGGCCGTCCTGCCCTGTTCCAACGCGCCAGGTCCGGCGCATGTGTGCGTCCCATCCATGGGACGAACCCTGCAGGCCAGCCTACGGCTGTCCAAATCCGTTCCAGACGGATTTGTCCGTACCTGGCTACGCTGAATCAGGCACTTGGCGTACCTGATTCGCGGCGGCCCACGGATGGCCCGCACCAGCAGGGTGTCTTTCAACACCCTGCCAAAGCCATGGAGCGGCATCCGCCACGTCATCGACACCGGAGTTCCCATGACACGATCCATGCATCTCACCGCGCTGTACAGCGCCACCGTGGCCGGCCTGCTGCTGCTCGGCGGCTGCGGCAAGAACGAACCGGCGCCGGCCAGTACGCCGGCCCCGGCCAGCACCACGCCGGC
>DATCUT010000086.1:0-4164 GCA_036561785.1 Rhodanobacter sp.
GGGCCGATGCCGGCACCGATGCCGCTGCGCGCGGGCCGGCATCGCGGCCAGCTGCTGCTGGAAGCCGCCAGCCGCCGCACGCTGCACGGCATGCTGCGCTCATGGCAGTTGGCGCTGATTGCGCTGCCGGCGGCGCGGAAGGTGCGCTGGTCGCTGGATGTCGATCCGATCGACCTGTACTGAGCCGGCTGGGCAGAAGCGCGCTCAGCTCGCGTCCGGTTTCAGCGCGCCCGGCTTCACCAGCCAGCGCACCGCCAGCACGCCCAGCTCGTAGAGCAGGCACATCGGCACCGCTAGCATGATCATCGAGGTGATGTCCGGCGGGGTGATGAAGGCGGCGATCGCGAACGCCCCGACGATGGCGTAGCGCCGGCTGCTGCGCAGCTTGTCCACGTCGACGATGCCCATCGCGGCAAGCACCACCACCGCCACCGGCACCTCGAAGCACAGCCCGAACGCGAAGAACATCAGCATCACGAAATCGAGGTAGTGGGTGATGTCGGTCATCATCTCCACCCCCTGCGGCGTGATCGCGGTGAGGAAACGGAACGCCGCCGGCAGCACCAGGAAATAGGCAAACGCGCAGCCGATGTAGAACAGCGCCAGCGCCGCGGCGAGCAGCGGCCGGGCCAGCCGTTTCTCGTGCTTGTACAGGCCCGGGCTGACGAAGGCCCACAACTGGTACAGGATCATCGGCATGCTGATGAACAGCGCCGCGTAGAACGCCAGCTTCAGCGGGGTGACGAACGGGCTGGCGACCTCGGTGGCGATCAGGTGCGCGCCCGCGGGCAGCCGCGCCACCAGCGGCGCGGCCAGCTCCGTGTACAGGCGGTTGGCGAACGGCACCAGCGCCAGCAGCACCACCAGCACGGTGGCGCAGGCCTTGAGCAGGCGCGTGCGCAGCTCCAGCAGGTGCGAGAACAGCCCCTGCTGCAGGTCGACGTCGGGTTCAGGCGTGGCCATGCGGCGGTTCCTTCGATGCCGTCGAGGCCGGGCCGCTCATGCCGGCGAACAGGTCGCCGGTGGCGCTGTCCGGCTCGTCCGCAGCCGTGGCTTCGGTGGCGGGACCGGTGACTGCCGCCATCTCGTCCGCCACCGCTTCATCGCGCGCAGGCGCGGCGTTCTGCATGTCGCGCACCTGCTGCAGCGTGGCGTCCAGTTCTGTCTGTGCCGCCTCCGCCCGCGCCGCGACTTCGCGGGCGTTGCGCTTGATTTCCTCGATCTGCAATTCGCGCTCCACCTCGGCGCGCACGTCGTCCCAGCCGCTGCGCATGCGCCGCAGCAGGGCGCCGGCGGTACGCGCCACGCCCGGCAGTTTCTCCGGGCCGAGCACGATCAGCGCGATGAGCGCGAGCAGCACCAGCTTGCCGAAGCTGATCTCGATCATCGCCGCAACCCGCCCGTCGCCGCGGCTTACTTCGGGTCGCTGGAGTCGCGCTGACTCTGCGTCGCCTTGTCAGCGGGGCTGGCCGGCGGATCGGCGCGCAGGCGCTCGGCTTCTTCCTTGCGCTTGGCCTCGTCCTCGTCGCCGCTGAGGCCTTTCTTGAAATCGCGCATGGCATTGCCGAGGTCGGAACCGATGTTGCGCAGCTTGCCGGTGCCGAAGATCACCACCACCACGACCAGCAGGATTACCAGATGCCAGATGCTCATGTGCTACCTCGAAAACGGATGGAACCGGAAACCCATCGCGCAGTGCGCGCCGGCCTTTCCGTATCAGCGTGAAGTGTACTCTTCGAGCCGGTCGCGAAAGTCGACCACGGGTGCCGGCACGTTGCTGACGCCGCCCTCGAAGATGCGCCGCGGCGTGATGCCTGCGCCATACACCGCCGCATTCGCATCATAGTCGATGCGCAGCGCCGAACCGTCCAGCGCCACCCCGGCGAACAGGCCGCGGGTGCGCGAGTAGGAATAGATCTCGGCCTTCAACTGCGCGTCGGTGGCGGCGGTGGCGGTACGCCCGACCGGGCCGGCCGCGGCGGACGCGTCGGCGCCGAGGGTGAACTTGCCGTTGACGATCGAATCCACGCCGCGCTGGGTGCGGAACACCAGGATCACGTCGGTCGACGACACGCCGGCCTGGAAGCCCACGCTGCCGCCGGTCATGGTGATGAAGCTGGGATTGGACCAGGTGCCGTCGGCGCCCTTCACCGAGATCAGGCCTTCGCCGCGGCGGCCGCCGAAAATGAAGCCGGCCTTGATCATGTCCGGGATCACCGCGATCGCCCTGGCGTTGCGCAGCAGGTCCTGCGGAATCGCCTTGTCCGGCGCCTGCATGATGTCGTTCATCACGCGCACGGCATTGGTGGCGCGTACCAGCGGCGGATCCTCGGCGTGTGCGGCCATCGCCGGCAACAGCAGGGCCAGGCCAGTCAGCAGCAGACGTTGCAGGGATGTCTTCAACATGGGCAGCTCCACACGGGTTCGGGGAAGGGCGCGGCGCAACGCTGTGCGCCGGGCTTGTGGCAGACTCCACGGCTGATATGGCCACGACTGTCACGATGCCACGCAGCAGCAACTATACCGGCGTTGCCGGCCATTCCGATGCGCCGTCCGTTCAGCCCGTTCAGGCAGCCGTGCTGCTGGTCAACCTGGGTACGCCGACCGCCCCCACCGCCGGCGCCGTGCGGCCGTATCTGGCTGAATTCCTGGGCGATCCACGGGTGATCGACTACCCGCGCTGGCTGTGGTGGCTGATCCTGCACGGGGTGATCCTGCGCGTGCGGCCGCGGCGCTCGGCGCATGCCTACGCGCGGATCTGGAACGAACGCGGCTCGCCATTGCGCTATGGCAGCGAGGCACTGGCGGCCGGCCTGCAGGCCGAGCTGGACCGGCAGCAGCCCGGCACGCTGCGGGTGGCGCTGGCGATGCGCTACGGCGAACCGTCGGTGGCGCATGCGATCGGGCAGCTGCAGCGCGAAGGCGTGCGCCGGTTGCTGGTGCTGCCGCTGTATCCGCAGTATTCGGCGACTTCCACCGGCTCGGTGATCGACGCGGTCGCCGACGCCTTCAAGGATCTGCGCTGGCCGCCGGAGCTGCGTATCGTCAACGACTACCACGACGACCCCGGCCACATCGACGCGCTGGCCACCAGCATCGAGCGCTGGTGGGCGGCGAACGGCCGCGGCGAAAAACTGCTGCTGTCGTTCCATGGCATTCCCGAACGTTACGTGCGGCTGGGCGATCCCTATCTCGACCAGTCCCGCCACACCGCGCAACTGCTGCGCGAGCGGCTGCAACTGGGTGAGGAGGAGTTGATCGTCAGCTTCCAGTCGCGGGTGGGCCGCGAGCGCTGGCTGCACCCGTACACCGACGCCAGCGTGCGCCAGCTGGCCGCCGATGGCGTGCGCAAACTCGACGTCGCCTGCCCCGGCTTCGCGGTGGACTGTCTGGAGACGCTGGAGGAGATCGCGATGCAGAACCGCGACTTCTTCACCGCAGCCGGTGGCGAGGCGCTGCGCTATATCCCCGCGCTGAACGACAGCGCCGAACAGGTGGACAGTCTCGCCGCGCTGGTGCGCCGGCATCTGGGCGGCTGGCCGGAAGCCGCCGCGTGACGACACCCGTCGAGTGCCGCATCACCCTGCCGCACCTGGGCCTGGTCGCCCAGGTCTGGGGCGACGAAACGCTGCCGCCGCTGGTGGCCTTGCACGGCTGGCTCGACAACGCCGGCAGCTTCGCCCGGCTGGCGCCGCGGCTGGTCACACGCTACCGGGTGATCGCGCTGGACCTGCCCGGTCACGGCCACTCCGATCACCTGGCCACCGGCGCCAGCTATCACTATCTCGACTACGTGCAGGCCGTGCTGGCCGCCGCCGACGCGCTGCGGCTGGATCGCTACAGCCTGCTCGGCCACTCGCTGGGTGCAGGCATCGCCGCACTGGTCGCCGCCGCCTCGCCCGAGCGGATCGAACGGCTGCTGCTGATCGAGGGTCTCGGCCCGCTCGGCGACGACGGCTCACGCACGCTGCAGCGCTTCCGCGACGCAATGGCACCGCGTGGCGACAACGGCAAGCCGCTGCGAATATTCCGCGATGTCGCCCAGGCGATCGCCGCACGCAGCATGGCCAGCGGCCTGCCCGCCGAACTGGCGCGGCCGATCGTCGAGCGTGGCTTGGCCGAAGCCAATGGCGGCTGGCGCTGGCGCAGCGACCCGCGGCTGAC
>DATCUT010000087.1:0-15248 GCA_036561785.1 Rhodanobacter sp.
CGGCGCGGCAAGGTGCGGCCGTCGTTGGCGCCGCCGTCCTCGTTGCGCGGCTGCAGCCAGCCCAGGTAGGCCTGCAGCTGCCAGCCGGCGAGGTTCACGCCGAGCTGGCCTTCCACGCCGCGGATGCGCGCCTTGCTGATATTGGACGGGAAGTAGTTGCTGTCCAGCGCGATCAGCTGGTCGATGCGGGTCTGGTAGGCGTTCAGCGCCCAGTTCCACGTCTCCTGCTGCTGGCTCAGGCCCAGTTCGGCGCTGCGCGATTTTTCCGGCTTCAGGTCCGGATTGCCGCTGCCGTACGGGTAGTACAGGTCGTTGAAGGTCGGCGCATGGAACGCGCTGCCGTAGCTGGCGGACAGGCGCAGGCCATGCTCGAAGCGGTAGCCCCATGCCGCGGCGCCGGTGTTGTGGTCGCCGAACTGGCCGTTGTGGTCGCGCCGCGCCGACAGCTGCACCTCGTGGCGGCCGAACGTGCCCTGGTACTGCACGTAGCCGCCGGTATTGTTGCGGCGGCTGGCGAGGAAGCCGGTGTCGCTGTCGATGTGCTCGCCCTGCCAGTCGATACCGAGCGTCAGCAGCTGGTTGCTGGCCACGCTGAGGTCGTTCTGCCACGACGCCTGGTTGCGCCGTGAATAGATGTAGCCGACGAAGTCCCGGTTCTCGTAGTTGTCGTAGCGGTCCAGGTTCTGGCCCACGCTCAGCGTGGTCTTCCACGCCTCTATCGGGTTGAAGCTGAAACTGCTGCCGGCGACCTGCTGCAAAGTGCGGCTGCGGTTCTGGTAGCTGCCGTCGAAATGGATCTCGCCGAGGCTGCGCAGCCAGGTGCCGGTGAGCTCGGCGCCGTTGTCCCAGTGGTAGCCGCCGCTGGCGCTGAGGTTCTTGTTGCGGTAGGCGTCGCGGTCCGGCTCGTCGGTGAAGCAGCCGGCGAACACCACGCCGGCGCCGATGCGGCAGGCATTGATGCCGCGGGTGTACTGCGCGCCGACGCCGAGGTTGTACCAGGCGTGCTCGCTGCCGCCGGCCAGGCCGGCCTGGCCGCGCAGCAGCTTGTTGCTGCCGGTGGTCACGCTGAACGAGGGCCTCAGGCCGCCATCGCGCGTACCCCGGCGGGTGAAGATCTGGATCACGCCGCCGATCGCATCGGCGCCGTACAGGCTCGAACGCGGGCCGCGCACGATCTCGATGCGCTCGATCTGCTCCACCGGAATCTGCTCGAATGCCGCCAGCCCGGCGCTGACCGAAGCCACCCGCACGCCGTCGACCAGCAGCAAGGTGTGGGTGGAATTGGTGCCGCGCATGAACAGCGAGGTCTGCTGGCCGTAGCCGCCGGTGTTGGCAAAGCTCACCCCGGGCAGCCCGGCCAGCAGGTCCGGCACTGACAGCGGCTGCAGCCGCTCGATGTCGGCGCGGGTGATCACGCTGACCGACGACAGCGCCTCGTCGGCGGTGATCGCGGTGCGCGTGGCGGTGACGATCACCGGGGCCAGCGCCGATGCATCGCTCTGGTCGGCGGCCTGCGCGGCCATCGTGCAACTGAGCAGCGCCGCTGCCAGCAGGGACTTCTTCATCATGTTCGTTCCTCTACGCCGCGCACCCGCGCACGGCTCATGGGTTCAATGAGCTGACGGCAAGCGGGGAAGGAAGACGGAACGACGGGCAGGCAGGATCGACCGACACGTGGTTCGGCCTCGCCCACCGCGAGCCACCAGGAATCGTTCGGGCCGGTCTCCGGGCTGGCGAGTGGCGCGCGGTTGTCCGCATGCCTTGAACGGCGCCTTCCCGTGCCATGCACAGTGGCGTTCGCCGCTCGTGATCTCGCTTACCGTTGCGGGGGCAGCGCCGGCCTTGCAGTGTGTTCGCACACCACGCACCGGCTTCCCGTTTCATCCCTCCGACAACGCGCCGTCAGGACACCTGAACGACGCAACTTTAACGCCGGCGTGAAATTCACGCAAATCAAACCTCCGTTAAAAGAGCGTTTTCAGGCTTTCGCCCTCATTGTTTCTGTCAGCGCCAATATTATTGAAGTCTCCTTCAGAAAATGAGAATCAAAGAAGCAATAATCGCAAATTATTACCGATTAGAGCATCGTGAATCGTAACTTCTTACTAATTCATAATAATCATGAAGATTTTGTTGACGTCGGTATTTATGTCGCTTTATGTTCGGATAGCAAGCTGCTGAATGCCATGGATACGACGCGACGGCACGAGGCTCTGTGCCTGACTGATGGAACAATCGGCGGCTGCCAGCATGCATCCAGCCTGCTTATCGGTGAGTTGATCGAATTACGTCACTTGGCCTTCGGGCCTTTCACTCTGGGGAGATTCATTGTCAATGAGTAGTTACAACAAAATCCATAATCCAAGGTGGCGCCACACCGCTCTCGCCCTGGCATTGAGCATGAGCCTCGGTGGTGTCGCCATGGCACAGTCCACCACGGGTTCCATATTCGGCCAGGCACCGGCAGCTGCGGGCGAAACCGTCAGCGCCACCAGCGCAACGGGCCTGACGCGTGAAGTTGCCGTCGACAGCTCTGGGCGTTTCCAGATCAGCAATGTGCCGGTCGGTGTCTACACGGTCTCGCTCAAGAAAGATGGCGCGGTCGTCGACACACGCAAGGTGTCCTTGGCGCCCAATGCCGGCACAGTGGTCACGTTCAGTGCCGAAACGACATCGCTGAGCGCGGTGACCGTCTCGGCAAATGCATTGCCTGCCATCGACGTCTCCAGCGTCAGTTCGAGCACGGTCATCACCGCCGCCGACCTGCGGAAACTGCCGATCAGTCGCAACGCGGAGTCCATCGCCCTCCTCGCTCCGGGCACGGTCAAAGGCAGCGGCTTCTTCCCCAACGCGGTCGCCTTTGGCGGATCGAGCGTGTCCGAGAACGCGTACTACGTGAACGGCTACAACACTGGCGAGCCGTACAAGAACCTGGGTGGCTTTGCGCTGCCCTACGGCGCAATCGACCAGCAGGAAACGCTGACCGGCGGTTACAGCGCCAAGTATGGCCGCTCCGACGGTGGCGTGATCAACCAGATCGGCAGGCGCGGCACCAACGAATGGCACTTCGGTGCCCAGGTGGTCTGGCAGCCGCGATTCCTCGAGGGCACGCCGGTCAACAACCGTTACGGCAACCCCGCAATCCCCGCAGATGTCGCCAACCCCGCCAGCCCCGATGGCTTCACCCATTACCAGTTGGAAGATCCAAGCAAGCCGGGTACGCTCAACCAGTACCGCAACGACAACAAGCAGTGGGAAACAACCTACTCCGCCTACGTCGGCGGTCCGCTGATCCAGGACAAGCTGTTCATGTTCCTGGCAGCCGAGACCACCAGGGACCAGACCACCAATGTGGAATCGGCGGCCAACCAGAAGGTTCAGTATCTGCGTGACAAGAACACCAAGTTCTACGGCAAGCTGGACTGGAACATCACCGACAGCAATATCCTGGAACTGACGGCGCTGAAACAGAACCAGGCCAACGGTGCCGGCAAGACTTATCAATTCGACAACAGCACGCTGAAGTCCGGAGCATTCTCCAACAACAACGATGTGACCAAGGACAACGCGCAGTTCTACCTTGGCCACTTCACAAGCTACATCACCGACTCGGCCACGTTGAGCATCCTGTACGGCAAGGCCCGCTTCCAGGACCCCGTTGTCTACGGCAACACCAGCCCGCTGCCCTTCATCTCGCGGCCGTACAACCAGAATCCGGCCTACCTGCCGCCTGGCACCGGCCCGAACGGTATTGTGAACGCCCAGGGCAACACCACCTGGACGTCTCCGCAGGCAACCAATGCCACCCATGGCCTACGTGCCGACTTCGACTACCGTCTGGGCGATCACGACCTCGCCGTCGGTATCGACAACATGAACTACAAGGCCAGCCACCAGGGTCCTGACAATCAGAATCCGTTCAACCCGGCAGTAAACTATTACTGGCGCTATTTCCCGATCTCCCCGGCTCACCCGAACGGCTACGTGCAGAAGCGCACCATCGGCTGGGCCACCAGCATGACGGCGAGCCAGAAGGCCTACTATCTGCAGGACGATTGGCAGGTCAGTTCCAACGTGCTGCTGAACATCGGCGTCCGCAACGACCACTTCACCAACTACAACGACGTGGGCAAGGCCTTCGTCGACGAGAAGAACCAGTGGGAGCCACGCATCGGCGCCAGCTGGGACGTGAACGGCGACTCCTCGTTCAAGGTCTATGGCAACGTGGGCCGTTACTACTTGGCGCTGCCGGATAACGCGGCCGAACGTGCGGCAAACCGCTCGACCTATATCACCCAGCCATTCAGCTATACCGGCATTGACGCGAACGGTGTGCCCACTGGCCTGGCACCACTGGACGCACCCACGTCGCCGGATGGCGAATACGGCTTGCCCAAGAATACGGATGAAGTCACTGCGCGCAACCTCAAGCCCGAATACGTGGATGAGTTCATCCTCGGCTTCGACAAGAAGCTCAATGATGACTGGACCTACGGTGCCAAGGCCATGTGGCGCGACCTGAAAACCGCCATCGACGACGAATGTTCGGCGGGCCAGATAGCCACCAAGATGATCAGCATGGGTGTCGACCCTGCCAAGGTCGATTCCAACAATCCGGATGCCGATTATTACAACTCGCTATACGGCGCATCGTCGTGCCGTCTGATCAACCCGGGCCTCACCAATGACATGCTGGTGAAGTCGCAAAATGCGACCAGCAGCGACATGATCGTGTCGATGAGTCAGAAGGATTGGGGCTACATCAATGGCGTCAGGCGCAAGATCGGTTCGCTGAACCTGTACTTGGAGCATCCGTTCGACGGCAAGTGGATGGCCCGCCTCGACTACACCTTCAGCCGTGGCTTCGGCAATACAGAGGGTCAGGTGCGTTCCGACTTCGGTCAGGGCGACGTGTCCAAGACCGAGGACTGGGATAGCTGGCAGCTGATGGACGGCCAGGACGGCGATCTGGCCAACGTGCGCAAACACCAGATCCGCTTCCGCGGCGCGTACCAGATCACCCCGGAATGGCTGGTCTCCGGCACGCTGCTGGCCCAGTCCGGCACGCCGAAGGAGTGCCTGGGCTACTACGGCACCGAAGGCGTCGGCGACCCGACCGGTTATAACGGCGGCGGCAGCGGCAATTACCACTGGTGCCACGGTATCCGCATGCCCCCAGGTTCGGCAGGTCATACGCCATGGACGGAGCAGGTCAACCTCGGCGTGCACTATGCGCCGGCGTTTGCCGACCACAAGCTGGGCTTCAACCTGGATGTGATCAACGCGCTGGATCAGCAGCGGCCGATCCAGACCGATGCAGCTGGCGAAAGCGCCTTCGACGGCGTCAATACCGTGTCCATCAACAACAGCTACGGCGACGGGATCTACTGGCAGCCGCCGCGCACGGTGCGTCTGTCGGTCCAGTACGACTACTGATAGCTGACAACGGCTGAAACTGGCCGAACCTAGCCACCGACCTTCGGGTCGGTGGCTTTTTCATGTGGCCACCAAGCCCATTGCCGCAGCACGGGTCGTTGCCACCTCGCACCTTGAGCAGGGCACCGAACCGGGAACCGCGATCATCCATTGCTCGAAACGATGCCGTAATCTGGCAGCCGGCGGATTACATTCGTCGATTCGAGCAGTCGCCGGGAATACCCATGAACGTCACCGATACCTCCATCTCGAGTGCCGCACTTTTCCGACGGGTCCGAGAATTCATTGACAGCAAACAGTGGACGGCAGCGCAGAAAGCGCTCGAATCACTATTGCAGAGTGAGCCGCAAAGCGTTCCGTTACGTATCGAGCTTGCCGCCGTGATTCTCCGACAAGGCCGCATGCGCGCTGCCACTTCGCAGCTGCTGCAGGCGGTGCCGATGCTGCCCAATGACGCCCCGACAATCATCCATCTGGCGTGGCACCTGTCGATCAATGGCGAAATCCAGGGCGCGCGCGCGTGCCTGGCGCATCTCGGGCGCGCGCCCGATCCTCCGGCAGAGGTGCTGAGCGAGCAAGCTCGACTCCACTGGATGCTCGGGGAAATATCCGAAGCGCGGATATTTATGGACCGAGCCGTGGCGCAGGGTGTCACGACGAGCAGCGAATACTATCTCAACGCCATGCTGCATCAATTCACGGGCAGGATAACCGAGGCCGAAAGCGTGTTGCTGGCATGCCTGCAGCGCTGGCCGCGCCATGGTGACTCAGCGATCATTCTTGCCAATCTGCGCAAGCAGACACTCGAGTCAAATCATCTTGAACTCTTTCGTGACTCGCTGGCTGGGATGGCGGCGGATAGTGTCACTGTCCGCGATAAGTTTTCCCGAGCCGAATTTGAATCAGCGATCTTCAAGGTACATGACGACCTGGGGCAGCGAGGAGAAGCATGGGCAGCACTGGAACGCAGCAATGCGCTAATGCAAGAAATAAATCTTTACGACGGAGCCGGCGAGAGTGCACTGACCGAGGCGCTGATCCATTGCTCGGACATACTCGCTACGGTGACAACTGGCAGCACGCCTCGGTTCGATGGCCCGATTCCCATTTTCATCGTTGGAATGCCCCGCTCGGGAACGACCTTGCTCGACCATATGCTTTCCGGTCACTCGGATGTGGTTTCCGCTGGCGAGATCCTGGACTTCCAGCGGCAGTTCCATTGGGTAACCGATGTTGCGCCCAGAGGCACGGAAGGCATGCTGGCGGCTATCAGCCGCTGTGAAGAGGTGGACTTTGACTTTGCCGAGCTAGGCGCCCGCTACCTGAAACAGACCCAATGGCGCGCACAGGGGCATCGTTATTACATCGACAAGCTACCCATCAACGTGCGAATGGTGCCGTTCATCCGACGCGCATTGCCGCAGGCGCGGATACTGCATCTGACGCGCGATCCGATGGATGTTTGCTGGTCCAATCTCAAGATGATGTCCGGCATGGCATCCCCTTATTGCTACGAACAACACGCACTTGCGCACTATTACAGTGAGTATGTGCGCCTGACGGACCATTGGCGGGCAAGCTTGCCAGGCGTCATGTTCGACGTCTCATATGCCTCGCTGGTCAATGACCCTGCGGCGACCCTTCATCAGGTGTTGCACCATTGCGGACTGGAAATGGAAGAGGACTGCCTGCATCCCGAGCGCAACGTCGCGCCCGTGGCGACCCCCAGCAGCGTCCAGGTGCGCGAAGCGATTCATTCCCGCACCCTTGGCCAGTGGCACCGCTACGCGGCCCAGCTGAGCCCGTTGCAACAAGCGCTCGTCAACTATGGCGTGAGGGTCGACTGAACATCCTGCAAGCGCCGCAAAGGGGATTTGCGCCAGCGCCTATTCGGGCTTTGCGGCGCGTGATGGTGTTCTATTCCGGGCTCCCATCAATCCAGCTCTGCTGCACGCGGTACTCGTCGTCCAGCATCACCAGGTCGGCCCGATAGCCGGGAGCGATGCGGCCATGACTGCCGCCGAGGCCGAGGAACTCGGCGGGGTAGGTGCTGGCCATGCGCACCGCTTCCTCCAGCGACAGGCCGAGCAACTGCACCGCATTGCGTACCGCGCTGGCCATGTCCAGCGCGGAGCCGGCCAGCACGCCTTGCGCGGTCTGGCAGATGCCGTCTTTGGCGATGATGGTTTCGCCGTTGAGCACGTAGTCGGGACGATCCGCGCCGACCGGCGGCATCGCGTCGGTGACCAGCAGCATCTTGCCGCGCGGCTTGGCGGCGATCGCCACGCGCAGGCTGGCCGGATGCACATGATGGCCGTCGACGATGATGCCGCACCAGCTCATCGCGTCTTCCAGCGCGGCACCGACCACGCCGGGCTCGCGGCTGCCGAACGGCGTCATCGCGTTGAACAGGTGAGTGAAGCCGCGCACGCCGGCCGCGAGCGCGGCACGGGTCGTTTCGTAGTCGGCTGCGGTATGTCCGGCGCAGACGATCAGCCCGGCGGCAGCCAGCGCGCCGATGCTGGCCAGCGGCACCTGGTCCGGTGCCAGCGTGAGCAGGCGCACGCCGCGGTGTGGCGCGCACAGCATCGCCAGCTCGTCGCGACCCGGTACGTGGAAATATTTCGGGTCGTGCACGCCCTTGCGTGCCGGTGCCAGGTACGGGCCTTCCAGATGGATGCCGAGCACGCCGGGTACGCCCTCGGCCAGCGCCTGCTCCACCGCGTCCAGCGCCGCGCGCATCACCTCCACGCGGTCGCTGATCAGGGTCGGCAGGAAGCCGGTGGTGCCGAAGCGCCGATGCGCGGCGCCGATCCGGCGCAATGTCTCCACCGTGGGCGCCTCGTTGAACAGCACGCCACCGCCGCCGTTGACCTGCACGTCGATGAAGCCGGGCAGCAGCATGGCGCCGTGCAGATCATGTTGTTGCGCGTCACGCACGCGCGCAGCGGACAGCGGCAGCAGGTCGACAATGCGATCGCCGTCGAGCACGACGGCGAGGTCGTTGCGCCAACCGTCAGGGGTGAGTACGCGAGCGTTGGTGAGCGAGTGAGGCATGGCGATTACCCGTGGAAGCGATGAACTGTAGGAGCGCACCCTGTGCGCGATGCTCTTGCGCAACGTGACGAAGAGCATCGCGCACAGGGTGCGCTCCTACACAGGTTCAAACCGTCTCGGTGACCTTGTTGAGGTGCGGCGGCACGTCGGGATTGAAGCCACGGCGCAGCGACAGCTCGCTGGCGGCGCGGTAGAAGCTCTGGATGATCAGCAGCGGCGTGCATAGCGCGGGCAAACCGGCGGCCACCGGCAAGGTGCCCGCGCCGTGCTGCCCCGGCGCGGCCACGAACACCTGCGCGCCACGACTGCGGAATTCGCGCGCCACTTCCAGGGTGCTGGCCAACGTATCGTCGTCCTGCGCGAAACAGAGCACCGGGAAGTCCGGGCCGACCAGCGCCATCGGGCCGTGCTTCACCTCGGCGGCACTGAACGCCTCGGCGTGCAGGCCGCAGGTTTCCTTGAACTTCAGCGCCGCCTCCAGTGCGATACCGAGGCCGTAGCCGCGGCCGACCACGAACAGGTTGTGCGCATGGACGAGGCCTTCGCTCAGCGCCGACCAGTCCGCATCCCAGCCGCTGCGCAGCGCATCCGGCAGCGCCTGCAGTGCGGCGCCCAGCTCGACGTCGCCGCGCCAGCGCGCGCACAGGTGCAGCACCGCGGCCAGCGCGGCGATGTAGCTCTTGGTCGCCGCCACGCTGCGCTCCGACCCGGCGTGCAGCGGGATCACCGTGTCGGCCAGCGCCGCCAGCGGCGAATCCTCGACGTTCACCAGCGCCACCACGCGCGCGCCGGCAATCTTTGCCGCCTGCGCATTGCGCAACAGGTCGGGGCTCTTGCCCGATTGCGAGATCGCGATGAACAGCGCGCCCTGCCACTGCTGCTCGGCGGCATACACCGAGGTGACCGACGGCGACGCCGACGCGGTGGCGATGCCGAGCTGGGTCTCGAATACGTACTTCGCATACGCCGCGGCGTGGTCGGAGCTGCCGCGCGCGCAGGTGACGATGAAACGCGGCGGCTGCGCGCGCAGCGATTGCGCCAGCGCGCCGACAACAGCCTCGTTCGCGGCGAACTGGCGCGCGACCACCGCGGCCGACTCGTGCGCCTCCTGGTACATCAAGGTGTCGCGGGCGTCCATATCGATCCTTCAGTCGGTCTGCAGTTCGGCGACGAAGTCGTAGATGTCGCCGCGATACCAGGAACAGGTGAACTCGACCACGCGGCCGTCGTCCAGAAAACTGCGCCGCTCGATGCTCAGCCCCGCGCTGCCCACGTTGACGTGCAGCAGCCGCGCCTGCTGTGCGTTCAGCGATACCGCGCGCAGCCGCTGCAGCGCGCGGCGCGGGCGGGCGTTGAGTTTTTCCAGTGCCTCGTACAGCGAGTCGTGCACCAGCAGCGGATCGGGCAGCACGCTGGCCGGCACCACGCTGCGCTCGATCGCCAGCGGTTCGTCCTGGCCGTAGCGCACGCGGTGCAGGCGTACCACCAGCGAGCCGGGCGACAGGTTCAGCGCCATCGACTCTTCCGGCGTCACCTCGCCGATGCCGCGCTCGAAGAATTCCGAACGCGGCGACAGGCCGCGCTCGCGCAGGTCCTCGGTGAAGCTGGTCAGCCGCGACATCGGCTTGACGATGCGCTCGGCGATGAAGGTGCCGGCGCCGTGGCGCTGGGTCAGCAGGCCTTCCTCGACCAGGCCGGCGATCGCCTTGCGCACGGTCACCCGCGACAGCTTCAGCGCCTGCGACAGATCGCGCTCGCTGGGCAGCGCCTGGCCCGGCTCGATGTCGCGGTGCTCGACGATATTGCGGATCGCCCGACGCAGGCGCAGGTAGGCCAGCGGCTGGTGCGTGGCCGGATCGCGGCAGATCCGGCGGTATTCGTTGGCGAGGGCAGCTTCCATGCAACGAACGATACCAATAGCGAACCACTGGCCGCAAGCCCGCCCAAGAACCCGTTCACGCTGAGCGTAGCCTGCGCCAGCTGGCAAAATCGAAGTGCATGCGTCGTGGACCCTTCGATTTCGGCCTGCGGCCTATGCTCAGGGTGAGCGGAGCTTGAGGAGGCGGATCGACTTCATCACGACTATCAGATGATTCTATGAATTCGTATGCAGACCGGTAGTCGGTCTGGTATTTCACTGGTACCATCGGCGAAAACCCGGGTATCGCGCCATCCGGCCCTGCCCGCCATTCGGCGTCGTCTGAGGTGTTTGCGTGACTGCTTCCTCCCAATCGGTCGAACCGTTCGACCTGGTGATCTTCGGCGGCACCGGCGATCTCGCCGTGCGCAAGCTGCTGCCGGCCCTGTTCCACCGCTTCCTCGACGGCCAGATCCCGGCCAGCAGCCGCATCGTCGGCATCGCCCGCGAGGCGCTGGACGACGATGGCTACCGCTCGCAGCTGCGCGAAGCGCTGATCGGCGTGTGCGCGGCGGCGCAGCTCGACGTGTTCCTGCAGCAGGTGTTCTACCGCCCGCTGGACGCGCGCAAGGACGAAGGCTGGGACGATTTCGCCGCCTTCATCGGCAACCAGCCCGACCACATCCGCGTGTTCTATCTGTCCACTTCGCCGGAACTGTTCGTCGACATCTGCAACCGGCTGGGCCAGTACAAGCTCAACGAAGGTGCCTCGCGGGTGGTGCTGGAGAAACCGATCGGCCGCGACCTCGCCAGCGCGAACCAGATCAACGACGCGGTCGGCAAGGTCTTCAACGAATCGCAGACCTTCCGCATCGACCACTACCTCGGCAAGGAGACCGTGCAGAACCTGCTGGTGCTGCGCTTCGGCAACGCGCTGTTCGAGCCGCTGTGGAACGCCGGCCATATCGACCACGTGCAGATCACCGTGGCCGAAACTCTCGGCGTCGGCCATCGCGGCGCCTACTACGACCGTGCCGGCGCGCTGCGCGACATGGTGCAGAACCACATGCTGCAGCTGCTGTGCATGGTGGCGATGGAGCCGCCGTCGTCGCTGGCGCCCGACGCGGTGCGCGACGAGAAACTGAAGGTGCTGCATTCGCTGAAAGCCATCGACGACAGCAATGCCGCCCAACTCACCGTGCGCGGCCAGTACCGCGCCGGCGTGGCCGAGGGCGCCAGCGTACCCGGCTATCCGGAGGAACTGGGCAACAGCAAGTCCAACACCGAGACCTTCGTGGCGCTGAAGGCGGAGATCGCGAACTGGCGCTGGGCCGGCGTGCCGTTCTACCTGCGCACCGGCAAGCGGCTGCCGAGCCGGGTGTCGGAGATCGTGGTCACCTTCAAGCCGGTGCCGCACTCGATCTTCAACGCCGACGCCGGCACCTTGTCGCAGAACCGGCTGGTGTTGCGGCTGCAGCCGGACGAAGGCGTGAAGCTGTGGCTGACCATCAAGCACCCCGGCCCCGGCGGCCTGCGCCTGCGCCACGTGCCGCTGGACATGAGCTTCGCCGAGGCGTTCGGCGTGCAGCAGCCCGACGCGTACGAACGCCTGCTGCTCGACGTGGTGCGCGGCAACCCCACCCTGTTCATGCGCCGCGACGAAGTGGAAGCGGCGTGGCGCTGGGCCGGCCCGATCCTCGCCGCCTGGGCCGACAGCGGCGAACCGCCGCGGCCATACACCGCCGGCAGCTGGGGCCCAAGCGCCGCGGTGGCGCTGATCGAGCGCGACGGCCGCACCTGGAACGAGGACAGTGAATAACCCGGTTCACCTGCCGCTGCATTGGCCTGCGGCAGACTGAACTTCCCCTGGCCACAAGAGCTGCGCCGGCCCCTCGACCGACCGGCGCACCATCACCACCATGCATCCCCCCTTGAACGTCACCACACACAGCTTCACCGATTGCCGCGCGCAGGCCGCGGCGCTGGCCGAACGCGTCGCCGAACGCCTGCGCAGCGGATTGGCCGAACGCGGCCACGCCGTGCTGGCGGTCTCCGGCGGCAGCACGCCGAAGGATTTCTTCGCCCGCCTGTCGCGCGAGAAACTCGATTGGGCCAGGGTCCAGGTGACCCTGGTCGACGAACGATGGGTGGCGGAGACCGACGAGCGTTCGAATGCACGGCTGGTGAAATCGCTGCTGCTGCAGCACGCCGCCGGTGCTGCGCAGTTCATTCCGCTGTACACCGGCGACGCCACCCCCGAAGCCGGACTGGCCATCGCCAATGCGCGCATCGACGCGCTGCCGCTGCCGTTCGACGCGGTGGTGCTGGGCATGGGCGACGACGGCCACACCGCCTCGTTCTTCCCCGGCGGCGACCACCTGGCCGAGGCGCTGGATCTGCACGGCCGCGCCCGTGTGCTGCCGATGCATGCGCCCGGCGCCGGCGAACCGCGCATCACGCTGAGCCTGCCGACGCTGCTGCAAACGCGCGCGCTGTACCTGCTGGTGGCCGGCGAGAAGAAACGCGACCTGCTCGCCGACGCGCGGCTCGGCCTCGATGCCGCGCAGCACTATCCGGTGCGCGCGGTGCTGACCCAGCAGCGCGTGCCGGTGGCGGTGTACTGGTGCCCGTAGGAGCACATCCTGTCCGCAAGGGACTTCCTTCGGTCGTGCGCGATGCTCTTGCGGTTGCCTGGTCATCCCATGGGCGGGCGATGCCCGCCGTTCGCGCACAGGGTGCGCTCCTACACAACCGGAATGAATCATGAGCACGCTGCATCCCGTCGTCGCCGAAGTCACCGAACGCCTGCGCGAGCGCAGCCGCGAGACGCGCGCGGCGTATCTCAAGCGGATCGACGCGATCGACCGCAGCGGCCCGCAGCGCGAGCATTTGTCCTGCGGCAACCTCGCGCACGGTTTCGCCGCCTGCGGCAGCGACGACAAGGCGGCGCTGCGCAGCGGCCGGCGCGCCAACCTCGCCATCGTCACCGCCTACAACGACATGCTGTCGGCGCACCAGCCGTACGAACGCTACCCGGCACTGATCCGCCAGGTCGCGCGCGACGCCGGCTTCACCGCCCAGGTCGCCGGCGGCGTGCCGGCGATGTGCGACGGCATCACCCAGGGCCGCGCCGGCATGCAGCTGTCGCTGTTCTCGCGCGACGTGGTGGCGCTGGCCACCGCGGTGGCGCTGTCGCACGACATGTTCGACGGCGCGCTGTTCCTCGGCATCTGCGACAAGATCGTGCCCGGCCTGCTGATCGGCGCGCTGAGTTTCGGCCACCTGCCCGGCGCCTTCGTGCCGTCGGGGCCGATGCCCAGCGGCATCCCGAACGAGCAGAAATCCAAAGTGCGGCAGGCCTATGCCGACGGCAAGGCGAGCAAGGCCGAGCTGCTGGAGGCCGAAGCGGCTTCGTACCACGCCGCCGGCACCTGCACCTTCTATGGCACCGCCAACTCCAACCAGATGCTGATGGAGATCATGGGCCTGCACCTGCCCGGCGCCAGCTTCACCGCGCCGGACACGCCGCTGCGCGACGCGCTCACCGCCGAGGTGGTGCGCCGCGTCGCCGCGCACAGCGCGCTGGGCGACGCGTTCCTGCCGCTCGGCCACATCATCGACGAGCGCGCGATCATCAACGGCGTGATCGGCCTGCACGCCACCGGCGGCTCCACCAACCACCTGCTGCACCTGGTGGCGATCGCGCACGCCGCCGGCATCCAGTTGCGCTGGGACGATTTCGACGCACTGTCCGGCGTGATCCCGCTGCTGGCGCGCGTGTACCCGAATGGGTACGCCGACGTGAACCAGTTCCACGAGGCAGGCGGCATGGCCTTCCTGATCGACCAGTTGCTCGGCGCCGGCCTGCTGCACGCCGACGTGCAGACCATCTTCGGCACCGGTCTGGACGGCTACGCGCAGCTGCCGTACCTCGACGACACCGGTGCGCTGCACTGGAAGCCGGTCGACCAGCAGAGCGGCAACCGCGGCGTGCTGCGCGGCATCGACGAACCGTTCCGACCCGACGGCGGCCTGCGCATGCTCGAAGGCAACCTCGGTCGCGCGGTGATCAAGGTCTCCTCGGTGCCTGACGATCGGCTGCTGATCGAGGCGCCGGCGATCGTGTTCGACGACCAGGACGAGGTGGCCGGCGCGTTCAAGCGCGGCGAGCTGAATCGCGACTTCGTGGCGGTGGTGCGCTTCCAGGGCCCGCGCGCGAACGGCATGCCGGAACTGCACAAGCTCACCCCCACGCTGGCGCTGCTGCAGGACCGCGGCCACCGCATCGCCCTGCTCACCGACGGCCGCATGTCCGGCGCCTCCGGCCGCGTGCCGGCGGCGATCCACGTCACCCCCGAGGCAGTGGCCGGCGGCAACATCGCGAAGATCCGCGACGGCGACATGATCCGGCTGGATGCGGCGAATGGACGTCTGGACGTCCTGCTCGAAGCACCCGAGCTGGACGCGCGCCTGCCGCACACTGCCGACCTGTCCGGCGAACACAGCGGCATGGGCCGCGAACTGTTCGGGCTGTTCCGCCAGGCCGCCGCCAGCGCCGACCTCGGCGCCGGCGTGCTGTCATGACGTCCCCGTAGGAGCGCACCCTGTGCGCGATGCTCTTCGCCATGTCACGGAAGGCATCGCGCACAGGGAGCGCCCCTGCAAGAACCCACTGTCGAGTGATTCCATGAGCCCCATCGAACCGAAGCAGCAGCAAGTCGAAACCCTCATGCGGCTGGCGCCGGTGATCCCGGTGGTGATCATCGACGACGCGAAGGCCGCGGTGCCGATGGCGCGCGCGCTGGTCGCCGGCGGCATCCCGACGATCGAGGTCACCCTGCGCACGCCAGCGGCGCTGGAGGCGATCCGTGCGATCGCCGCCGAGGTGGAAGGCGCC
>DATCUT010000088.1:0-10161 GCA_036561785.1 Rhodanobacter sp.
GATCAGGCACCATGCCAGCGGCTGCCGGTTCGGCGGCTGCCATGCCTGCGCCACGGCGCCGGCGAAGCGCGAGCCGAGGCGCTTGAGCCGCACCATGTCATCCGGAAACGTGCGTACCGGATCGGCCCAGAACGTGCGGCCGAACGGCGTGGCCGTGCGCGAGGCCAGCCGCGCCTGGAACTCGTCGTTGCGCAGACCGGAAATCTGCGCCGCCAGTTGCGTCGCGTTCTGACCGAACAGCTGCGCCTGCTTGATCTGCGCGTCCAGGTCGGCCTGCGCCTTGTCGAGTTTGCGGCGCTGCGCAGCGACTTCCGGCGCTTCCGCCGGAGCTCCCTTTGCCGGTGCCGGACCCAGCACGGCAAGCTGTGCCTGCAAGGCGGTCATCTGTGGCGTGAGGTCGGCAGCCAGTTGGCGCGCCTGATCCTGTACACCAAGCGCGGTGGTGCGCAGGTCGGCCAGCGGCACGTCGGGTTTCTTGTCCTTCAGCGCGGCCTTGACGGTGTCGAGCTGGCTGCCCAGCTGATCCAGTGTCTGCGCGGGTGTCGCCGCCGGCGCCGCAGTCGGTGACGGGTCGCTGCTCTGGGCAAGCGACGCGGTGCTGCCGAGGGTCAGCAGCAGGAGCAGGAGGCAACGGAACAGGATAGGCATCCGCCCATGATCGGAGCGCCGCTGCAGGCGGTCAATCGCGTCGGCGGGATGAGCGGCCGCCTTCGCGGCTGGCGTTCAGATTTGCTGCCGGCACCCTGCCTGCCTGCGGGAGTTCGAACACCCTCCATCCGTTCACCCCGGGCGTAGCGCAGCGGAGTCGGCGGGCCGCCGTTCGACTTCAGCCCTTCGGGCTTGCGCTCAGGGCGAACGTACAAGGTGTGTCTCTTGGCTTTGCCCATCGGGCCGGAGCGATCACGCCCGCTTGCGGTGCATCGCTAACCGCCGCGTCACACCGCATCGTGCGGGCTTCAAGCACAATGACGGCCCACGCACGTCCGGAATGCCCATGATCTTCCGCTGGTTCGAATCCCTCATCGACGCGTTCAAGGAACCGGTCGACGGCATGCCGCCGACGTCGGTGTGGCGCTTCTACGCGTTCTACCTGCGCCAGGTGTGGCCGGTGTTCGCCGTGGCGATCGCGGTGGGTTTCGTGGTGGCGATCGTCGAGGTATCGCTGTTCGGCTTCATCGGCAGCATCGTGGACATGACCAAGGGTGCGCCGGCGGCGGACTTCTTCCAGCGGCACGGCAACGAGTTGCTGTGGATGGGTTTCGTCGCGCTGATCGTGCGGCCGCTGGCGATTGGCGCGCACGACCTGCTGGTGAACCAGGCGATCGTGCCCAGCCTGACCAACCGCATCCGCTGGCAGAATCACCGCTACGTGATCCGCCAGAGTCTGGGCTTTTTCCAGAACGACTACGCCGGGCGCATCGCCAACCGCATCATGCAGACCGGCGGCGCGCTGCGCGAATCGGCGGTGCAGATAGTCGATGCGATCTGGTACGTCACCATCTATACGGGCAGCGCGGTCGTGCTGTTCGCGCAGGCGGATGTCTGGCTGGCTACGCCGCTGATTGCGTGGGTGTTCGCCTATGTCGGCCTGCTGGCGTTCTTCATCCCGCGCATCAAGCAGCGCTCGTGGCTGGCTTCGGAGGCGCGCTCGAAGCTGATGGGGCGCATCGTCGACGGCTACAGCAACGTGCTCACGCTGAAGCTGTTCGCGCATACCCGGCGCGAGGAAGCCTACGTGGCCGACGCGATGGCCGAGCAGACCGACAAGCTGCGCCGGATGACCCGCGTCACCACTGCGCTGGACGCCAGCATCACCACGCTCAACGGCTTCCTGATCGTGGGCACCTCGGCGCTGGCGCTGTGGCTGTGGAGCGAAGGCCGGGTGACGGTGGGCGCGATCGCGCTGTCGACCGGGCTGGTGATCCGCATCAACAACATGTCGGGCTGGATCATGTGGGTGGTCAACGGCATCTTCGAGGACGTCGGCACCGTGCAGGACGGCATCACCACGATCTCGCGGCCACGTGCGGTGCAGGATCGCGAAGGTGCGATGCCGCTGGAGGTCACCAACGGTGGCGTGCATTTCGAGCACATCCACTTCCACTACGGCAAGCAGGGCGGGGTGATCGCCGGGCTCGACCTGGACGTGCGCGCGGGCGAGAAGATCGGCGTGGTCGGCCCGTCCGGCGCCGGCAAGTCCACCCTGGTCAACGTGTTGCTGCGGCTGTACGACCTCGAGGCCGGACGCATCCTGATCGACGGCCAGGACATCGCGCACGTCACCCAGGAAAGCCTGCGCTCGCAGATTGGCGTCGTCACCCAGGACACCTCGCTGCTGCACCGCTCGATCCGCGACAACCTGCTGTACGGCCGCCCCGACGCCAGCGAGGCACAGATTCTCGGCGCGGTACGCAAGGCACGCGCCGACGAATTCATTCCGCAACTCGTCGACGGCGAAGGCCGCACCGGCTACGACGCGCTGGTCGGCGAACGCGGCGTGAAGCTCAGCGGCGGCCAGCGCCAGCGCATCGCGATCGCCCGCGTGCTGCTGAAGGACGCGCCGATCCTGGTGCTGGACGAAGCGACTTCGGCGCTCGACTCGGAGGCGGAGGCGGCGATCCAGGACAGCCTGGACATCCTGATGCAGGGCAAGACGGTGATTGCGATCGCGCACCGCCTGTCGACCATCGCGCGGATGGACCGGCTGGTGGTGCTGGACAAGGGGCAGATCGTCGAGACCGGCACGCACGCGCAGCTGATCGCGCACGAGGGTTTGTACGCGCGGCTGTGGAAGCGGCAGACCGGCGGCTTCGTCGCGGCGGAGGATGTGCCGGTCTAGTCGGCGGTTGCGGCAGGCGGGGTTCGCGGGCTCAACACGCTCCACTGCTGCAGCAAGCGGGCTTGCTCGCCGTCGCGGCGCTTTCCAGCACCTCGGCCGCAGCCGCCAGTGCACGCGCCGCGGCGGCACCCTTGCGCTCGCTGTAGCGGTCGACCAGGTAGTCGCTGCGCCCGCGCACCAGCAGGGTGAACTTGAACAGCTCCTCCATCACGTCCACCACGCGGTCGTAGAACGGCGACGGCTTCATCCGGCCGTCGTCGTCGAACTCCTGCCAGGCCTTGGCCACCGAAGACTGGTTCGGGATGGTCACCATGCGCATCCAGCGGCCCAGCACGCGCAACGCGTTCACCACGTTGAACGACTGCGACCCGCCGCTGACCTGCATCACGGCGAGCGTGCGTCCCTGCGTGGGCCGCACGCTGCCGTCTTCCAGCGGCAGCCAGTCGATCTGGTTCTTGAACACGCCGGTCACCGCGCCGTGCCGCTCGGGGCTGACCCAGACCTGGCCCTCGGACCACAGCGACAGCGCGCGCAACTCCTGCACCTTGGGATGACTGGCCGGCACGCTGTCCAGGAGGGGCAGCTCGTGCGGGTCGAACACCCGCGTCTCGGCGCCGAACTGGCGCAGGATGCGCTCGGCTTCCAGCGCCAGCTTGCGGCTGAACGATTGCGGGCGCAGCGAGCCGTACAGGATCAGGACGCGCGGCGGGTGGTCGGCATCGGCCGGCAAGGCCAGCTTGGCCAGGCTGGGGGTGTCCAATATATCGGCGGCAATATGCGGCAGGTCCTGGATCGGCACGGGCACGTTTCCTGTTGCTTTGATTTTATGATTCTATCATTATGGAAATATAGAAACCAATCCGGAATCGCCGCCATGCATCCGTGCCGCGTCCTGTTCATCTGCACCGGCAACTCGGCCCGCAGCATCCTGTCCGAGGCCACCCTCAACCATCTGGGCCAGGGTCGCTTCGAGGCGTTCAGCGCCGGCAGCCAGCCGACCGGGCGCGTCAACCCCTATGCGATCGAGGAGCTCAAGGCCCTGGGCATCGCCACCGAGGGACTCAGCAGCAAGTCGTGGGACCGCTTCACCGAAGCGGGCGCGCCGCCGCTGGATATCGTGATCACGGTTTGCGACAACGCCGCGAACGAGACCTGCCCGGTGCTGTTCGGCGACTTCGTGAAAAGTCACTGGGGCCTGCCGGATCCGGCCGCCGCCCAGGATGCGGGCGCCGCGATCGCGGCGTTTCGGCGTGCCCACACGCTGATCCTGTATCGGATCGCGGCGCTGCTGAAGCTGCCGGTGGAAACGATGGGGCGCGACGAGCTGAAGCAGGCGCTCGATCACATCGGCAGCATCACCGACGAAGAAGCAGACGCATGAACCAGGCATCAGCAGAACTGACCGCTTGTCCGGTTCCCTCGGAGGGCGCCCGCATCGGCTTCTTCGAGCGCTGGCTCACCCTCTGGGTGCTGCTGTGCATCGTGGCCGGCACGCTGCTGGGCCACCTGTTGCCTGGCAGCTTCGAGGCGCTGGGCGGCATGCAGGTGGCCCAGGTGAACCTGCCGGTCGCCGTGCTGATCTGGCTGATGATCATCCCGATGCTGCTGAAGATCGACTTCGGCGCGCTCGGCGGCGTGCGCCGCCAGTGGAAGGGCATCGGCGTCACGCTGTTCATCAACTGGGCGGTGAAGCCCTATTCGATGGCGCTGCTGGGCTGGATCTTCATCCGCCACGTCTTCGCCGGCCATCTGCCGGCCGCACAGCTCGACTCCTATATCGCCGGCCTGATCCTGCTGGCCGCTGCGCCATGCACGGCGATGGTGTTCGTGTGGAGCAACCTGTGCAACGGCGAGCCGGCATTCACGCTGAGCCAGGTCGCCCTGAACGACGCCATCATGGTGGTGGCGTTCGCGCCGATCGTGGCGCTGCTGCTGGGCATCTCCTCGATCACGGTGCCGTGGAACACGCTGCTGCTGTCGGTGCTGCTGTACATCGTGGTGCCGGTGGTGCTCAGCGTGCTGCTGCGGCGCCGGGTGCTTGCCCGCGGTGGTGAGGCGCGGTTGCAGAAACTGCTGCAGCGCCTGGGGCCGGCGTCCCTGTTCGCGCTGCTGGCCACCCTCGTGCTGCTGTTCGGTTTCCAGGGACGGCAGATCATCGCGCAGCCGGCGATCATCGCGCTGCTGGCGGTGCCGATCCTGATCCAGGTGTATTTCAACGCCGGCCTGGCGTACTGGCTCAATCGCCGTTTCGGCGTGCCGCACTGCGTGGCCGGTCCCTCGGCGCTGATCGGCGCCAGCAACTTCTTCGAGCTGGCCGTGGCCACTGCGGTGGGCCTGTTCGGCGTGCATTCCGGTGCGGCGCTGGCGACCGTGGTGGGCGTGCTGATCGAGGTGCCGGTGATGCTTTCGGTGGTGCGCATCGTCAACCGCAGCAAACGCTGGTATGAATCGCCGTAAGCCATCTGGAGCCGTCGCCACGCCATGCAGAACAAGCAAGCCATCACGATTCTCGCCGCGCTCGCCCAGGAGTCGCGGCTGGCGGTCTACCGGCTGCTGATCGAGCATGCGCCGGAAGGACTGGCGGCCAGCGCGATAGCTGAGAAGCTGGGCCTGCCCAATGCCACGCTGTCCTTCCACCTGAAGGAGTTGTCGCATGCGGGCCTGGTGAGCAGCCGGCAGAGCGGGCGCTTCATCTACTACGCGCCGGTGATCGAGGCGATGAACGACCTGATCGGCTACCTGACGGATCACTGCTGCAGCCAGTCCGCTGGCACGTGCTCGACCGCCACTGCCAAGTGCACCCCGGGCAAGCGGGCGGCCGCTGCCACCAGGCGTCGACCGACGTCCGCCTGAGTCGCCGCCGAAGTAGCGGGCCACGCGTTCGGCCGTGTCGATGCCGGTGATGGCGGGACAGGCGATTGAGGGCTTGACTCTGGACCTAGATCAATGGTCTAGACTATGCGGCATGAATACGCAAACTTCCTCCCTGACCATCGGTGCCGTCGCCAAGCGCGTCGGTGTGGCGATCGACACGATCCGTTATTACGAGCGCGAGGGCCTGCTGCCCGAGCCGCAGCGGCGCGCCTCGGGCTATCGCAGTTACGGCGAGGGCACGATGGCGCAGTTGCGCTTCATCCGGCGGGCCAAGGATCTCGGCTTCACGCTGGAGGAGATCCGCGAACTGCTGGCGTTGTCGGCCGATCGGCAGCGCGGGGTGAAGGCGGTGAAGCAGCGCGCGCAGCAGCGGCTGGCGGCGATCGAGCAGCGCATCGTCGAACTGCAGCGCGTGCGCGACGGCCTGGCGCAACTGGTGGCGTCGTGCCCGGGGCATGGCAAGCCGGAGGACTGTCCGATCCTGCGTGCGTTGAGCGATGACGAGGTGAAGTCATGAATGGGCAGGGTTCCTGCTGCGGCGGCAGCGACAAGGCGGCCGACGGCAAAGCGATCGATCCGGTCTGCGGCATGACGGTCGATCCGGCCACGGCGAAGCACGTCAGCGTGCATGACGGGCAGACGCTCCATTTCTGCAGCGCTGGCTGCAAGGCGAAGTTCGATGCCGTGCCGGCGACGCATCTTGGCACCGGCGGGAAGAGCGCGACGGGAGATTGTTGTGACGCTAAGCCTGCGGCGCACGATCACGCACATCACGAGCACGCGCATCACGACCATGCACATACGGTGGAGGATCCGGTGTGCGGCATGACGGTGGATCCGCAGACGGCGAAGCAGCGCGCCGAGCATGACGGCCACATGTATTACTTCTGCTCCGCACGTTGCCAGGAGAAGTTCGTCATCGATCCGTCGGCGTATCTCGAAAAGCACGAGGCACCGCCGGCGCCGCCCGGCACGATCTACACCTGCCCCATGCATCCCGAGATCCGGCAGGTCGGTCCCGGTCATTGCCCGATCTGCGGCATGGCGCTGGAACCGATGATGCCGACGCTGGACGAGGACGATGGCGGCGAGCTGTCGTCGATGACGCGGCGCTTCTGGCTGCAGGTTGCGCTGACCGTGCCGGTGTTCGCGCTGGCGATGGGGCCGCACCTGTTCGGCTGGCATCTGCCTGCGCCGTGGGATGGCGTGGCTGGCTGGGTCGAGGCCGTGCTGGCCAGCGTCGTGGTGCTGTGGGGCGGTGCGCCGTTCTTCGTGCGCGGCTGGCGTTCGTTGAAACCGTGGTCGCCGAACATGTACACGCTGATCGCGCTGGGCACGGGCGTGGCGTGGCTGTACAGCGCGGTGGCGTTCCTGCTGCCGGGGATCTTCCCGGATGGTTTCCACGACATGCGCGGCCGGGTCGCGGTGTATTTCGAGTCGGCGGCGGTGATCGTCACCCTGGTCACCCTGGGTGACTTCCTGGAACTGCGCGCGCGCCGGCGCACCGGCGCGGCGCTGAAGGCGCTGCTGGGACTGGCGCCGAAGACCGCGCGACGGATCGCTGCCGATGGCAGCGAGAGCGACGTGCCGCTGGACGAGGTGCATGCCGGCGACGTGTTGCGCGTGCGCCCCGGCGAGAAGGTGCCGGTCGACGGCGTGGTGCTGGACGGCGAGAGCCACGTCGACGAGTCGATGCTCACCGGCGAGCCGATGCCGGTGGCCAAGACGAAAGACGATCCGCTCACCGGCGGCACGGTGAACCAGGACGGCGCGCTGACCATGCGCGCGGAGAAGGTCGGTGGCGAGACGATGCTGGCGCAGATCGTGGCGCTGGTGGCGCAGGCACAACGTAGCCGGGCGCCACTGCAGCGCGTGGCCGACAAGGTGGCGGCGTGGTTCGTACCGGCCGTGGTGGCGGTGGCCGTGATGGCGTTTGCAGTATGGGCGCTGCTGGGGCCCGAGCCGCGACTGACGCATGCGCTGATCGCCGCGGTGTCGGTGCTGATCATCGCCTGTCCGTGCGCGCTGGGCCTGGCCACGCCGATCTCGATCATGGTGGCCAGCGGCCGCGGCGCGCAGCACGGCGTGCTGTTCAAGGATGCCAGTGCGATCGAGGGCATGCGCGACATCGACACCCTGGTGGTCGACAAGACCGGCACGCTGACCATGGGCAAGCCGGCGCTGACCGAACTGGTGATCCTGGACGGCCAGCCGCGCGAACGGCTGCTCGCGCTGGCCGCCGCGCTGGAACGGCCGAGCGAGCACCCGCTGGCGCGGGCGATCGTGACGGCGGCCGATGCCGAAGGCGTGGCGACGCTGGCGGCGACGGACTTCCGTTCGCTGACCGGCCGCGGCGTCAGCGCGAAGGTGGATGGCAGCGAGGCGGCACTGGGCAACGCGAAGCTGATGGCGGAGTCGCACATCGCGATCGGCGGCGACGCCAACGCCCGCGCCGAGCAGTTGCGCGGACAGGGCGCCACGGTGATGTTCCTGGCCGTCGACGGCGCGCTCGCCGCCTTGCTGGCGGTGGCCGACCGGATCAAGCCGGACACGCCCGCGGCGATCGCGGCGCTGCATGCGGCCGGCCTGCGCATCGTGATGCTGACCGGCGACAACGCCACCACCGCGCAGACGGTGGCGCACACGCTGGGCATCGACGAGGTGCACGCCGACGTATCGCCGGCCGACAAGGCCGCGGTGGTGAACCGGCTCAAGACCGAGGGCCGCCGCGTGGCGATGGCCGGCGACGGCATCAACGACGCGCCTGCGCTGGCCGCCGCCACCATCGGCATCGCGATGGGCAGCGGTACCGACGTGGCGATGGAGAGCGCGCAGGTGACCCTGGTGAAGGGCGAGCTGGGCGCGATCGTGCGTGCGCGCAAGCTATCCCAGGCAACGGTGCGCAACATCCACCAGAACCTGTTCTTCGCCTTCGTCTACAACGCGATCGGCGTACCGCTGGCGGCAGGCGTGCTGTATCCGTGGTTCGGCATCACGCTGTCGCCGATGATCGCGGCGCTGGCGATGAGCCTGAGTTCGGTATCGGTGGTGAGCAACGCGCTGCGGCTGCGCAAGACGGTGTTGTAGCGCCTTTGTTCTCGATGGACCTGGCATTGCACTACAGCGGCATCCCGAGGCAAGCCTTGGTAGGGCGGGCACCGCCCGCCGGCCTGCGGGCATGGCTGTCACGCGCAAGAGCGGCGGACAGTGTCCGCCCTACGAAGCTGCGCAAGACGAAGTTGTGACGCCATGTTCGCGATGAACATGGCGTGCACCGCAGCAGTATTCATCCGTTCGTTTGGGACGATGCTTTAAACTTTGTGCTTCCCATCTGCGCGGTCGTGCGGATGCCGCCCGATCCATCTGCACGAAATCACCGCATGAGCCGCACTCTCGCCGAATGGCTGGCGTACCAGGAACGCGTCAACGTCCATACCATCGAGCTGGGGCTCGACCGGGTGCGCGAAGTGTGGCAACGGATGGGTGCGCCGGCGCCGGCGAAGCAGGTGATCACGGTCGGCGGCACCAACGGCAAGGGTTCCACCGTCGCCTTGCTAGAGGCGATGCTCACCGCCGCCGGCCTGCGTGTGGGCGCGTTCACCTCGCCGCACCTGCTGGAATACAACGAACGCGTGCGCATCGACGGCGCCAATGCCAATGACGCCGCGCTGGTCGCCTCGTTCGGGCGGATCGAGGCGGCGCGCGCTGCGGCCCCGGGCGATGCCGTTCCGCTGACTTATTTCGAATTCGGCGCGCTGGCGGCCATCGACCTGTTCGCCCGCGCCGGCGTCGACGTGGCGCTGCTGGAAGTGGGGCTGGGCGGCCGGCTGGATGCGGTCAACATCATCGACGCCGACGTGGCGGTGATCACCACGGTGGACCTGGACCACATGGACTGGCTGGGCCCGGACCGCGACAGCATCGGCCGCGAAAAGGCCGGCATCGCGCGGGCCGGGCGGCCGGCGATCGTGGGCGAACTGGATCCGCCGGCCGGTCTGCTTGAGGCGTTGGCCGCTTGCGGCGCACGGGTCGAGCGGGCCGGGATCGATTTCGGCGTCGAGCGGCACGAGGATGGCTGGCGCTGGCGTCACCGCGACGGCAGCGCGATGGAACTGCCCGATCCCGCGCTGGCGGCGCCGGTGCAGTACGCGAACGCGGCGGCGGCGATTGCCGCGCTGCATGCACTCGACCTGGACACGCTCACGCCCAGCGCCTTCTTCGCGGCGGTCAGCGCCGGCCTGCATGAAGTGCGCGTACCGGCGCGGCTGCAGTCGATCGGCGGCGAGCCGCCGGTCATCGTGGACGTGGGCCACAACCCGCAGGCCGCCCGCGCGCTGGCCGAGTGGCTGGATGCACAGCCGCCGGCGCGGGTGCATGCGGTATACGGCGCGCTGGCGGACAAGGACGTAGCCGGGGTGATCGGCGCGCTCGGCACGCGCATCGACCAC
>DATCUT010000089.1:0-2458 GCA_036561785.1 Rhodanobacter sp.
CGGAGCCACCGCCATGGCGCGGCTTCTCGCCCGGACGCGGCGGTACCACGTCGCCGAACGCGGCGCTGTCGGCGGCGGCGTTCGCGGCGAACTCGGGATCGACCGCGCGCGGCTTCGGCATCACCAGCAGATCGGGATCCATCGGCGCGACCGGAATGCTCTGGCCGATGTAGGTCTCGATGTCCGGCAGCGACATCGCGTACAGGTCGCAGGCGAAGCTGATCGCGTCACCCTCGGCGCCGAGCCGCGCGGTACGGCCGATGCGGTGCACGTAATCCTCGGCCTCGTGCGGCAGGTCGTAGTTGAAGACGTGGCTGACCGCCGGGATGTGCAGGCCGCGCGCAGCCACGTCGGTGGCCACCAGGATGTCCAGCTGACCGTCCTGGAAACGCTGCAGCAGCTTCTGCCGCTTCAGCTGCGGCACATCGCCGGAAATCGCGCCGACGCGGCAGCCGTGGCGCTTGACCCGCTCGGTGATGCGCTCGGCGGCGGCCTTGGTGTTGACGAAGATGATGCTGCGGCTCGGCTGGTGCCGGTCGATCAGGTTCAGCAGCAGCGGCATCTTCTCTTCCTTGGCCGGGAAGTAGACCAGCTGGCGCACCTTGTCGGCGGTGACGTTGTCGCTCTCCACCACCAGCTTCTCGGCCTCGTGCATGTGCTCGTAGGCCAGTTCCAGCACGCGATGACTCAGCGTGGCGGAGAACAGCAGCACCTGACGCTGCTCGCGCGGCGGCAGCTTGCGGAAGATGAAGCGCACGTCCTTGATGAAGCCGAGGTCGAACATGCGGTCGGCCTCGTCGATCACCATCACTTCGACGCTGTTGAGGCTGAAAACCCCTTGCTTGTGGTAGTCGAGCAGGCGGCCGGGGGTGGCAATGATGATGTCGCAGCCGTCCTTCAATTGCTGGCGCTGCTTGTCGTAGTCGACGCCGCCGTAGATCAGCGCGCTGCGCAGGCCGGTGTGGCGGCCGATCGCCTTGGCGTCCTTCTCGATCTGGATCGCCAGCTCGCGGGTGGGTGCGATCACCAGTGCGCGCGGGTCGCTGTCCTTGCGCTCGGCTACGGCCGGCGTGGTCAGCAGGCGATTCATCAGCGCGACCAGGAACGCACAGGTCTTGCCGGTGCCGGTCTGCGCCTGGCCGGCGACGTCGCGCCCGGCCAGCGCCAGCGGCAGGGTCATTTCCTGGATCGGCGTGCAGCGGGTGAAGCCGCTGTCGTCCAGGCCCTGCTGCAGCAGCGGATGAAGATCGAAGTTGGTGAAGAAGGTATCGGTGAGTACGGTTTGTGACATATGCGGATGGTTGACCTTGCCTGACGGCGGCGTGATGCGCTGCACCTGGCTCCAGGCGCCGGATGTCGGCGCGAAAGCGGTGCAGGACGGGTGCGCGATGCGCGGCGAAGCGGCTCAATGTCAGGGTCAACAAGGTCGCGCCGCGGTGGGGAGTCCGGATGGCAGAAATACCAGCGGCTGCGGCTGCGCAGATTTGGTCAGCTTTCCCGCTCCTTTTCGTTGAATAGCTACGGCTATTCGCCTCAAACGATCGAAAAACCTGACCAAATCTGCGTTGCCTCGCTCGCTGGATTTCTACCATCCAGACTCCTGGCGACGCCGTATTTGCCGGCGGTCTGACGGACGGCTGTGCAAGCCGCCCTTGAATCGTGCCCGGAGTTGCGCTGGAATGAGGGCTTGCCGCCCTCCTCCTGCCCAACCCGCGCTTCGTGGGCGCCTGAGTGTAGCCGATGACGGCCCCGCCCGTCGTCACTCCTTGTTTTTCCGCCCCGGTCACCCCATTGTTCTGCACCTGCCAGTTTTGCGCCCCCAGCCACGGAGATCCCCGGTGAGCGACCTGATTACCCATGTGAACGACGACGCCTTCGACGAGCAGGTGCTCAAATCCGAAACCCCCGTGCTGCTGGATTTCTGGGCGGAATGGTGCGGCCCGTGCAAGGCCATCGCGCCGATGCTGGACGAGATTGCCCAGCAGTACGAAGGCAAGCTGCGCATCGTCAAGGTCAACATCGACCAGAACCAGCAGACCCCGCGGGCCTATGGCGTGCGCGGTATCCCGACCCTGATGGTGTTCAAGAACGGCAAGGTCGAGGCGACCCAGATCGGTGCCGTCAGCAAGGGCCAGCTGACCCAGATGATCGACAAGGCCATCTGATCCACCCGCTGCAAACCCGCTGCATGAAGCCGGCCCGGCGCTGCCCGGTCGGCTTGCGAGGCTTTACGCCGATACGCAACGGGTGCTAGATTCAACGCGTCCGTCGGGACAGTCCTGTCCCCTTGCGCCTTCCGCGCGACGCACACCCTCCCTCCTGTAATTCAACGGCGCCCCGCGAGGATAGCCCGTGTCCGATACCGAAAACAAAATCCCGAACGATGCCAAGGGCGTCGACGCCAGGTCCGTTGCCGACGACAAGCCCGAGCCGCGCCCCCGCGCGCCGCGCCGCACGG